>JAJZPA010000027.1 GCA_021811425.1 Bacillota bacterium | reverse complement strand
AATCTTGGATAAACTTCCTTAATTCCTGCAATGGATCCCCTCCGGGCTGGTCGCAGCCCGCTAAGACCCACCCCTCCCCAAACCCTAGATACGATCTTTCATTTTCACGCTCCTGCCCTTCGAGGACAAACTGGCAAGGCAGGCCAAGCCTATCCCCTAACTCGGCCAGGTGCAAAATCCCCCCTTCCTTCATCGCGACAGCTTGCTCAATCGTCCACTCTTTATTCGCCAGCCACACTGTCTCACCTCCCCCAAAAGAATATAAAAAGCCAGTACTCAAATGAGTACTGGCTAAACTTTACCAGAACGCTCATCTCAGCTCCGCTCAACTTCACTCAACTCAGCTCAAGGCACGCATTGCGCATATGAAATTTAAAACCAAAACTTACTCTTCTCTGCTCATCGAACAACCTGCGGGAATTCAACAATCTCTCAGCTCAATCTACTTTCAGTATATAAGCAAACTCACTTCGGCGTCAACACCTGACGGAAAAATTCCCGCAGTAAGGCAGGATCTTTCTTCCCATCCCGTTCCACCCCTGTGCTCACATCCAGAGCATATGGCTCTGTCAGGCGCATTCCTTCATGAACATTTTCCGGTGTTAACCCTCCGGCGAGGAGCAACGGAAAGCCCGCCTTCCTGATGGCAAGGATCCAGCGCTGTAGGAACTCTTCAGCCCAAGGCAGCACCGTTCCCGTTCCTCCAAACTTACCGGCGGCAGTCGAATCGATCAAAATCGCTTGGGCAATCCCTTGCCAAGCCCTAAGTTCCTCTCGGTGAGAAAGGCTCAAGTCTTGCTCGGACTGCGGCCCCTTGAACGCTTTAATGATCGGGAAATGGCTACCCATCCACTCCTTTGGCTTTTCCGAGCCATGCAGCTGCACCACTGTCAATCCGCAGGCCTCAACCATCGCTTCAACCGCATCTCGAGGCTTGTCCACAAACACCCCTACGCGCGCCACGAACGGGGGCAACTTGGCGGTGATGGCTTGCACCTGACTCGGTTCAACATAACGTCGGCTCTCCGGGTGCAGGACAAAACCCAAGGCATCCGCACCCGCCTCAACCGCCCAGAGTCCTTCTTCCAAGGTTCGAATTCCACAGACCTTAATCCTGACCAAGCTTCTCACCCACCTTACAAAAAGCGAACGTTACTGTCTCCTGTCTCCTGTCTCCTGAGTGCATACGCCGATCGGCCTGCACGTACTAAATGCCCGACATAATCCCCCAGATCAGTCTGACGCAAACAAGATTCTCCCACAAGTGCCCCAGCCGCTCCGGCCTCGGCGAGCCTCTTTATATCCTCTGGGCTCTTGATCCCGCTTTCGCTCACCACCGCGCAATGCTTCGGGAGCGAGTGCATCAGTTCCAAGGTCGTCTCGAGTGAGACCTCGAATGTCCGTAGATTGCGATTGTTGATGCCTAATAGATGGGCACCCGCACTTATGGCTTTCTCGATTTCCTGCCGGTCATGGCATTCCACCAAGGTTTCAAGGGAAAGTTTGCGTGCTAATTTTAACAATTTCTTCAGCGTCTTTTCTTCCAGCACCGCTGCAATGAGCAAGACCGCATCCGCCCCATACACTCTACTTTCCACGAGCTGGTACTCTGTGAAAAGAAAATCCTTGCGTAGCATGGGCAATGGACAGGACTGGCGCACACTTTGAAAATCCCCAAGCCCGCCCTGGAAAAAGTCTTCTTCTGTTAAAACTGAAATTGCCCCCGCCCCGCCCCGCTCATACCCATTCAGGATATCCGACAGGCTTAAGACCCAATCGATTCTCCCTAAACTCGGGGAAGCACGTTTGACCTCGGTGATCAGTTCGAACTGACCTTTCCCCAAGGGCCAAGGACGAAGCTTTGGGGCTGAATGTTCCAAGCGCTTCCATAAAAGCGACAGCGGAACCTCTGCCTCCACCTCAATAAGCTTTTTTCGCTTGGCAGCCAGGATTTTCTCCAAAACATCCATTTCGATTTAGACACCCCTCTACCAGATTAGACCCCCATGCCGCTTTCGTGTATGGGCTCAGCACATTCGCTGGCTTCTCCTTTAAGGATTTCGATCCCATGGGTAAGTGCTGGCGCGATCGCAGTCCAACATTCACGCACTGCTTTGGGACTACCCGGCAGGTTAATAATCAGGGTGTATTTGCGCAAACCGGCTATCGCCCGGCTGAGCATGGCCCTGGAGGTCACCTTGAGGCTCTCCGCACGCATCACTTCAGCAATTCCCGGTACCAGCCTCTCCGTCACATCCAACGTCGCCTCTGGGGTCACATCCCGTTGTGAAAAACCCGTCCCCCCCGTCGTGAGAATCAGATCCAGCTTCAACTCATCCGCCCATGCGCGCATCTTAGCCGCCAGAAGCCCGCGCTCATCCGGGAGAACCGCATACTCAACAACCTCTCCCTGAATGTCTTGCACCAGTTCCCGCAAGAGCGCCCCAGACAGGTCTTCCCGCTCTCCCCGGGAACCTTTGTCCGATGCCGTAATCACACCCACGCGCAGCATTAAGCCAACACCTCGATTTCATCGCCGACAGCTACCTGCCCGCCCTCCAGGACACGGATAAAGATCCCTTCCTTCGGCATCACACAGTCGCCAGCCTGATAATAAATTGCACACTTTGTATGACATTCTTTCCCGATTTGCGTCACTTCACCCAATCCCGTGGCCCCGATTCTGAGCTTAGTGCCGATCGGCAAAGTGACGAGGTCAATCCCCTCTGTCGTCAAGTTTTCCGCAAAATCTCCCGGAACCACATCAAGCCCCAGCTTCTGCATCTTTTGGATGCTTTCCAGTGCGAGTAAGCTCACCTGACGATGCCAATCCCCAGCATGAGCATCCCCTTCCAAACCAAAGTTTGGAACTAAAATCCCTTCCCCAACATTCTTCTTGCGCATCCCTTTGCGTTCACTCGTGCAGACTGCGACTAATTTTGCCATGCCTATTCGCCCCTTTCACAACATCTTGATCGCATCTTCTTTAACCTGGCTCCCTGAGAAAATGTCCGCTTTTGCCGCCGGCTTTTTCCCTCAAACAGATATCCCCGATCACCATCGTTTTGTCAATGGCTTTACACATATCGTAGATGGTCAAAGCGGCCACACTTACTGCCGTCAACGCTTCCATCTCCACCCCGGTTTTACCTGTCACTTTGACGGTCGCTTTAAGCTCAACCGTTTGGGGTTCGACCAAGCGGAAATCGAGTTTGGCTCCCGTGATCGCCAGTGGATGACACATGGGGATGAGACTTGAGGTCTGTTTGGCAGCCATGATCCCCGCGACTTGAGCCACAGCCAGAACATCCCCCTTAGCGATCTGACCGTTCTTGATGCGGGCGAGGGTTTCGGGCCGCATCTCCACCCGTCCGCTGGCCACCGCATAGCGGGCGGTCTCTGCCTTTTCGCTAACATCGACCATACGGGCACGCCCTTGATCATCAAAATGGGTTAATTCCATCCCCTTACCCTCCTATTTGAGACATCATTCGCACATCGTTCCAGGCCTCATCCTGCATATGATGCTGAGCCGGTTTTTGCCAAACCGCACCGGCAAAGCGATCGGCAATCTCCTCATCGCTTTGGCCGCTCCGAAGCGCTACTCGCAAATCAATTTCATGGCTGCTATGGAGGCAAGGCCGGAGTTTTCCGTCGGCTGTCAAGCGGACACGGTTACAGGTGCTGCAAAAGTGGCGGCTGATCGCACTGATAAAACCAGTACTCCCTTGAAATCCTTCCGGCTGATAATATTCGGCTGGCCCTCCTCCCTGAATCGCCTGCGTGACCATGTCTTCCTTTAAGCCCAAAACATCCTTCATCTCAGCGATCGGAACAAAGTCATCCCGCCGTTCCGAACTCGCCCCAATCGGCATGAGTTCAATGAAACGAATATGGAGCGGATAGTTGCGGGCCAGCTCTAAGAACTGTGGCAGTTCCTGAAAGTTAGAACTCCTGACAACCACCACATTGATTTTCACCGGCGCAAGACCCGCTTCCAAGGAGCGAAATACCCCTTGAATAACTTTGCGCACATCCCCGCCACGCGTGATCTCGCGGAAACGCTCAGCATCGAGCGTATCCAAGCTGATATTGACCCGCTTCACTCCGGTTTTCTTGAGATCAAAGGCCATCTCGGGCAGGAGTATCCCGTTGGTCGTAAGCATGAGATCCTCCACTCCGGAAATCTGAGCCGCTTCCTTTAAGAACTCCAGGATTCCTTTGCGCACCAAGGGTTCCCCGCCGGTAATTCGGAAACGCCTAAAGCCGAATTGAGTACTGATCCGCATTAGCCGCAGGATCTCTTCAAACGAGAGAATGGATTCATGAGGGATCCACTGAATCCCCTCAGGCGGCATACAATACTGGCATCTCAAGTTACAGCGATCGGTGACCGAAATTCTAAGGTACTCGATTTGACGTTTAAATTGATCTTGCATGGGCCCCTCCACAAAAAAGAAAAAACCCCACGGTCTGACAGACCGGCGGAGTTTCCGCTTCCTGTACAGACTCCTTTCCCGCAGGAGACATAGCCGTTTCCAACTATACCCGGGTGCTCACACACCAGCCTGATCGCCATCGTTCCACGTCTGAGGAGCCTTAGGCCAACCAGTTTCGGAGTTCCGTTTTGATTGGGTTAAAAAACTAACTAGAAAACTATTCGAGATGGATCGACAAAATCCTTTTGGTCTTTGACAAAAATTCTTCTCTCACAAAATAACTATTTAATAAATCTATCAAGAGGATTCTCTTTCCCTATAAATTATTGTACAATGTGAAAAAGACAATTTCACCGGAGGGCTTATGACAAACAAAACTACCACCTGTTCCATCATTAAAACCACGGGCTTCCAAGCCGAAACAACAGAAGACGTCGTCGTCCGGGAAACCTCCATAACCTTGTACTACAACCAAGTAGAGATTGCGACCTTACTCTGTTCACCGTCAGACATCGAAGAACTGGCCTTAGGCTTCTTCTTAACGGAAGGTTTTATCGAGAGCCGAGACGACCTTTACACCCTTCGCTATGTCCGGGCTTCCAACATTATCTGGGCCGAAGGGCGAACCCTACCCGATCCCACCGGACACCGTTTTCTCTCCGCCTGCTGTGGGAAAAGCAGAGCCTCCTTTGCCTTCGCCAATGACGCTCGCTTAGCAAAGCCCCAAGCCTCACAAGTACGGCTTTCTCTGGAAGAAGCCTATACCTATGCTGACTATTTGCAAACCCACCTCCCCCTGTTTCAGGCCACAGGGGGAATCCACAGCGGCGGAATTGCCCATCAAGGAGAAATTTTGTTCACCAGTTATGACATCGGTCGGCATAATGTCTTTGACAAACTCTTCGGCAAAGCCTTTCGGGCCGGTATCGATCTGAGCGACCACATTATTTTCTTTAGTGGTCGCGTCTCCTCCGAGATCCTGCTCAAAGTCGCCAAGATGAATATCCCTGTCTTGATTGCGCGTTCCGCCCCAACGGATTTAGCCCTGACCTTGGCGCGTAACCTTAACATCACGGTTGCCGGATTTGCCCGCAACAACCGCCTCAACATCTATACCTGTTCCGAACGCCTGCTCATTCCTGGTTCTTGATCTGCTGCCATTCTTCCGGCGTATTGACATTGGAGAGGATTTTAGCCACATCCCCAAAAGCGACCAAATCCTCTTCCTTTACATATTTGACCTGACATTCTGGATAAAAGTCAATGATTTTATAGTGGCCGGCGCGGAGATTCTTCTCAATGGCTACTAGACAGTGACGATGGTAATAGGCGTGCAACGGATGGGAACCAAACAGACCCGTCGGGACGACCGCATCGTAGGCATCCACCCATTGCCAGAGATAGCGCATCAAGCCCGGCTGAATAAAAGGCATATCACAAGCAACGAAAAAAGCAGTGTCCCAGCTCGCCGCCTGAAGCCCTGCTGCCAGTCCGGCCAAAGGGCCCTTCCCCTGTTCAGCGTCAGGAACCACACGGATTTTATACGCCGCATACAGCTCAGGGTCATTGCTGCTAATGATAACTTCGGCGAAGGTAGCTTTTAAAACCTCCAAACTCCGTTCTACCAAAGGCTTTCCTCCCAATTCGAGGAAGGCCTTATTTCTTTGCATACGTGAGTTTTTCCCGCCGGCGAGCAGGATGCCCGTAGCTGGCAGAGGGAAACCTAGGTTTGCCGGATCTGGGTTAATAATCTTTGAACGCCTCCTCATAGTCCCGAGACGAAAATCCCACCAAAACCTGGTCACCGTAGCGGGTGATCGGCACGGTCATAGCATTCGTCACTTCCTGCATCTCTTTCCTTGCTTTCGGGAAAATAATATTTTTTTCGATCCACTTAATTCCTCGAGACTCGAAGAACCGCCTTGCGCGAGCACAATGGGGTCAGAGCGGCAGAATATACATGATCACGTCTGCTTCCATTTCCAGCATCTCTCCTTTCTTTAGCTTTCTTTAGCCCTCCTCAGCTTTATCTTTCTCTAGCTTTCTCCCTTGGCCAATTTCTCTCTTAAGGGAACTCGACCCTCATTAGCCTGAAGCATTTGGAAACGCACATAAAACGTCGTCCCGTAAAGGCCGGTATTCACCGTAATTCGCGCCTTATGGCGGGCCGCGATACTGTAACAAACCGGCAGTCCGAGCCCTGTACCCTGTTCCTTGGTAGTCAAGAAGGGGGTTCCGATCCGCTCGAGCACCTCCGGTGGCATCCCTGCCCCTTCATCCTCAACCGCAAGCACCACTTCCTGTAGCTCACAGAAAGTCTTGATCCTGACAACCCCTCCCGGTTTCATCGCTTCGACAGCGTTCCGAGAGAGATTCAAAACAACTTGACGCATTTCGCTTTCGTTGAGGCTGAGGTTTGGGATGTCCCCCAATTCTAACACGAGGCTTTTGTCCTGGCCAAGCGCATCAGCCTGAATCAAGGGGGCGATCGCTTGGATGAGGGTGTTGAGGCTCTGAATCTTCTGTTCCACCAGATTGTTGCGACCGATCGAAAGAAACTCTGTGATGATCGAATTGGCGCGGTCCAGTTCTTCAATCATCAGGTCATAGTACCCGTTATAGGATTGGCAATCCGGCTTCATTTTAAGCATCTGCAAGAAACCGCGAATGGTCGTTAAGGGATTGCGCACCTCATGACTGATCCCGGCAGCCATTTCTGCGAGAAGGTTGAGCCGATCCAAGCGGAGCATTTCTCGCTCCCATTGCTTGCGCTCCGTAATGTCTGTCATAGCGACGAGAGCGCAGTGACCCACAGCCAAATCAATCCGTTCGGCAGAGACCAAAAGGGCACGGGGCGTGTGATTTTTGGTGATAAAGACCATTTCGGAATTGCGAAAACCCTCCTTTTTGCCGATCATTTCCCGAAATCTTGAACGTTCTGCGGCTATTGCCCAAAAGTCAAGGTCTTCCGAACGGCTGCCAATCACTTCCTCCCGGCTCCAGCCGCTGACTTCGAGGAAACTCTCATTGGCCTCAACAATTTGCCAGTCTTGACAGCGGATAAGCAACATCATGCTCGGCGCAGCGTTAAACACCTTGAAGAAGCGTTCTTCCGATTGGCAACGGGAGCGTTTCAATTCCGTTTCCGCTGATTCCCGCACTGCCACTTCCTCTTGGAGCCGGGCAAAAGCAAGAAGCAGCTCATCCGTATCTTGCTTCACTACATCCAAGATGGGGTTAAACTCGGGCAGCATTTTATCGCTTGGGTCATAAGTGTGGTGTACCAGCGCATCAGCGAAGTGGACCAATTCCTGGCTGAACCAGTCAAACATACGCCAGGACAGCCATAACGCCACGACTAGAACGAAGAGCCCGATCAAGAGGATTTTCCTGACGACAGCCCCAATGTCTGCATAAATATCATCGAGTTTAGTATTCACCCACGTATGCCCAATAACGCGACCATCGCGATAAATGGGAACGGCAACCCGTAAACCTGTCTTCCCGTCGTAAAACACAGGAGACAGGCTCCGCACGCCGTTGGGCTGACCAGACTTATAGATCTTAAAGTATAATTCATCATGTGGAATTGGCTGAAGATCCTGCGCTTGGAAATTCGGACCTACCGCTACAATTCGATCGAAATTGAGAGAATAATACCCCAAACTCAAATCCGGATAATAGCGATTAAAGTCATTGATAACGGGCTGAAGAACCTGGTTCAGCATCCAAACCTGTTCCTCGGACGATTTCCCTTGGGCTTGGCTATGCTCCGATATTTCGTCATAGGCTTGAGAAAGCCTTGCTCCCAGAGACGAGGCAACGAAAAGAAGTTCTTGCTTGCGCTGGGCTTCCTGAACGCGTAACATCTCCACCGGAATAAGGATAGCTGCCAATGTAACTGGTACGACAATCAAGACCGTCACAATTATGTACACACGTTTGGTAATCTGCATCGGGAAAACTTTATCCCTCAGCCCTTTAAACCAACGCAAATTTCGCTACACCACCGTTCACTTTAACACTTTAATCATTTCTGCAAAAGGCAATGTTTCCCCTGCATTTAACAGGATATTATTTAATTTAAAAGAGGGCTAACCCCTGTTATTGGGTCAGCCCCGCTTTAAGACACCTTTTCTTGCACCTAGATTACTTTCGAAACCTTCACTCCGCACACCTTATACTCATACGTCTTAGTAACTTTGTCGGAAGCCGCATTGGTCAGGACATTGGCCGGTGACTCCTTATAATGGAAACTCATCCAGAGCATGCCCGGAAGAACCCGGTCCGTGATCCGGACCTTCGTTTCCAAGGCACCGCGACGGGATGCCACTTTTACGCGTTCTCCGTCTTTAATGCCCAGTCGTTCGGCGTCCTCCGGATTTAGCTCAGCCAGTTCCTCGGGAGCATAACTGTCCAAAGCCTCGGAATAGCGCGTGCTGATATTATAGTGAGAAAGTCTGCGTCCGGTGCTGAGGAGGAGGGGATACTCCTCATCAGGCGGCTCATCCGGAACCTGATATTCTATAGCCATGAACAACCCCTTGCCCCTGGCGAACTTGCCTTCGTGGAGGAATTTTGTCCCCGGATGTTCCGCATCCGGTACAGGCCACTGCAAACCCTTCCGGCCCAAACGTTCAAAAGTAATTCCGGCATACTGGGGCGTGAGGCTCGCAATCTCTTGCATCACGTCCGCAGGGGATGCGTAGGCAAACGGATATCCCATGCGGGTAGCTAAGTCGCAGATGATTTGCCAATCGGCCCGTGCCTGGCCAATCGGTTCGATCGCCTTGTTGACCCTCTGGACCCGGCGTTCGGTGTTCGTGAAGGTTCCATCCTTTTCAGCAAAGCTACCCGCAGGCAAGACCACATCGGCGAGCTTGGCCGTTTCCGAAAGGAAGATATTCTGAACAACCAAGAAGTCCAACGTCTCCAGAGCCTCGCGCACATGATTCGCGTCTGCATCCGTAAGCACCGGATCTTCACCCATGATATACATCGCGCGCACCTCATGGTCGAAAGCCGCTTCGATCATATCCGGCAGCATCAACCCTGATTCGGACTTGATCGGCACATCCCAAGCCGCTTCAAACTTCGCTCTTGCGGTGGGACTGGTGACTTTCTGATAGCCAGGCAAAACATCCGGCAGCGCTCCCATATCACAGGCCCCTTGAACATTGTTTTGACCACGCAGTGGATTAACGCCGGAATTTTCTTTGCCCACATTTCCGGTCAACATGGACAGATCCGCCAGAATCATGACATTGTCCGTCCCGTAAATATGCTCTGTGATCCCCAGCGTATAGAAGATTTGGGCACTCTCTGCCGTCGCATAAATGCGGGCCGCTTCGATCAGTTGATCCACAGGCACTCCCGTGATCTTGCTCACGACTTCCGGCGGAAATTTCGCGACTTGTGCCCTTAACTGATCGAATCCTTCCGTACGTTCGGCGATAAACTTCTTGTCTTCCCAGCCGTTGGCCAAAATGATATTCATGATCCCATTGATCAAGGCGATGTCCGTGCCAGGACGCAGGCGCAGCCAGACATCCGCAACATCAGCCATCTCCGTACGGCGCGGATCGACTGCAACCACCTTCGCCCCCCGGGCCACCGCCTGTTTCATTTTTGTGCCGATGATGGGATGTGCTTCGGTTGGATTCGATCCGATGATAAACAACACTTTAGAATCTGGAATTTCATTGATGGAATTGGTCATCGCTCCCGAACCAAATGTCATGGCCAGACCGGCCACGGTGGGAGCGTGTCAGGTTCGGGCGCAGTGATCGATATTGTTGGTTCCGATCACCGCGCGCGCGAGTTTTTGCATGAGGAAATTCTCTTCATTGGTACAGCGAGCCGAACTCAACACCGAGATGGCATCGGCACCGTGCTCCTGTTTAACTTCACCCAGTTTCTGGGCCACAAGATCCATGGCCTCGTCCCAAGTTGCTTCGACGAACTCCCCGTCTTTCTTGATCAGCGGGGTCGTTAAACGTTCCGAATTGTGAATGAGATCCATCCCAAAACGCCCCTTAACGCATAAGGCCTTGCCGTTCACGGGAGCTTCCGGATTGGACGTCACGCCGATCACTTTGCCATCTTTGACATTCAGATCAAAGTTACAGCCCGTGCCGCAGAAAGGACAGGTGGTTTGAACTTTCTCCACTTCCCAGGGACGTCCTTGGCCGACCATCTTCTTTTCAGTCAAGGCCCCCACAGGGCAGACGGAGACGCAGGAACCACAGAAAACGCATTCAGACTCCGAATAAGGAAGATTAAAAGCTGGACCAACTTGAGCATGAAAGCCCCGGAAAGAGAAATCAAGAACACTGCGTCCCTGTACTTCCTCACAGGCTCTCACGCATTTTCCGCACAGGATGCATTTATTGGCATCCCGCAAGATAAACGGATTGCTGTCATCCAGCGGAAGGTGCCGACGTTCTCCGCCTTTAAACAGTTCACCCGTCACCCTGTACTCATAAGCATATTTCGCCAGATCACAATCACCCATTTTTTGGCAGGTCATACAATCCAACGGGTGATTAGCAACTAAAAGCTCCAGGATCGTTTTGCGAGAATCACGGACTTTCGTTGTCTGTGTCCGTACGACCATACCTTGGGTGGCTTGTGTTACGCAAGAAGGCGGAAGGTTACGCATCCCCTCTATTTCGACAATACATAAACGGCAAGAACCATAACTGCTTAATTCCGGATCGTGGCATAGGGTAGGTATCGGTATCTCATTCATACGACACGCTTCCAAGACAGTTGTTCCTTTGGGAACCGTCACGGTCCGGCCATCAATCGTTAAAGTGATCCACTCCATGGATTTCGCTCCCTTCTCCTAAGCTCGAATGACTGCGCCAAACTTACAAACATCGGCACAGGTTCCGCATTTAATACAAGCTGCAACGTCAATTTGATACGGAGTCTTCTTATCACCACTGATACAACCACTAGGACAAGACTTGGCACACAGTCCACACTTTTTACACTTATCAGGATCAATACTGTAAGTCATCAGTGCAGAACAAACATGGGCCGGACAATTCTTGTCCCGAATGTGTGCTTCAAACTCGGGCCGAAAGTACTTCAAGGCTGACAACACTGGATTTGGAGCATTCTGACCTAAGCCGCACAAAGATGTTTCCTTGACTACAACCGCTAAGTGTTCGAGGTTATCCAGGTCTTCTTCCTTGCCCTCGCCCTTCGTAATTCTATCCAATATTTCCCACATCCGCTTTGTTCCTTCACGGCAAGGTGTGCACTTACCGCAGGATTCACTCTGGGAGAAATTCAAAAAGAAACGGGCAATATCGACCATACAAGTGGTCTCATCCATGATAACCAAGCCGCCGGATCCTACCATGGCACCCGCCTTGGTTAAAGTATCATAATCAACTTGCAAATCAAGCATTTCATCGGGCAAACAACCCCCAGAAGGTCCACCGATTTGAACAGCCTTAAATTTTTTGCCGTTCTGAATACCGCCACCGATATCAAAGATGATATCCCTAAGTGTCATACCCATCGGAACTTCGGCTAAACCAGTATTGTTTACTTTTCCGGTAAGGGCAAAAATCTTTGTGCCTTTGCTCTTCTCCGTACCGAACTGAGCATACCTATCCGCTCCATTTCGAAGAATATGAGGAACATTGGCCCATGTTTCGACATTGTTATTATTCGTCGGTTTACCCCAAAGTCCGCTTTGAGCCGGGAAAGGCGGACGTACTTTAGGCATTCCCCTTTTTCCTTCAATTGAAGCAATGAGAGCCGTTTCTTCGCCACAGACAAAGGCTCCTGCACCCGCTCTGATAAATAAATGGAAATTAAAACCGGAATTAAGGATATTATCGCCGAGTAAACCCACTTCTTCTGCCTGACGTATGGCGATCTCCAAATGTTTAATGGCCAGTGGGTATTCTGCTCGGCAATAAACATAGCCCTCATCGGCTCCAATCGCATAAGCACCAATCAGCATACCTTCAATAACAGCATGAGGATCTCCTTCCAGAACCCCTCGATCCATGAAGGCTCCCGGATCCCCTTCGTCAGCATTACAAATGATGTACTTTTTGTCGCCAATGGCCTGGCGGCAAAAACTCCATTTCAGACCGGTTGGAAAACCCGCTCCACCCCTTCCACGCAATCCGGATTTCTTAACCTCGTCAATCACTTCAACCGGCGTCATCTTCTGCAGCGCATTTGTCAAGCCCTTATACCCGTCCCGGGCAATATAGTCCTCTATTTTTTCCGGATTGATAAAGCCGCAGTTATTAAGAACAACACGGGTTTGTTTTGCGAAAAAATTTGCATTAGCAAACGTCGTAGCTGGCTGGTTTGTCAAAGGGTCAACATAGAGTAACCGTTCAACCCGTTCACCCTCGACAAATTCCTTCTGCACAATCTCCGCAACATCATCTGGTTTTACCAGTGTATAGAGTATCTGCCTAGGCTCAATGATTAAAGTCGGGCCCTGTTCACAAAAACCGTGACATCCAGTTGGAACGACATTAACGGTGTTCGCTAGCCCCTGGTGATTTATTTCTTCGTTCAAAGAATCTACAATGTTATGCGCTCCACAGGAAGCACAACCAGTCCCTGTACAGACAAAAATTTGTTGATTTTCTTCGTTAGGCTTTATTTCCTTAAGCAACCTCTGTTTCTCCGCTTTGCAAGCCGGATCATCATGACAAATCGGGCCTTCGGTCAGACAGCGTACATAATCCCGGCAAGGGGTTTCCGGGGTGTGTGTACAACGGTCACAACATGGATCTAACAATGTTTTCATGATTTCTCCCCTCCCCTTATTCGTATTTGGACAGGATCTCGGTCACATTCTCCGCTGTCAGGCGTCCGTGCACCTCATCATTGATCATCATCGTCGGGGCTAACCCGCAGGCCCCAATGCAGGCTACAATCTCTAACGTAAAACGTTGATCCTCTGTGGTGCCTCCGTCTTTGACCCCCAACTCTTGCTCAATCGTTTCCAGGACCTTGGCTCCTCCACGGACATGGCACGCCGTTCCCAAACACACGCGTAAGACATTACGTCCCATTGGCATTAAGCGGAATTGAGCATAAAAGGTCACCACTCCGTAAATTTTCGACAAAGGAATACGTAAACCCCGACCAACGCGCTTTAAGACCTCCGTAGGCAGATACCCATAAATTTCCTGAGCTTTCTGCAATACCGGGATGAGTGCCCCTTTTTCCCGAACATACTGCGCTATTACTGCATCTAACTCTGTCTCTTTGGGATCGATGAGATCCTCGCAGGCCTCACACATTTCATTCCCTCCTCTATCCTTTCCTTTGGGTGTTCAAGGCCCTGTCTTAGCAGGGCATTCTTTAATATCGATGCACTCCCTCCTCAGTGACTAAGATCGACATTTTTTGATCATGGGGATCCACAGGAACTTCAGGCAGCACCTGAGTGGCAAAAGCGATGGCAACCCTGAGCACCTCCGGACGCAAGCGCCCAAAGAAACGGTCATAGTAGCCGCCGCCGTAACCCAAGCGGTTGCCTTGCCCGTCAAAAGCCGCCCCTGGAACGATCACGAGATCGATCGCCCAAGGATCCGCCTCCCTTAGCCCCTGAAGACGTGGTTCGCGAATGCCCCAAGTTCCCGGTTTAATATCTTGGTCGAGATCCCGGATAAGAGCCGGAATCAGAATCCCCTGCGGCGCACAACGAGGCAACACGAGTTGTTTACCTCGAGTCAGCGTCTCCTCCGCCAAAGCAGTGGTTTCCACTTCATCGCGAAAGTTTAGAAAAAGCATCACGGTTTGCGCTTTTTCATATTCGGGCAAAGTCAAAACCTGCTTTTCAATGTGCAGGCTTTTTTCCTGGCGTTCTCGTTCGGTTAGTGCCCCGCGCCTGGCTAACACCAAGTTGCGAACTCTTTTCTTCTCATCCAGGCTCAACTCGCTCGCTCCTAACTTTAACTTTTTTCCGCAAACGAAAAGGGCATATAGTCCCTAACAATAAAAATATTCGATCAATAACGCATAAATCCTGCCACTCGTGCTAAACTTTTTTAACGACTTAGAAAAAGAGGCACTAATACAGGCACCAAAGCCGACAAAGAGACACCATTCACGAGTCCCACCATCGCTGCTCCCGGTGGGCCAGCCGACGCGATCAGCGGCAGCGTTGTATCCATCGTCGTCGCTCCACCCGGCGCAACCAAAGAAAGCACACCAACCCTGTGAGCCAAAACCGGAACCAATAAAATTGACAAAACCTCGCGCAACACATTGGTCAAAAAAGCGATCGTGCCCAAGGCTACTCCATGGAGCTGGGTAATGAGCACCCCGGAAAGGCTGTACCAGCCAAACCCCGCCCCTACGGCACCACCTTCCAGCCAGTTCCAACCGAACAGACGTCCCACTATCATCCCGGCTGCAATGCTGCCGACCGCCACGCCCAGCGGAGCCAGCAACACATACCAACCCAACCGGAAAATCTGTCGCCAAACGTCCCGGTTTAAACCCAGATCCAAACCCACTGAGAAGAGCGTGAAGTAAAGGGCCATGTTGGTCAGACCGGTGAGATTTGCCGGTGCCGCCTGTGAGAAAACCGTTAGCCCGACTAGAATTCCTGCCACCAGAGCTAACAAGATAAGGCCTGTCATCCGATAGGGATGCGTGCTGACGCTCACCTGCAGTTCACTTTCCCCCTTGAGCACCGAACCCCGAACCACAAATCGCTCACAAAAACCGACTAACGCCAAACTAACAAGAATAGTCGCTAAGGCGAACAAGAACGCCTGCAGGCCATAGGAACCAAGCTGCATCAATGTTTCCCTGTCCGAACCGATCCGTATCCCCATAGTAAGGAGCAGAAAAAATACTCCCAGCGTCATCATCCGGGAACTCACTGCTAAAATCCGTTTTGGCCATAGTGCCCTCCAGCCGAAAAAAGCCCCAACACCGAGACTAAGCATCACTTCCAACAATCCCTGATCCTCCTCAACAATCCCTCTCTCCTGAGAACCTGTCCTACCCTATTCCCCATCGAATCATACATCTTTTCGACGCTTTGCACAATTCTCTAACCCCGTTCGTAGGACTGGAACAAGTGTCCAACTGTATTCATAGCCTTCGAGCCCACTAGGACCCCGAACACGTGAGCCAAAATATCTCTCAGGAGAAACCCACAGGTTTATCCCCAAGCCGATCTTCGATTTTAAGCCTTTTTCCCTTAGTTACGCACACTATGCACACCCCCTGTGGATAACTTCAAAAATTTTACCCCCATATCCCTAAATCCTGAAACCCGCTCCAGATAGTTATGAACAAACTTATCCACATTATCCACATTCACGGATACCCATCGAACAAACGGTTCTCTGCCGAACGACCCCTGCTTTCGCTCATCAAAACCACTGGATGCACTGCTTAGATAAAGAAAACTCGGCTGGCGCCAAGCCTTTGGCGACGGCGGCGACGCTAGTTTTCTTAAAAAAGCTCCAGTCTATCCCTATTCTTGGTCATTGTCTTCATCTTACGGTTTTCAAACTAAACCTAAGCCCGGTACCGCATTGAGCGTTAGGGGTGCAAAATCCCTGTCCAAGTAATGATAGTACCCTGCAGTCGCGATCATCGCTCCGTTATCTGTGCATAGCATCGGTGGGGGATAGAGTAGTTTGACTCCTCGTTCCTCCAAGCGCTCTGCCAAGTTTCTCCGCAACAAGGCATTGGCAGCCACCCCTCCCGCCAAGAGAACCGTTTGCGCTCCTGTGTTCTGCTGAGCCAGCAGCGCCTTCCGAACCAACACATCGATAACCGACTGTTGAAAAGAAGCGGCCACATCCGGAACGGAAAGTTCGATCCCTTTCATACGCGTGGAATTCATGGTATTCAAAACTGCGGATTTCATACCGCTAAAACTAAAATCTAAACTCCCTGGCTCCAGCATCGCCCTAGGAAGTTCAAAAGCAAAAGCATCCCCATGCTCGGCTGCCTTTTGGATCTGTGGCCCCCCAGGGTAGCCTAAACCCAAGGCTCTGGCTATTTTATCGAAGGCTTCCCCTGCCGCATCATCTCGGGTATGTCCCAAAACATCAAAATCCCCGTGACCGCGGAAATAAACCAAGTGCGTGTGTCCCCCCGAGACTAACAAGGCTAAGAAAGGGAATTCCAACTCGGGATGCATGAGGAAATTGGCATAAATATGCCCTTCCAAATGATTTATCCCAATAAGGGGTATCCCGGCAGCATAGGCTAAAGCCTTAGCTCCAGCCACCCCGACCAGAAGCGAACCCACCAACCCAGGACCGTTGGTCACCGCAACCGCTGCCAGATCCTGAAAGTCAACTCCGGCTTCCTTCAGCGCCTGCCCCACCACTTCGCGAAAATGCAGAATATGTTCCCTTGACGCAACCTCAGGCACAACACCTCCGTACTTTTGGTGGGTTGCTATTTGGGAAGCGATAATATGACTCAATAAATCGGTGCCATTTTTGAGCACTGCGGCCGATGTTTCGTCACAGCTCGTTTCAATCCCCAAAATCAATATGTCCGAACGCCTTTTCTCCGTCACGCTAAAATCCTCCGCTTTACTCCCGGAAGCACGGGAACGGTTCTTTTGCTTCCGCTTTCTGACCTCCGGCCTCTGATTCTACAGCTCCGCCCACATTATCAACGCATCTTCCCGTGAATCCACATAATACCCCTTGCGCAGGCCGGCAGGCTTAAAGCCCAGCCGTTCATAGAGGTGGCGTGCCGGATCGTTCGAGACCCTGACTTCCAATGTCATCCGTTCCATCCCTTCTGCCACCATCTTACGCATCACCGTACGCATTAAATATTCCCCGAAGTGCCGGCCGCGCCAATCCGGTGCAATCGCAACATTCGTAATGTGCCCTTCATCTAATATATACCATAGACCCATATAGCCGACGACCTGTCCCTCGACCTCCAGACAATGATAGCGTGCATATTCATTATCGCGCAGTTCTGTAACAAAGGAATTTAGGGTCCACGGTGTCGGAAAGGAGACTTTCTCTATCGTTAGCACAGCCTGCAGATCCTCTAGTCGCATCAGTCGGACCAGCGGACGAGCATGAAGCGTAATCCGGTTGAGAAAATCCTCTCTTTCAATCATCCTGTTTTCCTCCAAATTTCCGCTCCCAATTCACTTCCGCCTCAGACTTGCGAATGTAATAAGGCTCAACACGCTCCCCTTGCGGATCAGCCAGCCACTTCTGCCAAACCGCCTGAACCGTGTAAGCCCCCCTGGGAAGCCGCACATACTCAGGCAAGATAACCAGCCTATCCCCCAAGGCCTGATGGAGATAGTCTTCATACGGAGTCACTGCATCACCCACAAAGAGAATTCTCTCCCCCATGTCCGCTAACCTTAGCACCCACTCTGCCGGGGCCGATGCTTGCGGCGGAAGTACCCTTTCTGGACGCTGCGTCATGTCGTCAAAGCGGTAGGCTGCTGTGTACCATTCGTGCTTCCGGGCATCCAGAAGCGGAACGATGAGCTCAGAACGGCCCCAGCCAGCCCAAGCCAGCGCATCGAGAGACAACACCCCAACAAGCGGCAGATTCAACACTTGGGCCATCCCTTGAGCGGTTGCCAACCCAATGCGGATCCCTGTAAACGAGCCCGGACCGCGCACGACCCCAATAAACCCCAACTCCTTGAGCTTCCAATCAGCCGCCGTAAGCAGTTGGTCAAGCATGGGAAGCAGCCGTTCGGAATGCGTTTTTCGCGTATGCAAAAAGCCCTCAGCCACCACAGAGCCTGCCTCGGCCAACGCGAGGGCTGTCACCTTTGTTGTCGTATCAATCGTTAAAAACTTCATCATGCTCCTCCGGTGAGTTCTGACCAACGTTCGGCCCACTCCGGCGAGTGGGAGCGGAAGAGAAACTGACGAGGAAGATCTCCGTTTCCTTCGATAACAATATCTATGCGATCATCCGGAAAAAACCCAAGGGCAATTTCCGGCCATTCGATCAGGCAAACCGTATCTGCCTGAAACTGATCCTCGACCCCGATCACTTCCACTTCCTCTGGATTGTTCAAACGATAAAGATCCATATGCACGAGGCGCACACGTTCTCCACCTATCCTGGCCGTATATTCTTGCATCAAGGTAAACGTAGGACTTGTGAGTGTCTCCTGAACTTCTAACGCTTGGCCCACTCCCTGGGCAAAGGCCGTTTTTCCGACCCCTAAGCCACCAAACAGGCAAACCAGATCCCCGCCTCTCAGAAGTTCTCCCAAGTGTCTGCCGAGGCTTTGGGTTTGCTCGGGGCTAGAAGTTGTAAACGTGTATTCCATGCCAATTTTCTCCTCCCAGCACACCCCTATTTTACCGTATTTCGCGGTCCTTTAGTCCCGGATGATTTCTCCGTTGATAAAAACATGAAGGGTCTTAGCCTCAAGCGTCAAGGGATGGGCGCTCCAAATCACAATATCGGCATCCTTGCCGACTTCCAAACTACCAACCCGATCGGACACTCCAAGGATTTCTGCAGGGTTAATCGTAATTGCTTTCAGCGCCTCCTCTTCATCTAATCCATCTTTCATCGCTAAAGCTGCTAAGAGCGGCAGATGTTCGATCGGGGTCACAGAGTGATCCGTCATGATTGCGACCTTCACTCCAGCCTTTACCAGTATGCCGGCTGTCTTAAATGTCTTGTCCTTAAGTTCTACTTTAGCCCGGTTAATCAAAGACGGTCCCACGACAGCGGGATATCCGTATTCCGCCAACTCAGCGGCGATTTTATGCCCCTCCGTGCAATGATCCAGAACCAAATCCACTCGGAATTCCCGTGCAATACGGATCGCCGTCATAATATCATCTGCGCGGTGAGCATGCGCCCGCAGCGGGATCTTCCGTTCAAGCACCTGAACCAAAACATCCAAGCCCAGTTCGCGTTCCGGTTTCTTCTCCAAATCCGACCTGCCCTGTTCCAGTTTCTCCCGATACGTCTCAGCATCGATCAGCGCTTGGCGGAGAAGGGCGGCGGTAGCCATACGCGTCATCGGCATCTTCTTTTGTTCCCCATACACCCCTTTGGGATTTTCGCCAAAGGCGATTTTCAGTCCAGCCGGATCGCGGAGAATCATCTTGTCGATAATGTTGCCCGCGGTTTTCACAACAACACTTGTACCCCCGATCACATTGCCGCTCCCAGGGCCCGTAAACACGCTAGTTACCCCTCCAAGACGGGCATCTTTAAATCCTTCATCTTCTGGGTTAATCCCGTCAATCGCCCGCAATTCGGGGGTCACCGGATCTGTCATCTCATTGAGATCATCCCCTTCAATGCGGTAGATCTCTTCCCCAATCCCCACATGGGTGTGGGCATCTATGAAACCAGGCAAAACCCAATGCCCGTCAGCCTCGATAACCGACGCATGCGCCGGGGCTTCCAGGTTTTCGCCCAAAGCTTTAATTTTAGTACCTTCGATTAGCAAGCTGCCGATAAATTCCGGTCCGGCCATCGTTTTGATGCGGCCGTTGTGGATGAAGATCGCGTTCAGTTGTATGGACATGTTTATAACCATTCCTTTCGCTAGTTTGGATTTCTATTGAGCAAAACAAGGCCGGCGAGGACGAGGGCTCCGCCAAGCCACTGGTTCCAAGCGGGAAATTCGCGGAGAACAAGGGCTGCTAAGAGAAAGGTCATGGGCAGTTCGAAGGTGCTCAGGATTGCTGCCTGATCGGAACCGATGTGCTGGATGCCAACTAGAATAAAATAGAAAGGGAAAATAGACGCAATGGTCGCTAAGGCGATGCCGATCCACCATATTTGCGGGGTGTTCCACGAGATATGCGTCCAGCCCCCCCGAATATAGAGGATAAGTCCAATCGAGGAGAACCATTGGGAAAAGCTCATAGCCGCTAAGGGAGAAACTTTCCGCAAGGCTATTTCCCCGACAATATTAAAAATCGCATAGGCTACCGCCGAAGCGAGACCCAATAGAACCCCTATCAATGGAACTTCTCCAACCCCCGCCAAAACACCGCTCGCGAGCAGGGTGCCCATCAGAGTAAGCAGGAGGGCCAAAACTTCCTGGCGACTAACTGGTCTATGCCAAAATAGAACTCCTGCTCCCAGTACCAATGCGGGGTAAAGATAGAGAAGAAGAATCGCTACCGATACAGGCAGATGGATCAATGCATAAGCATAGAGTACACTCGTACCCAAACTTCCGAAAATCCCTTGAAAAGCGAGCACCCCTAAAGTCTTGGCTGAAACCTTAAATACTTCGCGCTTCAAGAAGAGTGCATAAAATGCCAGCAGAACGGAAGCCAACCAAGACTGCAGCGCCAAGGTTTCAAAGGGAGTCAGGCCAATATTAAAAGCAGTTTTGAACAGAATTGATGTCATGGCGAAACAGGTCGCCGACAAAAGCACGGCAGCAACTCCGGTCATACGTGATTTAGTCAAGATCGCGACGGCCTCCTTTCAATGGGCTGGGGGGAATGTCCCACGGCACCACTCTCACCCGAACGCTTGCAGACCAAACTGGCTGCTCTAGGCTCGATTACGGGTCGAAGGGGTAAAATCCTCTGCCGTAAAGCTATTCTTTGTGGCATGCGGCTTCGGCGATACTCTCCACAGGAGACTATCGTGCCAAATTCGCCATTCCACTGCGAGGATAAGAGTTCTAACGAAATCATAGATTTCGAGAACTCTTTACCATGGCTCAGTTGGCGACGTCACATCGTGTGCCATTCCCTGCTTTGAAGAATTGCCCAATTCTGGCCTCTGGCCTCAGACCTCTGGCCTCTGGATTGCCAAACTGACGCGGCCTCGTTCTTTATCGATGCCGATGACTTTGACTTTGACGATGTCGCCAACGGAGAGAACTTCCATCGGGTGTTTGATAAATTTCTGGGACATTTGGGAAATGTGAACGAGACCGTCGTTTTTGACACCAATGTCGACAAAGGCGCCAAAATCCACCACATTGCGCACGGTACCTTCGAGGATCATGCCCTCTTCCAGATCCTCGAGGTGAGTGACATCTTTACGGAGCAGGGGTCGGGGCAAATCTTCCCTAGGGTCGCGCCCGGGGCGCTGCAAAGCAACAAGGATATCGCGCACAGTCGGTACGCCCGCTTCGAGTTCTGCCGCTAAAGGCTCTGCTTTCAAGGCGGCCAGAGCGGTTCGGATATCGTAGGGACGTGTCTTTAAATCCTGCACATAAAATCCTGCTTTTTGGAGAATTTTCTCTGCCAAAGCATAGGACTCGGGATGGACAGGCGTATTTTCCAAGGGGTTTTCCCCATCAACCAAGCGGATAAACCCGGCACACTGAATAAAGGTCTGTTCGCCTAAGCGGGGAATCTTTTTCAACTGGGTCCGGTTCCTGAACTTCCCGTTTGCTTCCCGCCAAGCCACAACATTCTTGGCTACTGCCGGTTTTAATCCTGCCACATATTGGAGTAAAGAGGAAGATGCTGTGTTAAGATCGACTCCAACCGTGTTTACGCAGGATTCAACCACACCGTGCAAGGATTCCTCCAAGCGCTTAGGTTGCACATCATGTTGGTACTGGCCGACCCCAACGGCTTTTGGTTCAATCTTCACGAGTTCGGCGAGCGGGTCTTGAAGCCGACGCGCAATCGAAACCGCGCTGCGCAGGGAAAGATCGTATTCGGGAAATTCCTCAGCTGCCAGCTTCGAGGCGGAATAAACCGAGGCTCCAGCTTCGCTGACCAAGATATACTCAAGCGGCAACCCCCGTTCCCGAATCAGTTCGGCCACAACTTCCTCGGTTTCCCGGGAAGCAGTTCCATTCCCAATCGCAATAATATCGGCCTGGAACTCCTGAACAGCCTTCTCTAAAATGTCCTTAGACTCACTGCGCTTGTTCTTCGGAGGATGGGGATAAATCACTCCGACCTGCAGAAGTTTTCCTGTCTCATTGACGACGGCCAACTTGCACCCGGTACGAAACCCCGGATCGAGGCCTAGCACCGTCTTTCCCCGAAGAGGGGGCTGGAGCAGGAGTTGGCGCAAATTCGCAGCAAAAACCTTAATCGCCTGTTCTTCCGCCCGTTCGGAAAGTTCCCCCCTCACCTCGCGCTCGATCGATGGGGCAATCAAGCGTTTATAGGCATCTTCCGCCGCCCTGCGGACAAACTCCGAGGCTGGACCTTTCTTCACATAAGCCTTTTCCAGGACATTTAACATGTCCTGGACCGGAACCGTCAACTTCACGCCCAAGAACTCCTCTTTCTCCCCTCGGTTCAAAGCTAAGACCCGATGCGGTGGAATACGGCGGATGGGTTCCCTAAATTCATAGTACATTTCATAAGGAGAACGTCCGTCCGTCTTCTTACCTGCAGCCGCAATATTCCCCAAGCGAGTCGTCAATTCCCGAATCCGCTTGCGCACCGTAGCATCGTCAGACATCATCTCAGCGATAATGTCCATCGCTCCGTTTAAAGCTGCTTCTCCGCTCTCTACACCCAGCTCTGGATTCACAAAACTCAGGGCTTCTTCTTCCGGGTTGACAGAGGGACGTTGTTCCATAAGCCATAAGGCCAACGAATCCTGCCCTTTCTCCTTGGCAACGGTAGCCCGTGTCCGGCGTTTCTGCTTGTACGGGCGGTAGAGATCCTCAACTTCCTGGAGGGTCTTCGCTGCCTCGATCGCCCGCGAAAGCTCCTCAGTTAGCTTGCCCTGTTCCTCAATCAGACGCAAAACTTCACCTTGCCGCTGTTTCAAATGCCTCAAATATTCTAGGCGCTCGGCAATACTGCGCAAAGCATTTTCATCCAGCTCTCCTGTCGCTTCCTTACGGTAGCGAGCGATAAATGGAATCGTATTCCCAGCATCGAGCAACTCGACGGCCCCTCGCACTTGGTTTAATCTTAGCCTAAGCTCTTCAGCGATGATCGATGAAAATTCCAAACCTTGTTCCTCCTTGGCATAGATATCCTCTTGATTATAACGCAAAAAGGGCCAATGTTGACACCCCCACTTTAGTAGGTTCGATATTTCAATTGGCCGGTAGTTTTGTGGGTGA
Source organism: Bacillota bacterium (assembly GCA_021811425.1). GTDB lineage: Bacteria > Bacillota > Desulfitobacteriia > Desulfitobacteriales > Desulfitobacteriaceae > JAJZPA01. The sequence goes on along the minus strand of JAJZPA010000027.1, from coordinate 1,277 downwards.
AACCGTTGAATCCACGGGTCGGTACAATACAGGTAAATTAGGCGTCGCGCTAGAAAACAAAGCTATGGAAGCATATCGAACTTTTATAAATGAGAGCAAAGGTAATAATTACTCAATCCTGAGAGATACTCTTATGGGATACCTTCTTGATGAAGAATTTCATGCACTATGGCTTCGAGAGTACATGAATAATCATCCGAATTAAATATGATTATTCATAACACGAAGAACGCTAATGCACGCGAACAGCTATTCAAAAATACTTTCGACCGGAAACAGAAACCCCCTGTCTGTTACAGACAAAGAGGGTTTCCTTGACACCAGGCTGCTTATACTATGAGACTTATCCCGAGTTCACTGACTGGCCGGAACGTCTTGTTCCTTCTCTTTCGGTAAGAATAAGTTCAACAAAATCCCAATGACTGCGGCTGGTCCTACGCCGGCAAAGGAATAGCCGCCAAAATTGAGGACGATGCCGCCAACCCCCAGGGTAAAGATAATCGACACGATAATCAGATTACGGTTGTTAGAAAGGTTCACTTTCGCTTCGACCAAGTTCCGCAAGCCGACCGAGGCGATCATGCCGTAGAGAATAATGGTGATCCCGCCCAATACCGGTTCTGGAATAGTCTGAATAGCTGCACCAAACTTCTGAACAAAGCTCAAAAGGATGGCGATCACCGCCGCTCCCTGAATAACACGGACACTAAAAACGCGGGTGATCGCCAGAACGCCAATGTTTTCCCCATAGGTCGTCTCAGGCACTCCCCCGAGAAACCCGGCCACAAAGGTTGCTATACCATTACCCAAAAGGACTTTGTGCAGTCCCGGTTTATGCATCAGATCACGGCCCACCGTATCCCCGATCACGAGAAGATGCCCCACGTCCTCCACGATCGCTGCAATGGCGATCGGAGCGATCAGGCTGACAGCCCCCCACGTAAACACCGGCATGTGTCCTGTAATGACAGAAAGCTGGGGCAAAGCAAACCATGCCGCCTTGTTAATCGCCATAAAATTAACCTGCCCTTGAGAAATGGCAAAAAGATATCCACCCACTGTTCCCAGCAAAATAGGAATAATCTTCATAAATCCCCGGCCAAAGATGCTGGCAATCACCACGATACCCGCCGTAACGAAAGCTGTCAGTAAGCCTTTTTGCGCTTCCTGAATGGCAACCGGGGTTAAGCTTAAGCCGATAATCATGACGACGGGCCCGACGACCACTGTCGGCAACACACGCTCGATCCACTTAAGCCCCGCCAGCGGAATAATCG
>JAJZPA010000226.1 GCA_021811425.1 Bacillota bacterium | reverse complement strand
CCTCCGCTAGCTTGCCAACCTCAAAAAATTCCTGGATTTGCGCACACTCATTGGGGAAGATATTTGCCAGGGCCAAGGTCCCTCCTTGTGCTCCTAAAACAAGGCTAGCATAGAGAAAACTTGCCGAACCTGCAAACACTGCAAAATCCGCAGGGGTGTTCTGGATCACCTCTGCAATTTGGACGATATTTCCTCCACTGTCTTTAATCCCGATGATGTTAGGATGTTGGGCCAATTCAGCCACTAGCTTGGCTGAGAGGTTGATCCCCGTATTGCGCGGCATGTTGTAAAGAATGACCGGTACCGGACTTGAATCAGCTGCTGTGGAATAAAATCGTTTTAAGGCGGCATCGGTCATGCTACCCTTATAATAATTGGGTGTAACAACCAACACGGCTTGGGCTCCGGCTTCTGCGGCCTTTTGACTCAGTCGTATGGTCTCATCAGTAGATTCTGCTCCTGTACCAGCAATCACTGGTTTTAAACCTTTGGCCTTGGCACAGACAATACCAATAAGTTCCTCCTTTTCAGCGGGGCTTAGCAACACGAACTCCCCGTTGGATCCTAAGACCACCAATCCTTCCAATTTGGAACTAAGCCAAAAGTCTAAATTCTCCTCTAGTTTATCGTACGCTATCCTACCCTCGACAAACGGCGTGGGAATCGGGGCATAAATACCATGCAAGTTAAACATCCGTATTTCCCTCCTATTTTCGCTTCTTCTTGGGCATAGGCCTTTTGGTCAGCTACTGCCCAAACCTTACCACTTGTGCATCAGCTCAGAAAACCCTTTAAACACTAAGAATAAAAGACAAGTCGTGCAGAAACAACGGTTTATTCACTGTCGATAATGTGCATATTATGGCATATTATGTAGTAAACTTGTATTTGCAAAAAGGGGTACTGAAGTGGTACTTTTATAAAGTATAACAGATTATTCATAATAAAAATATTAAATTAAAAATATCAGAATTATATATTTTTGGAGGATCCGACATGACCAAAAAACCAGAAAAAGATCTCGTAACCGAATATTCGCAGGGGATCAATACCGAAGAAATTATGCAAAAGGCGGACAGCGAGTTCCGTTTTCGTCGCATGGGAGGGAAATGGGCCTTTATCATTTCGTTGTTAGCCATTGCCTGGTCGATATTTCAGTTATATACTTCCGGTTTTGGCGTCTTGGAAGCGATCAAGCAGCGAGCCGTACACCTGATGTTCGTGCTGGTTCTTGCCTTCCTGCTTTACCCAGCCAGGAAAGGTGCCCCAAAGCAACGCCCGACCGTAGTTGACATCTTTCTGGCAACTCTCAGTGTCTTTGTGAATGGCTATCTGCTCTTACAATGGGATAATATTGCTTTGCGTGGAGGACGGCTGACCGAGTATGAATACATGATTGGCGCTCTGGGAATTGTCTTGGTTTTAGAGGCCAGTCGCCGAGTGCTTGGCAAAGAGTTAACGATTATGGGGCTTGTCTTTTTGCTCTATGCCTATTTTGGCAACTACGTTCCCGGTCTTTTCAGTACTCGCGGCTATACTTGGCAACGCATTGCTGAGCATATGTTTTGGACACCGGAAGGGATCTTTGGCATTGCTTTAGGGGTTTCCGCAACCTATATGTTTCTATTTATCCTCTTTGGTGCCTTTCTGGGTGGTACCGGATTATCCAAATTGATTAATGACCTTTCCTTGGCTGCAGCCGGGCATCAGCCGGGTGGCCCTGCCAAGGTAGCGTTGCTGACCACGGGATTTATGGGTATGATTAATGGCAGTGCCGTCGCAAATGCCGCCAGCACCGGCGCCTTTACCATTCCCATGATGAAGAACGTGGGCTATCGACCGGTTTTCGCTGCCGGAGTTGAGGCTGCCGGTTCGACAGGAGGACAGATCATGCCCCCGGTCATGGGGGCTGCCGCCTTTATCATGGCGGAATTCTTAGCGATTCCCTACACCAAGATTATCGTTGCTGCCGCGATTCCGGCCATTCTTTATTATATGTCCATTTGGATTATGGTTCATGTGGAGGCGCTGAAAACAGGGCTCAAAGGTCTTCCTAAAGACGAATTGCCAAGCGTATGGCTAGCCTTGAAAGCACGGGGGCACATGCTGATTCCGGTTGGCATTCTCTTGTACTTAATGTTTACCGGATACACTCCCCTATTTTCCGCTTTCTGGGCCACCCTGTCCGTCCTTGTCTTCGGTGCCTTCAAAAAGGAAACACGGATGAGCCTGCGCCAAATTTTACATAGTATGGAGGAGGGTGCAAAAGGAGCCATCGGCGTCGCAGTGGCCTGTGCCGTCGTCGGTTTTGTCGTTGGCACGGCTTCCTTAACCAGCCTAGGGGTCTCCTTTGGCTCGGCCATTCTCGATCTGGCCGGTAACAATATCATGTTAGCCTTGTTCCTCACCATGATTACTTCTATCATTGTTGGCACCGGCGTACCGACAACACCTACGTATATCATCGTGGCTACCGTGGCCGCCCCCGTGCTGGTTAAGATGGGTCTTGCTCCTTTAGTAGCTCATATGTTTGTCTTTTATTACGGGGCTTTGGCCGATGTCACTCCACCAACGGCTTTATCCGCTTATACAGCTGCTGCTATTGCCAAGTGCAATCCACAAAAGGCAACTTGGCAAGCTTGGAGGCTGGCTTTGGTCGGTTTTCTCGTTCCCTTCTATTTCGCCATGCGTCCTGAAATTATGATTGTTGTCGTTAAAATCTCATATTGGAAGATTGGTTGGGCTGTTTTGATCACTGCGATAGCCGCCCTCTCCACCAGCTATGTCATTCAGAACTTCCAGACGCGGCGTTTACACTGGCTGGAGCGTCTGGGCTTTCTCGCCGTCATACCCCTAACCCTCGTTCATGTGACCTATCTTGATGTCGTTGCTATTATCCTCTTTACTGCTCTGTTTGCTTGGCAGAAACTTCGGAATTCCACTGTGACCAATAACAATGTACCAGGTATGAGATCTGTTTAAAGTTTGGCTTACTTTGTTTCACAATCTATATCTATTACAAAATACAAAAAAAGAAGGAGGAAAGGACATGAACAAACACAAGTTTAGGATTCTGGCTTGGGTTACTCTGATCATCTTAGCACTCAGCGTTTTAGCCGGAGGGTGTTCCTCCCAAACCCAAAGCCCAACCTCAGGAGACAAGGCAGCAGGGGGAGAGTCGATAAAAGGGGCTTTGGTCAACGTCGCAACTGCGACAACCGGAGGGGTTTATTATCCGTTAGGCAATGCCATGGCCAAAGTGTGGTCCGACAAGCTTGGAGTTAAGGCTTCCGCCCAAGCCACTGCCGGAACGGCGCAAAACATTAATCTTTTGGGCAAAAAAGAGGCTGAGGTCGCTTTCGCCCAAAACGGTGTAGTCGCCACCGCTTATCGGGGCGAGGGCCAATACAAAGATCATATTGAAAAGGACCTGCGCACAATGACGTTTTTGTACCCGAATATTATGCATTTCATCGTGCGTAGGGACAGTAACATTAACTCCATTAAGGGTTTTGAAGGCAAGAAGATTGTTCCGGGTTCAGTCGGAAGTGCCACTGAAATCAATACGAAGGAAATGATTAGCGTCTATGGTTTAGATTATACCAGCAAGAAGAATGTTAAAGCCGACTTTGTCGGTTATAACGAAGCTGCTGAACTCATGAAAAACAAACAGGCGGACGCTGCGATGATCGCAGGCGGACTACCTACAGCGGCCATCATTGACATGGCCACATCCTTTGATATGAAGCTGCTGTCAATCGAACCTGATATGCTCAAGCAAATCATCGCCAAATATCCCTGGTATTTTGAATATGTGATCCCCAAGAACACCTATAAAGGTCAGACCGAAGATGTACACACCTTAGCCGTTGCCAATATCCTACTCGTCCGTAAGGACTTAAGCGATAACTTGGTCTATCAACTTACCAAGACACTCTTCGAAAGCCGTGATGACCTGATAGCCGCACACGAAGCTGCCAAAGACCTCAAGTTAGAAAGCGCCCTCAATGGTTTAACCGCACCTCTCCACCCAGGGGCCGAAAAATACTTTAAAGAAAAGGGTTTGGACACCAGCAAAGTCGTCAAAGCGAACTAGCGGTTCCTAATCAAGCAAGGAGCCGGGTCAAATGACCCGGCTCCGCTTTTATCGATGTTGGAAGATGTGTTTAACGTGACGCACCACTGTGAAAAAAATATTGTCACAAAGTGAGCGTGGATGTTATACTGAAGTTGTCATACAACATACAGACCGTTGAATCCGCGATCCTGAAGATCATCAAAGAACGCCATGGCAGGGAGTGAACCTATGATCGATAACAAAGTAATGAAAGAGTTCTCCCGAATAGTGGGATCAAAAGACAGCTTGCGAGAAAACTTAGACTTATTTACTTACTCCTATGATGCTTCGTTCTTACCGTT
>JAJZPA010000026.1 GCA_021811425.1 Bacillota bacterium | reverse complement strand
TAAGATGCAGCTTAAATTCCCTACCGTGGGCCACCACGGTGTGACCCGCATTGTTGCCCCCCTGGTAACGCACGACCATATCGGCTGATTCCGCTAGAAAGTCGGTAATTTTGCCCTTTCCTTCGTCACCCCACTGAGCGCCGATTAATACCACTGCTGCCATGCTTCGTTTCCTCCAATCTTCCACTCTGGCATTAAAATTCTGCCTAGAACCCTAAATCTTATACCAGAGATTCACCGCCAAAGGTTAGAAAATATTGATTTTCACCATTTCCCTAGTTCGTCTGACACAAACAGTTTAATCTTAACAACCGCCAAAAGGGTTGTCAATGGAGAATCATCCCGTTGCATGCTGCCGATCCAGGTTGACAAACTTAGTGAATTCTTTCAGATATCCAAGTTCGACCGTGCCCACTGGCCCATTCCGGTGTTTGGCCACGATGATTTCAGCGATTCCCTTCTTCTCCGATTCCGGATGATAGTACTCGTCCCGATAGATAAAGGAAATCACATCCGCATCTGCCTCAATGGCTCCAGACTCTAATAAATCCGACATAATCGGACGTTTATCCTGGCGCTGCTCCACTCCCCGATTCAACTGCGAAAGCGCGACAACAGGCACTTTTAACTCTCGCGCAATCCCTTTTAAGCCCCGAGAAATCTGGGCCACTTCCTGTTGGCGGCTTTCCGCCTTGCGGCCAAGGGTCATCAGCTGAAGATAATCGATAATAATCATTCCTAAGTCGCTCTCCACTTTCAGACGCCTGGCTTTCGAGCGCAGCTCAGTCAAAGAAATCCCCACCGTATCATCAATAAAGATAGGCGCATCTGAAAGCGGACCAACCGCCCGTGTCAACTTGGGCCAATCCGTGTCTAACAGTTCCCCTGTCCGCACACGCTGCTGATCCACCATCGCTTCTGAACACAGCATGCGCTGCACGAGCTGTTCCTTGGACATTTCCAGACTGAACACGGCCACAGGAATTTGCGCACGCACCGACGCATTTTGCGCCATGTTCAACACGAGCGCGGTCTTACCCATGGACGGTCGTGCCGCGATGATCACGAGATCAGAAGCCTGCCAACCGGAAGTCAATCGATCCAGCTGAGAGAAAAAGGTCGGAATCCCCGTTAACTTTCCTTTATTTGCATAGAGATACTCAATTTTCTCAAACGTCTCCAACAAAATCGTGCGTATCGAGCTAAACCCATCCCGCGTTCGGCGCTGGGAAAGTTCTAGAATCATCTTTTCTGCATCAGAAAGTAAAGCCTGAACCTCTTCACCGGGCTCATACCCCCGCTCGGCAATCTGGCTCGTCGTCTTGATGAGTTGGCGCAAAAGTGATTTTTCCGCAACCACCCTGGCATAGTATTCCACACTGGCACTGGATGGCACCCCTTTAGCGATGTCAGCAATGGTGGATATTCCGCCAACCTGGATCAGTTTGTCCTGACGACTGAGCATCTCAGCCACAGCAACAAGATCAATGGGATCCCCTTTTTCAAACAAATCACGAATGGCAGCAAAAATCAAGCGATGGCTGTCCCGGTAAAAATCTTCCGGCTGCAGAATCTCAAAAACAGTACTCGCCGTTCCCGAGTCAAGCATTAAAGCGCCGAGAACAGACTGTTCTGCTTCTAAATTATGGGGCGGAACTTTTGGGAGTGCCATGTCACTCTCCTCTTTCAAAAACATAGGCCATTGCTTCCTCGATGCTTCCTACCGGCAGAACCTCAATCCCTTTTAAGCCTGACGGCACATCAGGGGAATTATCGACCGGAATCAGGACTCTTCTCACTTCGGCCTGCTTGGCGCCAAAGATCTTTTCATAAATGCCGCCGACCGGTCTCACTTTTCCCTGAATAGAGATTTCACCCGTTATCGCCAAATCTTGCCTAATAGGCAGGTTCTTTAAAGCACTGTAAATAGCAAGGGTAGTCGCTAAGCCTGCAGAGGGGCCATCAATTCTCCCTCCGCCCACTACATTCACATGCACGTCGAAATCCCGCAGATCGACTCCGGCCAGGTTGCGTATCACGGCTGTGGCATTAAAAACAGCATCACGTGCCATGCTTCCTGCCGTCTCATTAAAGCGAATCGTGCCCTTACCGTTTTGCCCCGGAAAGGCAGCAGCCTCAATTTCCAAGACTGAACCCAAAAAGCCTGCCACTCCCAACCCGAGGATCCGGCCCACTTCCCATCCAGAACGAGCTTTGCGCACCACATACGGAATGAGACGGGCTGAACGCAACACTTCGCGAATATTCTCGACCCGAATCTGAACGTTTTCCACCTCTGGTTCCCGGAAACGCACCAGCCCATAGGCATCAGTCAAGAGGGTGTTCGCCTTCCGACCTTCAATCACATATTCACTGATGAGTTCGGGAACGCCGACTTCCAATTCCACCCCCAACTTGACAGCAGCTTGGTGAACAATCGTCCGTACATTCTCCGGCTCCAACGGTACAAAATACACTTCCGCCACGCGCGAGCGCAAGGCAGGACTTATCTCCACTGGATCCCTTGTGGTCGCGCCAATCAAGACAAAGTCCGCCGGAGCACCCTCTTCAAAAAGGTTTTTAATGTACTGTGGAATATTTGCATCCGAGGGGTCATAATACGATGAATCAAAAAAAACCCGTTTATCTTCCAAAACCTTCAACAATTTGCTGAGCAGCAGCGGATCCATTTCCCCAATCTCATCAATAAACAGAATGCCCCCGTGAGCATCGGTCACCAGCCCCGGCTTGGGTTCCGGAATCCCTGTATCCGCGAGTTCTCGTTTAGCTCCCTGATAAATTGGATCATGGACAGAACCCAAAAGCGGGTTCGTCACCTCCCTGGGATCCCAGCGCAGGGTTGTCCCATCCACTTCGATAAAGGGAGCATTGGCAGCGAATGGAGAATTCGCATGTTTTTTAACGGTTTCAAGCGCCACCCGTGCGGCTGAGGTCTTGCCAACCCCTGGAGGCCCATACATGAGAATATGTTGGGGATATGGGGTTGCGAGTTTGGCAAGTAAAGACTGGACTGCACTCTCTTGCCCAATGATTTCCTCCACCGTCTGCGGCCGCAACACTTCTGCAGCCGGACTAGCCAGTTTTGTCAGCTTCATCTTTTCCAAAAAGGCTAACTTTTTAAGGGTTTGTGCATTTTCCGGCCCAGACGAATCTTTTATAATCTGCATCTTTATTTCTTGTACATAATCTTCGTGCCGCTCCTGCATCTTGTCCGCTATTTGTTTGTCTAACCGTTCTTCAACTGACCGGCGGGCAATCAAATCAGCAATCTCACCCTCAATCTTATCCAAGGCCTCAGGCACCTCTGCTAAGGAGGGAAGGGGATATGCCGTGGGATCATCACGAATAATTTTCTCGAGCCCTGCAACCCGTTCAGTGAGCGTTTCCGAACGCATCAAGCTAAGGGCCTCCAGTTTGCTGGCTTTCAACACCAGTTTGTCCGCCCCATAAAAGCTCGTAAGCAAAGAATAAAGGGCATCAACCTCCCGTTGCCATTGTTCTTCATCGGCTAAACGTTCTGTCGAATCATGATGGTGCAGCCATTTGCTTAATAGCCCTTTCATAGGGGGTCTCCTTCCCAAACACCAAGCTATCTTAGGCTCCCGTAACATGAACCTGAAAGTTCGCGCTGACGTCAGGGTGCAGTTTGGCATGCACCGTATACGTCCCCAGCGTTTTAATGGGCTCTTTCAGTTCAATCTTGCGCTTATCAATCTCTACGGAATAGTCTGTCTTAAGCGTCTCCGCTATCTCCTTATTCGTCACCGAACCAAACAAACGACCTCCCTCCCCGGTTTTCGACGCTACTTCGATAGTCAGGGCCTGTAGCTTAGCCGCCAATGCTTCGGCAATCTGTTTTTCGCGTGCTTTGCGTTTCTCCTCTGAAGCTTTCTTATTCGACAGTTCTTGGACATTGCCACTGGTCGCTTCAATGGCTAATCCTCTGGGGAAAAGAAAATTACGGGCATACCCATCGGCCACCTCGAAAATTTGGCCCTTCTTGCCTGTCCCTTTGACATCAACTTTCAATATAATTTTCACGGTCATCCCTCCTCATGTGAACTCGCGATTATACCGATGTATCCGGCAGTTTGCGGAAATTAAACACCAAATCAAACAAGCCAAAAACAACGATGGCCACGATGCTGAATAAGAAGTAAAACAGGTTTACAAAAAGCATCGCCCATTTTAGCAGCAGCGGTATACGCGGGGATCTCAAAAAGTGAACATAAACAGCGAGCCCCAAAACCAAAGCCACTCCGGCATAGACGACCAGCAGGTTTGTTCCCAATCCTTTCAGGAAAGCCAAAGCGAATTCATCCCCGCCAAGATAGGCTGCCAGGCCCAAAATGGCCCCCCAAACCGCATACCACGGCAAACGCCAGTGCGAGAAAGGAGTCCGCCCGGCACGAACTGCAGGAATCCACCTTAAGGCCAGATATCCCATGGCAGTATACTCAAACAGGCTGGCCAAGGCAGCCAGACTCGGCAATAACGAAATATAGACAGGGAGCATTTGCTCAAGAGCACTGCGCAAATCCCCTTCTGCAACTCCTAGTTGCTGAGCCGCATCCAACATGCCCAATGCCCTGTAGGACTCCATACTGGCATTGACGGCATCATGTAATAGCTGAGGCTGCAGGCCCTGTTGAGCCAGCCCAATCACTGGAATAGCCCCTAAAAGCCCTGCCAAGAGCAAACTCCAAAAGGCGTTCACCCTCAGTTTCCAGCCTCGTTCCCAAGCGAAAACCGAAAAAAGCCCAACCCAGGGAAGATAACTTATCGGTCCAGGCCAATAGAAAAGCATGGCCAAGCCATAGCCTAGTGCGAGTATTGCGGTCGCTGTCCTCAAGCCTCTCTGAATGCCGAACCAAAACACCGCCAGCAACAACAGAAATTCCAAAAGCCAAAGCCCTCGAACCATTCCGGCCAGTGGAAAGAAAATCACGGCCATGCCAGCGAGAAAATCCAAGCTTTTGCGGTCGCTCCAATACATCCTCTGCGCTCCAATCTATTCATCAGGGGCGAGATAACTAAGCAGAAGGCTCAGATCCCCCCAATGGTTCTCCAAATCGACTTTATCATCTGTACGCCAACTCTCAAGGCGCTGCAAGAGCATACGATCGAGACGGGCAAAATCAAATCCTAAACGCCTGGTCATTAAGTAACTCAAGCCGACTAAATCTGCCAAGGCCTCCAGCATTTCAGCATCTGAGCCCGATAATGCCCCGTTTTGCAATTGCCACTGCGCTTTGAGAAGATCCACCTTAAGCGCTTCAATCGCTTTCATTCCTCTGACAACATCCACTGCGATCGGTTCCACTGATTCCAGGCCTCCTTAAAACCGGGTTCTGGGCTGATCCCGGCAGCATTTCCAACCTGCGGTCAAAACTAGCCACATGATTAGATTCGCTATAGGGGCTAAAACTCCTGCACTGCTGATAAAGCAAAAGGAGAGCACCTTGCTCCCCTTTAGGCCTTAGTCAACCGCATATGGCAGCAAGGCAATGCTGCGGGCTCTTTTGATGGCCAATGTCACCTGGCGTTGGTGCTTGGCACAGTTTCCGGAAATCCGGCGCGGCAAGATTTTGCCCCGCTCGGTAATATACTTGCGCAATTTATGTGTTTCTTTGTAGTCTATCGCTTCGACTTTATCCACACAGAAGCTGCACACCCGTTTCTTCGGGCGGCGTCCGCGTTCACGCTTCATGTCATTTCTCCCCTTCCTAATTAGAATGGGATGTCATCTTAGAATGGAATGTCGTCATCCAAACTCACTTCATGGCCAAAAGAACCCGCACCGCTGTAGGATTCCCCGCTAGCGGACGCTCCAGCCGCAGCACTGTCTTTTGGGCTTAAAAAACGGACATCCTCGGCGATGACTTCCGTCGACCAACGCCTCTGACCGTCCTTGCCAGTAAAGGAACTGACCTGAATACGGCCTTCAACTGCAGCTAATTTCCCTTTTGATAGGTAGTTAGAACAGAGTTCAGCCAGCTGGCGGTAGGCCACACAGGGGATAAAGTCAGTCTCCCTCTCTCCCTGGGCGTTCTTGAACTTCCGATCTACAGCCAATGTAAAGGTTGCCACAGCCACTCCGCTTTGAGTGTAGCGCAATTCGGGGTCTTTGGTTAAACGGCCAATCAAAACGACACGGTTCAACACCTGAAACCCCTCCTAGTCTTCCTTCTTCGTCGTCAGATAGCGAAGAATATCATCGGAGATTTTCATCGTCCGCTCCAATTCCTCTGCGGTACGGGCCTCTCCTTCAAAGCTCATCAGGACGTAAAAACCTTCCCGATAATCTTTGATCTCATAAGCCAAGCGGCGTTTGCCCCACTTGTCCACCACCACATCGGCCCCGCCATTGTTGGCGAGCACATTGGTGAACTTGTCCACAGTCACAGCAACCGCTTCATCATCCAGATCAGGCCGGATGATATAAAGATTTTCGTACGCTTTCATACTGCACCTCCCCCCGGACTATTGGCCCCGTATTTCACGGAGCAGGGATGTTAACTCACAGGCTAAAATTATACCATTACTTTATTCAAAAATCAAGCAGTGTTTCAAACATTAAAACGGAAATGCACGATATCCCCATCTTGCATGACATACTCTTTTCCTTCCAGCCGGACAAGGCCCTTGTCCCGTGCCCCCGCGAGCCCTCCATTCTCCGTAAAATCAGGGTAGGACACGACCTCCGCCCGGATGAAGCCCCGCTCGAAATCGCTGTGGATGGTCCCGGCCGCCTGGGGAGCCTTCGTTCCTTGATAAATCGTCCAAGCCTTGACTTCCATCGGTCCCGCAGTAAAGAAGGTCATAAGCCCCAGGAGATGAAACGCAACCCGAATCAAACGATCCAAACCCGATTCCTGGAGACCAAGATCGGCAAGGAACAACCCCTTCTCTTCCTGTGGCAACTCCGCTATCTCGGCTTCAATCTTGGCACAGATCACCACCACTTCGGCACGCTCAGCCGCAGCAATCGCGCGCACCTTCTGAACAAATTGATTGTCTGCAGCGTCGGCTACTTCTGCTTCACTGATATTAGCCGCATAGAGAATCGGTTTATTCGTCAAAAGCGGAAAGTTCTTGAGAATTTCCTTCTCATCCTGATCGAAGGACAAAGTTCGGGCACCCCGTCCTTGTTCGAAAACCGCTTGCAGACGGTTCAGTAAGTTGACTTCGATGAGGGCCTTCTTGTCACCCGCTTTCAAAAGTTTGGCTGCGCGTTCCTTGCGTTTCTCTACACTCTCAAGGTCAGAAAGGATCAATTCCAGGTCGATGATTTCGATGTCCCGCTGGGGATTGACGCTGCCCTCCACATGGACAACATTACTGTCTTCAAAACAACGCACGACATGCACGATCGCATCCACCTCGCGAATATGGGAGAGAAACTTATTGCCTAGCCCCTCCCCTTGACTCGCGCCTTTTACCAGTCCGGCAATGTCGACAAATTCAACCGTCGCTGGCACGATCCGATCAGGGTGAACCATCGTTGCCAGCACCTGCAGACGCTCATCGGGAACTTGAACAATCCCTACATTGGGTTCAATCGTGCAGAATGGGTAGTTGGCCGCCTCTGCTCCAGCTTGCGTGATGGCATTAAACAAGGTCGATTTGCCAACATTTGGTAACCCGACAATTCCTGCATGTAAGGTCATGGTGTTCCTCCTCGTGTTATTAAAAGGTCGTTCGAGACCATCGTTTACCTTTCCGGGCTTTTTTCAGCACAGCTTAAAACAGTTTTAAGCTGTCGTTCTAATTTAACCCGCGTAATCCATGCTTGATGCCCGCAACCCAAACATTGAATCCGAAAATCCATTCCGGTACGCATAATTTTCCAATCCGTACTCCCGCACGGATGGGGCTTGCGTAAACGAACCGTGTCCCCAAGGTTTAGCTCAACCAAAGCATTCCCTCCCGCTTATCCTCGTTCACAAGGCCCACTTCTACCCGTGAGCGTTCACTTGACGTCACTTTGCCGGGAAAATATTCTTAAGCTGCAAAGGGTCCAAAAGTTTCGGCACAACTTGAGCCGCAAAGACCTGATCCAGCAGCTTGAACAGTTGAAGGAACTGCGGATAAAACCAGCTCTCCTGAATCAAAACAAGCTTAGGACTGATTCCTAATGCGAGTACTGGTGAAAGAATTCCAGTCAAAACAGCCAAGGCCACAAATACGGAAAGTCCCCCAAACATCAAGCCACCTCCATGATTGAGTGTGCCGCTGAACGCGCCCAGGGGCCGCAGGAAAATTCCGACTGCCAGATGCACGAGAAGGTAAACACCATAAAAGACCAAGGCAAAAGCAAACAGCCTTAATAGGTTTTCCGCCAACGAAACCGCCATTCGGTGTGCTGCTTCTTCCAAAACTCCCTGGGTGACCGATTGCAATGCCCCCTTGCCATTCGTCACGAGGGAACGGAGTTCCAAGGGAAACAGGCTGAGGATCTGCTCCAGGATACTCCCATTGAGCACCTGTGCCTGGGTCTGAATCTGAGCCCAAATGACTTTGTATACAAAAGGCTCAACCCAAACCTGGAGCGGAAACCTTTTCTCCAGTGCCTTAAGCACCGCTTCATAATTATGGGCCGCCAAGACAAAACCAGCAAGCGATCCCATAAAATTAGCCAGTCCGCTCAAGAGCCCACGGCGATACCCTTGCAACGCTCCAAGCAATATGAGTCCAAGAATCAACACGTCAACAATGTTCATGGGCTCCCTCCTTTCTTAGATGATTCGTTTTCAATACCTGAAAATCCTGCCCCCAAGCTTATTTTAAACAAAGAAAGCGCAAAAAGGGCAGAAAAAAGCAGCCTTAGGCCGCTTTAAATTCATATTGACTACTTTGAATGAACAAAGCCTTTGGCGGGGATGCGTGCGAATCGAACACACCTCGGAACGTTCTGCGTCCCGACACGCGGATTTGAAGTCCGGGGGCAGCACCAGCCACCATCCATCCCCAACTGACTCTTACAGTTTAACATAAACCCTTCGCGATGAAAAGTTTCGATCAAATAATCCGCCTTCTACGCAGCATATTTATCACTCGGAGCAAAAAACGCGGATACCAACCTCCTGCAGCCAGAAGAGCCTCAGTCGTCTTCTGATTAACGGTCACGTGTGCTTTCGGATCCGACAGATACATCGCCAAGAGCCCATCTAAGACTGCTCTGTGGAAATTAGGGTAAGGGAGCTTGGCGATCCGTTCTCGTCCTGTCCGATAGATAAAGGTCATTCGTTCGGCCATTTCTACATCCGTAACGTAATCAGCAACTAGGTTGAGATCCCCGTTTTCCACATCTTCCAGCCGATCGATAAAATAGTCTAGCAAGATGTGGAAAGCATTCACCCATGGATAATAAGCCGCCTCAGCCTCCGAAAGCCAAGGCCCCTGCTGCTCTGCCTTGGCTAAAGCTGCAAAGTAAAAGATTCCGAGAGTAGAGCCAGAAGCTGCCGCCAGCTCCCACGGCCTGAATCCAGGATACTCAGCCATCAGGGGCCGCAACCATTGTTGCATGGCGGCATTACGCTCCGACTTACGGATATGTTTATACGTCTGCAGGTTGGCATAGCGTTCCGCATAACGGCGCAGGACTGGCAGAACCCCCGTAAGAGCCGGAGAAGCCAGAGCCTCCTGGCAGCCTTTCACCAGGCTTACAAGATATCCCCCATCCTCTGTGAAAGGATAAAAACGATAGTAGTCTGACAAAGGTTTTTCTAGGGTAAATGCCTCATCCATCGCTATATGAAGCTGCCGAAAGGCTTTTGCATCCTCAACCCCAGCTCGATCACAGAGGTTATCCAAATAATCGCTGATGGTTTGATAGGCCACAATGAAGTGCAGGATTTCCGTTTGCGCCGTCTCACTTAAAGCAGGATATAATCCATAAATGGCTCCTCCTTGGGCGTGGAAACGCTTGGCCTGCAGGCTGGCCAAGGCTTGTTCTTTGAGCAGGGTATCGGGAATCTGCTGAGCCTGCTGCCGCCAGATCGTAAGTTCCTGCTCAACGACAGGAAAGACCGTCTGCACAAAACGAATTATGAGCCACGTTTGACGAATCTGAGAAAGCACAGACAACCACCTTTCCTCGGGCAAGTTTAGAATAACCCCTCTCCAGGTATAAATTGGAAATATTTCGTCAAGGCTAGAAGTAATACCTTTTAAATAGATGTCTAGAAAGGAGGATCTTCTAGTGGACAAATATCCCATTGCCAACCTTAGTCAAGATGAGCTGCAGCACATCAAATCATTGGAACAAGAACTGAATCAAAAACATTCTTCAACCGAAAAAGTACTGATTGCTTATACTAAAAAGTAGTATTCCCAGAAAGTACCCAAAAAAGCGCAGCCTAGATCGTTTAAAGAACGCCGGGCTGCGATTTATTCACTCTTTTCAAAATGCCCACTTCTATAAGTGGGCTTTCACTTTTCCGCCATAGATTTCCGAATCCTCACGAAAATGATAGCAGGAACCTTTCAGATAATCCTCTACATAGTTCGTCATTTCCTCTGCTGGCAATTGTCGTTCCATAAGATTGAAACGAGCCTGGACAAGCCCTTTGACACATTCTAACGTCAAGTCGGTTAAATGTGTACAGCCCATTCCCTTGCCGACCGCTGCCTCGATCTTTTTCCGCACCCCATGAACCAGTTTCAAGCCAACCAATTCCTTGACCCGCTCCTCTACTTTAAGGCAATCTGGGTGAGGGGCCCGGCGCAGCTCCCCATAAGCCATTGTAACTTCGTAAGTCTCTAGATCCACGCTAAAATTTAAACACCACTCATGATGGCTATCGAGAAACACCCCACTGACCAGCGCCGTCTTGTAATCATCGGTCTGAACATTGACTGTAATAGAACGGTTAAACAGGTACACCTTACATCTCCCCTTATTCTTATCGAACCCCAGAAGCTATCTTCAGCCTATACATTTTGCTAAAGAAAACCCGGCTTGTGCCGCGATTGTCCCAGTGGGACAATCGGGCGACAGCAGAAGCCGAGGTTGCACTTATGCCACCACAAAGATATACTTTCTGACTGGTATAAAGAAAACTTGGCTGGCGCCAAGCCTCAGCGCAGGCGGAAGTCTTAGTTGCACTTCTGCCACCCAAAATTACTTTCTGACTGGTACGAGAAAAGCTAAGGCTTACGCCTAAGCCTCTCCGCTCAGACGAAAGCCCCTACTGACATCAGCCTTTAAAACTCAGCCGACTATTCGATTTGATACCCCTTAGCCTTCAGCGCATTGATCGCTTCCGTAGCCTGTTCCCCATTCAAGCGCGCTAAAATTTGAACCATGGCATGGGACCGATGAAAAAGTGCTAAACTGGCGATATTGACATCGTAATCTTTGATTATGGCGGACATCTCGGAAATAACTCCTACTTCATCCTTCGTTTCCACAACAACCCGTTGGCCGGGGCTGCGGAAACCCAGCGTATCGAGAAAGGCATCAAAAATATCGGTCTGTGTGATTATGCCGACAAGCTGACCATCTTCCACTACGGGCAGCCCGCCGATTTTGTGTTCCCTCATTAAAAGGGCCGCGTCTTCAATTTTTGTGTTAGGAGTGCACGAAATAACGTGCTTAACGGCCACCTCGCGGATTGCAGTCTTGGCTACCAAATAATTTAACTCAAAAATACTTAGAGTTGTGGCCGGAGAAGGAGAAATCTCTCTCAGATCACCATCCGTAACCAATCCAACAACCTTTCCCTTGTCGACGACCGGCATCCGATTGATTTGTTTCTCCCGCATCAGTGCCAACGTGTCTGCAATCGTGTCATTCGGACTGATGGATACAACCGGGGTAGACATGAAATTTCTTACATACATGTAAACCGCCCCTTTCTTGCCTCTTTATAATTATAGCCCGCTGCCACAGATTTAACACTTTTGACCCGGGCAGCGGAAAATTTATTCAGGAATTTAGCAAGATGGTTATGGTTGTTCTATATTATGCATTCCCTGGAGAATAGACTGTTCACTAGCCGCCTAAATACGCCTTACGAACCTCTTCGCTGGCAGCTAGCTCTTTGGCCTCACCGCCCAGTACAATTTTTCCAGTTTCCAAAACGTAAGCGCGGTTGGCAACGGACAAGGCCATATGCGCATTTTGCTCAACGAGTAGAATGGTCGTGCCTTGCGCATTAATTTCTTTAATAATATCAAAGATTTGCTTAACGAGTATTGGGGCAAGGCCCATAGAAGGCTCATCTAAAAGCATGAGTTGTGGTTTAGACATCAATGCCCTTCCCATGGCTAGCATTTGTTGTTCACCACCGGAAAGTGTCCCGGCCACTTGACTCTTACGCTCCTTTAAGCGTGGAAAAAGTTCGAATACCCGCTCGACATCTTTTTTGATACCGCTCTTGTCCTTGCGCAAGAAGGCACCCATATCCAAATTTTCCATAACCGTCATATTGGCAAATACCCGCCGGCCTTCAGGAACTTGGGATATCCCTTTGGCGACAACGTTTTGAGGTGGAATACTGCCTAGATCTTCGCCATTAAATGTCATTTTTCCTTGTTTGGGACGGAGTAAACCCGAAATTGTTTTTAAAGAAGTGCTTTTCCCGGCACCATTGGAACCAATGAGTGTCACAATTTCCCCTTGGTTTACCTGGAAAGAGATCCCCTTAAGTGCATGGATTGCACCATAATAAACATGCACATCTTCAAGTACAAGCATTAAATAACCTCCTCTCCCAGGTATGCTTCGATGACTTTCGGATTACTCTTGATCTCTGCCGGATTACCATGAGCGATAATTATACCGTAGTCCAAGACGTAAATCCGTTCACAAACCCCCATTACCAGAGACATATCATGTTCAATGAGCAAAATTGTAATCTGGAAATGTTCACGGATCCAGCGAATGAGTTCCATGAGTTCATGCGTCTCTTGCGGATTCATACCGGCTGCAGGTTCATCCAGAAGCAGAAGCTTTGGCTTAGCTGCCAAAGCACGCGCGATTTCTAAACGCCGTTGTTCACCATATGGTAGGTTTTTAGCGATTTCCCTAGCCTTACCCTGCAAATGGAACACCTGAAGCAGTTCAAGTGCCTTTTGCTCCATTTCTTCTTCCCCGCTAAAGTAACCAGGCATTCGCAGTATTGCGCTTAACGTCGAATACTTGGCATGCTGATGAAAGGCAATCTTAACATTATCGATCACACTGAGGTCACCAAACAAGCGGATATTCTGAAATGTACGCGCCATGCCACGGTGCGTCACTTGGTAGGGTTTGAGGCCGCTGACATCTTTACCTTGAAACAGCATTTTACCCTCAGTGGGATCGTAAACCCCGGTTAACAAATTAAACACCGTTGTTTTTCCAGCACCGTTTGGACCGATCAAGCCGATGAGTTCCCCTTCACGGATCTCAATATTCAGATTAGAAACTGCTTTCAAGCCGCCGAAAGATTTCGAGAGGTTCTCAATATTAAGCAGCATTTCTCTCACCCTTCTTTCGCAGGAAATTGAGGCTAAACTCCTTCGTCCCCATTAAACCGGTCGGCCTAAACACCATCATGACCACAAGGAGCAAAGCAGTGATAACCATGCGCCATTCTGGGAAACTAGCCAGAAGAGCCGATATGACCGTCATGAAAATAGCGCCAAAAATGCTTCCGGTGAGACTTCCAAGACCGCCCAATACGACCATGACCAAAATGTCAAAAGACTTTAAGAAACTGAAGGTCATCGGTTGGATGATATACATGTAGTTGGCATAAATTCCTCCGGCCAATCCGGCAAAGAAAGCGCCAAAAGTGAACGCCAACACTTTATACTTCGTTGTGTTTATACCCATAGCTTCAGCAGCGATTTCATTTTCTCGCACAGAGATACAGGCGCGCCCATGGGTGGAATTGATTAAGTTATGCATAATCACAACACTAAGAACCATCAACCAAAAGGACCATGACCAATTAATTTTGCTCGATAGTGTAAAGCCAGCTGCACCGCCGACGTACTCCGTATTAAGGAATACAATCCGGACAACTTCACCCACTCCTAAGGTAGCAATGGCCAAATAGTCACCTTTTAAACGAAGCGTCGGCAAGCCGACTAAGAATCCTACCGCAGCAGCCACTAAGGCTCCAACAAGGAGACCAAGCGCCAGGGGACCATGCAGCTTAGCGGTAATTATAGCCGATAGGTATGCTCCAATCGCCATAAATCCGGCATGGCCAATTGAAAACTGCCCCGTGATTCCGTTAATCAAATTCAGACTTGTTGCCAAAATAATATAGATACAGATGAGGATCAAGTTAAGTTTATAGAACGGTGGCAAAATATCGGTGAGAATCGAGCCTTGAATCACAGCATAAAACAATATGGCTGCAAGAAGACCAAACACATTTTTACGATTTAACCATTTGCTCACTATCATCACCTACACTTTCTCACGCACGTTCTTACCAAAAAGCCCTGTTGGCTTAATGATCAAAACGAGAATTAAAATTAGAAATGCCACAGCATCCCGCCAGGTTGAAGCACCTAAGCCGCTGACGAATGCTTCGGTAAGACCCAAAACTAATCCTCCAACCATGGCTCCGGGGATAATACCGATCCCGCCCAATACTGCAGCAACAAACGCCTTCAAGCCGGGAATAATGCCCATGAGAGGATCGATGGTATTAAAATACACCCCCATGAGAACTCCGGCTGCGCCAGCCAAGGCAGAGCCGATGGCAAACGTAGCGGAAATGGTATTGTTGACGTTTACTCCCATGAGTAAAGCGGCATCTTTATCAAAAGACACAGCACGCATCGATTTTCCCACTTTTGTATATTGCACAGTAAAATGAAGAAGAAACATCAGAACAACGGAAGTAACAAGCATAACAACATCCCCGTACTTAAACATAATCCCGGCTACATTGTACACTGTCTCCGGAAAAACAGGGGGATAGGTCTGAACTTGGGCCGTAACAAGCAACATCCCGCCATATTCCAAAAATAATGATACTCCAATGGCTGTGATCAGTGCCGCAATGCGAGAAGCGTTCCGCAATGGTTTATAGGCAATACGCTCAATGAGCATCCCAAGGATGGCACTGACGACCATGGCGAAAAACAAAGCAGGCAAAAAAGACCAGTGTAACTGAGTCGTTGCAATCCAGCCCAAATAGGCTCCAACCATCATCACGTCACCGTGCGCGAAGTTAATTAATTTAACGATTCCGTAAACCATCGTATAGCCAAGGGCAATCAAAGCATAGATACTTCCCAAGGAGAGACCATTGACAGCCTGCTGACTAAATTGTTGAAGGATATGTCCCATGTTTTCACTCCTATACCGATTAGATTGGTAAAGAAAAGCCGGTGATCGAGACCAAGTGATATTTTCTGTTATGTTATTCCAAAGGAGGGGGGGCAGTTTTGTCCCCCCCTCCTAATGCAGGAACACCGCACATAACCAATCACAGGTTATTTATGTGTAAGGTTTTTGTTACGGTGTTACGGTGGTCAGATATACGGTCTTACCGTCTTTATTTTGTTTGATTACTGCACTCTTTGTGGGATTATGGGTCGCCGGATCAATTGTGATTCCACCGGTTACACCTTTAAAGTCTTTGAGTTTTTCTAAAGCATCCCGAATTTTTGAGGAATCCACAGACCCAGCCGTCTCAATCGCTTTAACGATCATGTTGGCTGCATCGTAAGCTAAAGCAGACATAGCATTCGGCTCATGCCCGAATTTGGCTTGATAGTCTTTGACAAACTGTACCATATCCGGTGCAGCTGTCGCAACGTGGTCAACATAATAGGTATTGTTCAGAGCCGCAGGAGTACCAATTTCAAACAGTTTGGCATCATCCCAGCCGTCCCCGCCGGCAAATGGTTGATTCATACCGAGTTCGCGAGCTTGTTTCACAATCATACCGACTTCTTGATAATAGCCCGGTACCCAAATTAGATCTGGGTTTTGGGATTTTATCCGGGTTAAGATTGGACGGAAGTCTTTGTCACTGCCAGCAACATATTGCTCAGTTCCGGTAATTTGTCCGCCACCTTGTTTGAAGTTGGTAACGAAAGCATCAGCCAAACCCTTGGAATAGTCGCTCTTTTGGTCAATAATAATCGCAGCCGTTTTAGCTTTTAACGTATTCAGCGCAAACTTTGCACCTACTTTTCCTTGGAAAGGGTCAATAAAGCAAGCTCTAAAAATCCAAGGCCTGAGTTGGCCATTGTCAACCGTTACTTTTGCGTTCGTACCACTGGGAGAAACCATTGGAATCTTATTATCTGTCACAACCGGAACTGCAGCTAAAGTTACAGAACTGGTCATACTTCCAATCACAGCAACCACTTTGTCTTGCGTTACAAGCTTAGTGACTGCAGCCGTTGATTCTCCAGCATCCGATTTGTTGTCCGCGGCAACAAGTTCCAATTTCTTACCCAATACGCCACCTTTGGCATTTTGTTGCTCAAAAGCCAAGCTAATGCCATTTTTAGCTTCTTGACCGAACATGGCTGTACCACCGGTCAGCTCTAAGTTAGCCCCAATCTTAATCGTACCACCCGAGCCGCCACTCGATGTGCTGGCACCACCCGTCGTTCCACATCCGGAAACAAGCGTTACTCCTAGAATTCCCACCAAGGCCAAACTGAGAATTTTCTTCATTTGTCCGTATTCCTCCCTCTTTTTAGAACACCTAGCCACTACACCTAGCCACTGTCGTTCTGTCATCCAAGTCTTTTCTCCGCAATTCCCCCTATCGTCCGTGCAAAAAAGCCTCCGCCTACGAACCCCAATAGATATAGACAGAGACCCCTTCTCCTCAAATTAGAAAACTTAGTGCTTTCTAATTTTAAACATATTTTATATTTTATATATTAAGGTGTCAATCACTAACCTGTTTTAGTACAAACTTTCGTATTGCGAATATCTCCGATAATGAGAACTCCGCGTCACGTTAAGCGTGATGCGGAGCCTCCGGTGATCCAAGATCAATGCTATTGAACTAAAATATATTTCGTACTAGGCCAAAATCATGCGGTCATTATGAATATGTGAGCCGCTCGCCTTCTCAAACATCTCGAAGAGGCGGTTAATCGTCATGTTGGCCCGCTCCCCTTCGCGGAGATCGAGGATAATCCTGCCTTCATGCATCATGATTGTACGATTGCCCACACTTAAGGCGTGATCAAGGTTATGCGTAATCATCAGGGTTGTGAGCTGATTTTCCGCCGCGACGCGACAGGTCAAATCCAGGACTTTTTCTGCGGTCTTCGGATCGAGAGCCGCAGTGTGCTCATCGAGAAGGATGAGCTTTGGCTCCCGCAAAGTCGCCATTAACAGCGTCAAGGCTTGCCGCTGCCCGCCTGACAAAAGGCTGACCTTATTGGTTAAACGATCTTCTAAGCCTAAACCCAGTTTCCTAAGTTCGCCTCGAAAATACTCTCGCTCTTTCACGGATATCGCCCGGCGCAAACGCCGGGACTGCCCGCGACGCAAGGCCATAACCATGTTTTCCTCAATCGTCATCGATGCAGCCGTACCCCGCATCGGATCTTGGAAAACCCGGCTAACCAAGCTTGCTCGCTTATACTGCGGCCATCCTGTAATCTCGCAGCCAGCGATTCGGATTTCTCCCTGATCGATCCAGAAATCTCCGGCAATAGAGTTTAACAAGGTTGACTTGCCTGCTCCATTGCTGCCAATAACTGTGACAAAGTCGCCTGCTGCCAGCTGCAGGGAAACTCCATTAAGTGCCCGCTTTTCATTGATGGTTCCTTTGTTAAACGTCTTGAGGATTT
This sequence comes from Bacillota bacterium, assembly GCA_021811425.1. Classification (GTDB taxonomy): domain Bacteria; phylum Bacillota; class Desulfitobacteriia; order Desulfitobacteriales; family Desulfitobacteriaceae; genus JAJZPA01. The sequence goes on along the minus strand of JAJZPA010000026.1, from coordinate 7,242 downwards.
CCCGGACGCTAAGCATCAGTTTACCCCCTTTCCAGCACGAGAGCCAGAACGCGGAAAAATTCTCTTCTTAATACCGGGCGAACTCAAGGCAATAATGACGATGATGGATGTGACCAGTTTTAGATCCGTCGGAGCCAGGCCCAGTTGGAGGACCAAGGCGATGATGACCCGATATACGACGGCTCCGAAAATAACCGCTAAAATAGTGCGTCGGATCGTAGTTGTTCCGATCAGGACTTCCCCTATGATAACTGAGGCCAAGCCAGCAATAATCATGCCAATGCCCATGCTCGCATCGGCAAATTGTTGGTTCTGGGCTACATAGCTCCCTGCAAACGCCACCATACCATTGGACAATGACAAACCAAGAATTTTCATCTGGTCCGTATTGACACCCTGGCTACGGATCATCAGTTCATTATCCCCTGTCGCGCGTAGAGCAATCCCGATCTCGGTTTCTAAAAAGAGATAAAGAAAATGTCCTAAGATCAACACCGTGATCAGACTCAAAACTAACACCCCATACCGCTCCATGAATGGGAGTTGAGCAACATCGCTAAAAATTGTGCGCAATCGCAAGAGGGGAATATTGGGTCTGCCCATGATCCTCAAGTTGACGGAGTAGAGTGCTGTCATGGTTAGGATCCCGGAAAGCAAAGGCGTAATCTTGAACTTCGTGTGCAGAACACCTGTGAAAGCCCCTGCCAACAATCCTCCGAGAAAAGCCAGCCCTGAAGCCAACCAGGGATTTTGACCCGAAAAGATTAAACGCGCGGCAATGGCAGCTCCAAGGGTGAAGCTGCCATCGACCGTCAGATCGGCATAATCAAGGACACGGAAGGTTAGATAAACACCAAGAACCATGATCGCGTACATTAAACCTTGTTCTAACGTTCCAGAAAAGACTTGCCAGGACATCATTACACCTCATCGGTTCGTATTTCCTGCCGTGTTTCCCGGTCTTCCCTGACGACTTTCGTGCTATTTGTCCAGGCGTTATTTTGTGTCGATCAAATGAACGCCTTTTAAGTCATCCGGAATCTTGATTCCCAGGAGGGCGGCATCGGTTTTATTGATAACGGTATCAAAATCTTTTTGGCCTTCAATGGCCATGTCTTGCGGTTTGGAACCTTTTAGCACCTTCAGTGCCATCTCGCCCGTCTGTTTGCCCAGGTTTTTGTAGTTTATCCCGATTGTTCCCAAAGCACCCTTTTCAACGACGCTGCTTTCCCCGGAAATCACCGGAATCTTTGCCTTGTCCGTAACCTGAAGCACGGTGGGGGAAGCGGACACAACCATGTTGTCCGTTGGGACATAAATGACATCCACCTTGCCAACCAGCGATTGGGTGGCCTGCTGCACGTCAGCCGTGCTGGCTACCGTCGCTTCCACAATTTGCAGGCCCATCGTGACGGCAACATCCTTCGCCATTTTGACTTGGACTTGAGAATTGACTTCTCCGGCGTTATAAATTATGCCAACTTTCTTGGCCTGGGGAATGAGCTTTTTGAGAAGCTCAAACTGTTGCTTGAGTGGATTCATATCCGTGGTCCCGGTGACATTGGTTCCGGGTTTTTCATTACTGTTCACAAGCTTTGCCGCTACGGGGTCCGTAACCGCTGTAATCAAAATCGGAATATCCTTGCTCGCTCCGGCCATAGCTTGTGCCGAAGGAGTGGCAATCGCCAAAACGAGATCCGGCTTGTCTGACGCAAATTTCTGAGCAATCGTATTCAATGTTGATGTATCCCCCTGGGCATTCTTGTAGTCGACCTTGAGATTCTTCCCTTCTTCATAACCATTGGCCTTTAATGTCTCCAAGAACCCTTGACGGGCAGCATCCAACGCGGGATGTTCAACAATCTGAATAATGTCAACCTTGACCATCTTCTGGCCGCCATTCCCCCCGGAATTAGAAGTAGCCGCTGTCGTCCCACAACCGACCAGCCCTATTGTTAGAAGCATGATGGCACTCAACAACGCTAGAAACCTTTTCATAAATACGCCTCCCTATTTTGGGCAATAAAAAACACTTCCGCAGGAAGTGTCAATGCCCATTTCCTACTGTACTACCACACTACGACTATTCAGTTGTTTCTATATTAAAGTTAAATGGCGTTCCTTGTCAATATAATTATCTTCATCGAGCATCAATGATAAGCACGAACAAGTGCGCCTTCTGCCATACCAGTAAGTCTTCAAATGTTTTCGCTGGTTCTCTGACTTCTGACTAGTTACATCGTCTTTACATTCAATATAGAGTGCGCTTGTCTCCGACCCGGCGTGTTAGGTGATGTTCATCAAAGTATTCCAATAAAGGCACCGCAAATTTCCGTGAAACGCCCCATATTTCCCGGATTTCTGCGACGCTGGCTTCCCCGTGCTCCTTAAGATAGTGCTCAAGAGATGTCTGTGCTTCACCCATGGCCTGCCGGCTAAAATAAATTCCATTCGTCGCAATCCATTCCCCAAGCTCACAAAAATACCCAGCATATTCCCCGACCTCTTGCAAATTTATTTGACAGGCAGAAGCTGCACGAGTCAGATCCGGAGGAGTTAAGCCGGCAGAAATCCATTCCCGTGCCAGACAATCCACCCGTTGAGCAAGTCCAATCGGAAGGTCTGCTCCTTCCGGTGCTTGAATTTTTCCTCCTTCCAGACGATAGTAACCACGCCCGGCCCCTTCTTCCAAAAGAGCCTGCCAAAGAGGATGCGGCCAAGCGATCTTCATCCGGTTCTTAAGCTCCTCTCTGCCGATACCGCGCCGCAGGGGGTTGGACAATACATAACCCCGGACGATAGCGAGGACCTTCTGCCGCCACGCTTCTGCTTTTTCCTTGGCCCAGTAGTGCAGCTGGGATCCTTCCAGCCAGACCTCAATTCTATCGTCGTGCTGAAGCTCTGCTAACCAAGTTTCGATTTCACTCGCAGCAACATGAAATACCCCGACCAATTCGTTCATACTCTTGGGTTCATTCAACTCTCGAACTAAAAGTTCTTGGGGATTTCCTATGTCTTTTAGGTGCATAACAGAAAGCGTACTTTCTTTAAAACGTTTTTGTTTAAACTCAGCAACTCCCAAAACTTTGCCGCCGGCAATCGTATGGGCGGGCGAATAAAAACGCATGACAAATCGATCCTGAGGCGCTGCTAATGTCGGCTCCTCAAGGAGAATCTGGGCATATGCCTCTTCTCCCGGCTGAATTTGCTCCCGGTCGAGCAGATGGATTCGGCCTAGGATTTCTGCCGTGCCCAAATGAAAACGCACCCGCTGTCGTTGAATAATCGGCTTGTCCATAGAAGCGAGGCTCTGAACCTTTAGATCCAAAATATTTCCTACCGAGAAGGTATTCAGCTCCGCCAAAACGGTTCCTTTTTCCACCTCTGACACTTCTACTCCGGCCAGATTTACAGCCACGCGCTGCCCCGCTTGGGCCTTAACTACTTTTGTCCCGTGCACTTGTAGCGTACGAACTTTGGCAATGCGATGCGCGGGCTCGATCACAACATCTTGTCCTATTTCAATGCTTCCGCTATAGAGCGTTCCGGTCACGACTGTTCCAAACCCCTGAACGCTGAACACACGGTCAAGCGGCATTCTGGCAGGGCCCGCTGCCTTCTTGCTCTGCCCTGCGTCCAAAACCGTATCGATCCCGCGCTTAAGCTCAGAAATCCCTTGCCCACTCAGCGCAGAAACCTTGAAAACAGGGGAATTAGCAAAGGATGTCCCTGTCAATTCCTCTTTAATGTCTTCTTCGACCAGTTCAAGCCATTCTTGGTCCACGAGATCGATTTTGTTCAAAACAACAATTCCGCGTGGGATCGCGAGCAACGTTAGAATGTCCAGGTGTTCCCTTGTCTGGGGCATTATCCCTTCATCTGCGGCTATCACTAGCAGCACAACATCCATGCCACCAGCACCCGCTAACATTTGCCTGACAAAACGTTCATGCCCCGGCACGTCGACAATTCCCACATCTCTCCCGCTGGGCAGATTCATGTGAGCAAAACCCAGTTCAATAGAAATCCCTCTTTGCTTTTCCTCCTTAAGACGATCCGTATCCATTCCCGAAAGCGCCCGAATCAGCTCAGTTTTTCCGTGGTCAACGTGTCCCGCCGTACCTACCAGATAGTGCCTTTCCATATTCCACCTCAAGATTTCATATTTACCCACGGTACCAATGATAGAAAAGAACGGGCAAAAAAACCAGGCCCATATACCCAAAGATCGGATATCCAATCTTGACAATCTGCGAAAAACGCATACCTGCTAGAGGAACAACGGCAGATAATACCAAAAAGGATGCCCAATGATATGAGGTAAATCCGGAATCAACGATTCTGCTGACCAGACTGAATCCATTACCTATAGCAGCCGTCAGCATCGCTAGCCATAAGACAACGACATAGAGAAAGGCAGGCCAATCCCCCAACTTTGCGGCCACAGCTACCATGGGAATTTCTAGTCCAGATACTTCTGGGAATCGCAACAGTGCGGCACCGATCACCATCGCAAATAGCCCCAGAGCCACGCCACCTGCTACCGCGCCCAGGCGGGCACCCGGCTTTTGAATTGTCCTGCCTAACGAGGCAAAAACAACCATGGCCAAGGTAAGATTAAGAGAAACATACAAAATCGCTGCGACTAACCAATGGCCTAATAACAACGATGGTTCCAAGGGAAGGCCTTCACCATCGCCCGATTTAGCCCAAAAGAAAGCCAGGAGTGCAATTCCCAAGCAAAAGGCAAATTTCAGAGGAATTAACACGGAATTGATCCAGAGAACGCCTTCCCCCCGATACCAAAGCGCCAAGCCAATAACCCCAGCGGTAAGCCAAATACCAAGCCAGCGCGATAGGCCAAAATACTCATTGAAGAGCGCGCCACTACCTGAAAGCATAGCCAACATTCCTAACAAGAGAAGAATACTAACCAAAATATCGGCCACTTTTCCCAAACTATCTCCAAAAAGGCTAAGAAAGAATTCCGGATAGGTTGCGCTTCGCCAGTTTTCTTGCAGATCGAGCATAACCCATCCGAGCCAGGCAAACAGAACGGCACTCGCCATAATCCCCAGTAAACCCCACGGGCCAAAACGGACGAAAAACTGTTGAATCTCCTGTCCAGAAGCAAATCCCGCCCCCATGACGGCTCCTACATAAGTCGCCGCAACCTGGAACGACGTTTTCAGCATGGGCATCCCTCCTTGCCACATGCTTATGGCTCAGGATGCACCCTCATGCATAAACTTTGGGTTGAATGGGAATATTTTAAAAGAATAGGATTTGACAGGGGGCCTGCTCTTGAGTTTGTTATCAGTTTTTACTGAACCCCGTGAACTAAAAATACATATTGATGATCTTAATGGCAGGGCGGATCTCCGCCATCGGTTAACTGCACTATTTCGTGAAGTTCACCATCGGCCTGTCCTTGTCTTATGCATCGGTACGGATCGCTCAACAGGGGATGCCTTGGGGCCTTTAATTGGTACCCAGTTGTCCCGCCAAGGCATTCCCCAGCTTCATGTTTTGGGAACACTGGATGATCCGGTGCATGCAACCAATTTAGCAGAGAACATTCATCATATCGGCAGTACCTTGGTCAACCCTTACATCTTGGCTATTGACGCCTGTCTCGGACGATTGGATTCCATCGGGTACATTACCTTGGCTGAAGGGCCACTCAAACCTGGAGCGGGCGTGCATAAACAGCTTCCGGAAGTGGGGAATGTCCATTTAACTGGAATCGTTAACGTGGGAGGATTTATGGAATATATGATTTTGCAGAATACTCGTTTGAACCTCGTCTGGCGCATGTCGGAGGTTATTAGCGAGGTGATCGGCCAATCATTCTGGCGTTCACGGCTTTATTAGCAGAAGGTCATAATTTAGACCCGCCAAGGGCCTTATTTATTGCCTCTTTCTCCTCTGCGCTCAGAGGATAACTCGATTCTCCTTTAGCAAGAGGTTTAGCGTAAACTCGCGACTCTTCCCTGCTGTTAATCGAGGAAAGGACCAGCCCATCTCCTTCCTGATTTGTAAATGCAATGGCGAAACTCAAGTCGCTCCCCATGTTGTCGAATGCATTAAATCGAATGATCCCCGTATGGTTACACGAGAGCCTCAGTTTATGCTCAACCTTTTTCAAGCGACTGTCTACCCGTTCGAGACTGGCCCCTAAGTCCCGATTGTGCTCGAGTGCATCCCGCAAAAGTGAATCCAGTGTTCCACCTGAAATTAGAGTCTGGAGAGATAGATAGGATCGTTGAAATCCTCTTAGTCTGCTATAAACAAAAATTAACGAAATCCAAGTCAGAACAATGAGCATTCCCATGGCCCCAAGCATCCACTCTACCGGTATTCCCATTTGAAAAACTCCCACGAATCATACCTCCCTTTTTGGTTTGAGTTATTTTGAACCTCTCCACATTACCGTCAGATGCCCATGTGGGTAAACCATAGGGTGAATGGGATACTTAAGAATATGCCCGGTAATAGGTTGCCCACTTTTATTTCTTTAATTGCCAAGATGTTTATGCCGATGCCAACAATGAGCAGCCCTCCAGTTGCGCTCATTTCTGCAACGACGGGGTTGGACAACACTCCTTGGAGGAGTCCTGCTGCCAGTGTAATCGAACCTTGATAAATGAATACTGGGATGGCCGAAGCCATAACCCCAACTCCCATTGTAGAAGCAAAAACGACGGCAGATATCCCGTCTAGCAGCGATTTTGCGTATAGAATGCTATGATTGCCTTTGAGGCCGCTCTCCAGGGCGCCCATGATTGCCATTGCCCCCACACAGTAAATTAAGCTCGTGGTTACAAAGGCCTTGCTAAAACGTCCCCTACTGTTTGGCCCTGAGAATTTCCGCTCCAACCGATGTCCGAGTTGTTGCAGCCTTAGTTCGATGTCTATCCATTCTCCGAGGATGCCGCCCGCGACCAGGCTGGCGATAACAATCAGAGGATTCTTGGTTTGCAGGGCCATGCTTCCGCCGATGAGGAGAACCGCTAGGCCTATTCCCTGAATCACGGTATCCTTCATCTTTTCCGGCAAGGCCCGTCCAAAGCCCATTCCTAATAGTGCTCCTAAGATAATCGATAGGACATTAACAATAGTCCCTAACATCCTCTATCTCCCTTACATGTGCTCTATAATGATGTTTCCATGTGAGCTTTATACCATCGAACCGCTTCGTATTATCGTGCTCTATTCTTGGAGGAATTAATTATCGTATGT
>JAJZPA010000225.1 GCA_021811425.1 Bacillota bacterium | reverse complement strand
GGTCTCAAGGCCAAATTCCCTACGGATAAGCGCAATGGTTTCCGCATCCTTGTTCAGCAGTTTCCGGACACTCGTATCAGCATCGAGAACAGGAACCCTCCTTTCCCGAAACCAGCGCGCGACGCTAGACTTGCCGCTGCCAATCCCTCCTGTCAGGCCGATCAACCACATGATTTCCACATCCTAAACTAGTTTTCCCAATCCAACCAAGATCAGAACCGCTCCAGGTAAAAGATCTGCGCGTACCAGAAATTCCCGAGGAATTCTACCTGCAAGTTCCTGCCCTAAACGCAACATCGCCAATTGGGTTAAGGCAACGACCACAATTACCGACAAACCCATCCCCGTCATCGCGGCCCCCATGCCGGAAGCAAAAGCATCCATCGCCAAGGCACTTCCCAGCAAAAAACTTTCCTTTAGGCTGATCCCACCGGAGCGATCGACATCCGCTAAATCCGGGGTACGCAGTACCTGAACCACAAGTCCCAAGGCCCGTAGATTTATGTTGAGCACGGGTTCCAGCATAGCGGTGGCATCCACTGTGGCCATAACCGGAGCTAGTTCCTCCTCATCCTCTTCAGTCCCGAATGAGGCTTCCGACACTTGAGTATGCCTGCGTAGTGCCTGAATCAGTTGAAAACCGCCAAGCCCCATAAGAATCACAGCACCGAAAATACGTGTCGGAATAATTGTCAGCCACCGAACCAGCCAATGCCCAAACAACATGGACATCCCCATTGCAACCACCGTACATAGAGCGATGACAACCAGAGATGCCAACGGAATACGAATCCGTCTCAACCCGTAGGTTAACCCTACTCCGAACCCATCCAAACTAAGCGCAATCGCCATGAGAAACGAACTCACTAGACTCACTATGTATCCCCCCACCCCTTTTTTCAAGGTTAATATATGGGGATGAATGGGATAAGGTTCCAATGGGGACATTCCTCCGGCTCCAAAGCCTTATCTTATAAGCGTTCAGGAGGTGTGTCCCCTGACTTTAAAGCTCGCTGGCTTCAGCCCAGTCCAGATAAGCTTGATTTAATATGGTACGCATACGTTCGCTCTCTGCCTGCAGTTCCATCGCTTTTGCATAATCCGATATGCATTGGGCTAGCTCCCCCTCGACTCGCTCTAACTTTTGCTCCCATTGAGCAATTTCAGATTCCAGCTGCTGAATACGGCGCACCCGTTTTTGTTCAGCCCGAATTTCTTGCTGGTAGCCCTTATTCCGGCTCTCAAGATGTTCAACCTTAGGCTGTCGGTTTTCCCGATAACTTGTGTAGTCTCCTTCATAAATACTCAGCCCCTTGGGCGTTAATTCTAGAACTTTGTTGACGAGTTTATCAATAAAATAACGATCATGAGATACAACCAGAAGCGTACCCTCAAACTCATGCAAGGCTTCCTCCAAGACGTCCCGTGTATTCCCGTCCAGATGATTTGTCGGCTCGTCAAGAAGGAGAAAGTTCGCCTTGACTAAGAATAGCTTGCAAAGTGCCAGACGGCTTTTTTCCCCACCACTCAAAACTCGAACCGGCTTAAATACATCCTCCCCCACAAAACCGTAACGGGCGAGCAAGGAGCGAATGTCCGGATCATACAATTCAGAGGCTTGGCGGATCTCATCGATCACCGAATTTAAGGGACTCAGCCCCTCATGTTCTTGAGAATAATATCCGATAACCACATTCGCCCCCAAGCGAATCGTTCCTCGTGTCGGAACTTCCTGCATTAGAGACTTCAATAACGAGGTTTTGCCCACCCCGTTGCGGCCCAAAAGAGCAGCCCGCTCTCCCCGGAGCAGTTCCAAATTCACCCCTTGAAAGAGCTGGCGCGCGCCATAAGCGAGAGACAGGTTCTCAACGGCCAGCACTCGATCTCCGCTGCGCGTGACTCCGCTCAAGGCCATATGCAATTCTTTTTCTTTCCGGTCTTGCTGAACAGGCTCCAGTTTCTTCAGCTGAGCTTCGCGGCCTCGGGCTTGCTTGGCATTAACCCCTGCCCGGTTCCTGCGGATATACTCCTCCAAACGGGCGATTTTTTTCCCGAGCTTCTCTGCTTCACGTGCCCGTGCCGTTTCTTCGAGGGCCCGCTGTAGTTCGTATTGGGTGAAGTTACCAGGATACGCTAGGATCCGGCCGTTTTCAAGGTGGAAAATACGTCCAACAACCTGGTTGAGGAAATAGCGATCATGGGAAACCACCAAGACCGCCCCCGCATAATCCCGTAAAAAACTCTCAAGCCATTCCAAGGCAGCAATATCCAAATGATTCGTGGGTTCGTCCAGCACCAACAGTTCAGGTGAGCGCAAAAGCAGTTTCCCCAAAGCCAAACGGGTCTTCTGACCTCCGCTTAAGCGTTTGACGAGGGCGTTCCTCTCCTCGGAGAGGCCCAGGCCCGCTAAAATCTTGCGGATCTGAGCCTCAAGGGCATAGCCACCTTCCCGCTCAAAGCGTTCCGTAAGCTCAGCATATCGGCTCAACAGTTTTTCATCGGCGCCCATTTTCTGTTCAAGAAGACGCAGTTCGTCTTGCATCTGCACAAGATCCGCTCGTTCTTCGAGCATGGCCTCGAACACCGTTCCGCCCTCATGTAAAGATGGGTTCTGCGGTAAATAGCCCACCGTGGCCGACAGATGAACCTGACCACTTTCTAAAGGCCACTTTCCCAGAAAAGCCTTGATCAAGGTCGTCTTGCCCGCTCCGTTCGGCCCAACTAAACCGGCCTTATCTGTTGCTTCCAAGGCAAAGGTAATGTTTCTCAACAGCGCTTCCCCTGCGATATCCACCCCACAACCCTGACAATAGAGTATACTCATGCATCAGACCTCTCATTTGCTTCTTTGAGCCATCAACTTTACCTAGTCATAGTACGCACAATCAAAAAGCCTAGTGCTGGCATTCTGGGCAGAAAACGGTTGCCCTCCCGCTGAGGCGGCTTTTGCTCAGTGGCCGCCCACAAACCTGACAAGGTTCATTCGCACGTCCGTAGACTTGCAGTGCTTCCTGAAACGCTCCCTTTTCTCCATTGGCATCCCGATAATCCCGAAACGAGGTACCCTGCGCCTCGATTCCCGCTTGCAGAACCGTTACAATCGCCCCATGAAGAACTTGGATTTCTTTCTCATTCAGACTTTGCGCCGCGCGCGAGGGATTTAGCCGAGCGAGAAAAAGGGCCTCATCCGTATAAATATTTCCCAGACCTGCCACAACGTCCTGATCCAAAAGCGCCGCTTTGATCGGTCGCTTTTTCCCTGCCAGCCTCTGATACAACACCGTGGGAGTAAATCCAGCCTCCAGGGGCTCCGGGCCAAGCCTGGCAAGAGACGGGATCAGCATCTGTTCATCCGTCGGCACCGCCAGAATCCGACCAAATTTACGCACATCATTAAAATGCAGTTCACCCTGATCGAACCGAAACACCACATGCGTGTGCTTCTCGGCGGGCTCCGGTTGCGCATAATACAAGAGTCTTCCCGTCATGCGCATGTGGGCAATCAGGGTCCAGCCTTGTTTCAGAGCAATGAGCAGGTATTTTCCCCGTCTTCCGATACCCTCGATCCTTTGGCCTTGAACGATGTCTGTAAATTCGCTGTCCTGCCATCCCAGAAGCGCACCCGGCCAGCGAACCTCTAGCGTTTCAATGGTTCGGCCCGCCACGTGCCCTACCAACGTGCGGCGGATTGTTTCTACTTCTGGTAGTTCGGGCATATCATCACCTTATTTCTCTAAAGGCTGCATCTCATACCAATTCGGCCCCGTCTTACATTCAACTTTCAAAGGAACCGACAGAGGCAGAGCCTGCTCCATCTCTTCCACTAATACAGCGGCCACGGCCTGCAAATCCTCAGGAGCCACTTGCAGTACCAGTTCATCGTGCACTTGCAGCAAACAATCAGCCTGGTACGCTTTCATTCGTGCTGCGACAGCAACCATGGCTAATTTCATAATGTCAGCAGCTGTCCCTTGCACGGGGGTATTCATAGCGATGCGTTCCCCAAACTGGCGCTGCACCCGGTTGGGATGATAAAGCTCTGGAATCCGTCTCATTCGATTTAATAGTGTCCTTACCTGACCTTCCGCTTTCGCCTTGGCCACCACGGCTTCGAGGTAGCGCTTGACCCCACTGTAGCGAGCAAAATATTGCTCAATATAAGACTTGGCTTCGCGACGCGGAATACCCAAGTCACGAGCAAGTCCAAAGTCGGTCAAACCATAGACTAACCCAAAATTAACGGCTTTTGCTTTACGTCTCAAATCGGATGTCACTCGGTCGAGTGGCACACCAAACACTTCCGCTGCCGTGCGGGTATGCACATCCTGGCCCAGTGAGAAGGATTCGCACAAAAGGGGATCCTGGGAATAATGTGCCAAGATCCGGAGTTCGATCTGGGAATAATCTGCAGAAAGCAGCAGCCACCCCTCATGAACCGGACGAAACACCCTCCTCAATTTCCGACC
>JAJZPA010000224.1 GCA_021811425.1 Bacillota bacterium | reverse complement strand
AACTTGGCGTTTATTATCCTTTAAGGAACCGTTCCTTTCTCCCTGTTATTATCAGTACCATTGGAGCGAGCATTCTTTTTCAAAATCTGGCGCTCTCTCTCTTTGGCCCCCAACCCCGCCGGGTGGTTTCTCCGTTTAAAATGCCCGTGGTCGATATTTTAGGGGCGAAGATTGATCCTCAGTATTTATTAATTATTGCTATAACCGCTCTTTTGGTACTTTTCCAGTACTTTTTCTTCGAAAAAACCTTACTCGGTAAAAAACTGCAAGCTACCGCCCAGGATAAGGAAACTGCCAGACTTCTGGGAGTACCTGTAAATTTAATGATCGCCATAACTTTCGTCTACAGCGCAGTCCTTGGTGGAGCTGCCGGGGTATTGGTTGCTCCTATCTTCTATGTCACAACAGGCATGGGAGTTATGATCTCATTAAAAGCCTTCGCCGCCTGTATCGTGGGTGGATTTGGTAGCATTACCGGGGCTATTATCAGCGGACTGGGTATCGGAGTCATCGAGACTTTTGCTGCAGCCTACATCAGTGCACCTTATAAAGATGCTTTCGCTTTTGCGGTCCTGGTGTTGGTTTTGCTCTTTAGACCTCAGGGCATCTTCGGCGAAAAAGTATCGGAAAAGGCATAGGGGAGGATTGGCTTCATGAATATGCTTGAGGAAAATGGAAAAACATCCAGGCCTGTACGTGGGTCTGCTCAGAAAGCTTTGTCCTTGTCCGTGCTGATACCACTCTTGGCGCTAATTGTTGCTGTACTGTTTCCGTTGATATTTAACTTGTCGGGTTATGTTCTCAGCCTTATTCTGCTGGCAATGAGTTATACTATCGTCGTCGTTGGATTAAATATCCTTCTGGGTTATACAGGGCAACTTTCCCTGGGGCAAGGTGCCTTTTTTGGTATAGGGGCTTATGCATTTGCCATTCTATCGGCTCGTCACGGCCTGCCCTTCTGGATAGGGCTCTTAGCCGGGATTATGGTACCTGTGCTCTTTGGGTTTGTTATTGGGTTGACAACTTCCAAATTAAGCGGGCACTATTTAGCCATGGTGACCATTAGTTTTCAAATGATTGTCAGTCTTGTCCTTAATAACTGGAAAACACTCACCAACGGTCCGGATGGTATTACAGGTATTCCCCGTCCGAGTTTGTTTGGATTAATTGATTTTAAAAATGATCTTAACTTCTACTATTTGAGCTTGATTTTTGTTGTAATAGTTTTGTGGTTTGCGTATCGTCTAAAATATTCCCGTTTAGGACGTGCTATGGCGGCGGTAAGGGAAAATGAAATGGCCGCCGGGGTAACCGGGGTACGCGTTTATCGTGCCAAAGTTATGGCTTTTGTTCTGGCTAGTGGGATGGCAGGTCTGGGAGGAGTTCTTTATGCAGCTGGCTCAAACTACATTAGTCCGGACCCGTTTGGTTTTGCCCAATCCGTTGTGTTTCTAACGATGTCCCTGGTTGGAGGTTCGGGCTCTGCTTATGGCGGGTTGCTTGGTGCCGTACTCTTGACTTTTCTTCCCGAATGGTTACGTTTTTTGAAAGAAATCTATATTGCAGTATACGGTTTTATGGTTATTCTTGCTGTTCTGTTTTTACCCCAAGGCATCTGGGGCTTGACTAGGATACTGGAAAAATACTTTAGAAAATCACAAGAGGTGGAAGCGTTAGAATTAAAGGAATTCCTACCAAAGCTTGAGTTTGCTTCCGATATGATGAGTGTCAAAGGGCTATCCAAGCACTTTGGCGGTCTGAAAGCGGTAGATAGGGTTGATTTCACGGTTACTTCCGGGGAAATCAAAGCTTTGATTGGACCGAATGGTTCAGGCAAGACGACTATTCTCAATCTCTTAAGCGGACTTTATATGCCAACGGGCGGGGAGATACTCTTTGACAGTCAGAGAATTGGGGGTCGTCGTCCCGAAGATATCGCTGCTCTGGGCATCGCCCGAACATTTCAAAATATCCGATTGTTCGGGGACTTATCAGTGATCGAGAATATCATGGTGGGGCAGACTTGTCGGACCCAAGAAAGCCTGCTTAGTGTGGCAATTCCCAATCGGCGAGCCCGGCAGGAACGAAATCTGATCCGTTCGAAAGCCATGGCTACTTTAAAATTTGTTGGCCTTCAAGATAAGGCTGATTGGTCGGCCAAGAATTTACCCTACGGACAGCAACGTTTAGTGGAAATTGCCAGGGCCTTAGCGACGGAACCTAAACTCTTGTTGCTAGATGAACCCGCTGCGGGTTTAAACGCTTCCGAGACTGACAAGTTAGTTGATTTATTAAAGAAGTTAAATGAAATGGGCTTATCCATGCTGCTTGTTGAACATGATATGTCTTTGGTTAAAAGTCTGGCTACCACGGTAACAGTGCTTAACTTTGGACAGAAGATTTCAGAAGGGAATACGGAGCATACGTTAAATGATCCCTTAGTGGTTGAGGCCTACTTGGGAAAGGAGGAAGAAGCCTATGCTTAAAGTCAACGGAATAGCTGCTTCCTACGGAAAAGTGCAGGCTTTGCGCGAAGTCACTCTGGAAGTACATCAAGGAGAAACTGTGGCTTTACTGGGGGCTAACGGTGCAGGTAAATCAACCACGCTGAGAACCGTCTCCGGGCTTCTGAAGCCCAGCCAAGGCAGTATTGAGTTTCTAGGGAAGCGGATCGATGGTACCAAGCCGGAAAAGCTTGTCAAAGAAGGTTTGGTCCATGTACCGGAGGGCAGGAAAATATTCCCCGGCTTAACCGTTGTGGAAAACCTTTATTTGGGCGGTGCCGTTCATGGTAGCTCCATGAAACAAATGCGTACAGATGTTGAATACGTTTTTAGTTTGTTTCCTGAGCTAAAGCGGTTTACCAATAAACCAGGTTGGAGTTTGTCTGGCGGGCAACAGCAAATGTTAGCGATAGGACGCGGCTTGATGGCCAAGCCTAAACTCTTGCTGCTCGATGAACCCTCTTTAGGTCTGGCCCCAGTGATTATCCAGCAAGTATTTAAAATTATTCGTCAGATCAGTGCCGAGGGAACAACGGTGTTAATTGTAGAACAAAATGCTTATATGGCTTTAAGGGTAGCCAAGCGCGGTTATGTTCTAGAAACAGGTAAAACAGTCTTGAGTGAGACAGCCGAGAGCCTACTGTCCAATCAAGAGGTGCAGGCAGCCTATCTGGGGGGACGTCACTAGGCATCTGTATCTGCCGGGAATTGCTATTGCCAGAGAATCAATCTGTTTGGAGGGAATTTTATGTTTGACGTGAGTTTACCCGTCATGACCCGTATTCGGCAGGCAATACCCGCTCCCTTGGTTGAGGACATTCCTGCCGAGATTATTAGGCAAGTAGATTTAGTTTGTCCATCCTCTCTGAACAATCGACGGATTGCCATTACGGCTGGAAGCCGTGGAATTAACAATATGCCGGTCGTTCTACGCACCTTGGTGGCAGAGCTTAAGAAAAGGGGTGCCAGACCGTTTCTTGTACCAGCAATGGGTAGCCATGGGGGTGCTTCGGCAGAGGGACAAATCGAAGTTCTGAAAACTCTCGGCATAACTCCGGAAACGATCGGGGCGCCCATTGAATCATCCATGGAAGTCGTGCAAATCGGCACAACAGAGCATGATATTCCCGTCTATGTGGATCAGAATGTGGTTCTTGCGGACGGTGTTGTTGTGGTTAATCGTATTAAGGCTCATACTGAATTCAGCGGTGAAATTGAGAGCGGACTTTTTAAAATGATGGTCATCGGTCTTGGCAAACATAAAGGAGCTTCCACCGCCCATACTTATGCTTTAAGAAGGGGCTATGCCCGCGTTTTTAAGGAGGTTGGGGACGTTATTTTGCAACGCTTGCCGGTTTTGTTTGGTTTAGCCCTCTTGGAAAATTGTTATGATCAGACCGCCGAAATCCAGGGCGTTGTTGCTCGGAATTTTTTCGAAAGTGAAAAGAAGTTGCTGGTGAGAGCCAAGGAATTAATGATGCGATTACCGGTTCAAAAGCTTGACCTTTTGATCATTGACGAGATGGGAAAAACGTTCAGTGGGAGTGGAATGGATACCAATGTGGTCGGTAGAATTATGGTCTACGGGCAGGAAGAATACACTGAGCCGGATATCATTCGTATTCTTGTGCTGGATCTTAATGAATACTCCCATGGGAATGCCACTGGTATCGGGATCGCTGATTTTACGACACAAAGACTCGCCGATAAGATAGACTGGCCTAGCACAATCGTTAACTGTGTCACCGCTTGCGCTCCAGAAAAGGCCCGGCTGCCGATGGTTCTTGCCACAGACCGTGAAGCAGTGGCGGCAGCGCTTTCTACGATAGGTCTGGAAGACACCGGGAAGGCCCGGGTAGTTCACATCAAAAACACCTTGGATCTAAGCGAGATTGAAATATCGGCTTCCTTATGGCCTGAACTGGCAGCTAACCATAATTTACGCCAAATAACATCTTTAGAAGC
>JAJZPA010000223.1 GCA_021811425.1 Bacillota bacterium | reverse complement strand
GTCGAGGCATAAGTCAGACACTGTTCCAGCGGCTTCAGGTGCACCGGTTGCTGCGGTTGTGACAGTTCCAAGGGATCCGACTGATCCGGATGTTCCAATTGCGCCGATGGATTCGGGGTTTCCCGCGCAGGTATGCCCTCCCGGATAATCTCTCGAATCCGTTCCGGGTCGTACTCTGCCTCATGCAGAGCCCGCAGAAGCTCTTCTCCTTTCGCATCGATATGATCCAAAAGCCGCAAATGGCTCTGTCCATTGGCAGCCTGCTCTGTCGGTTGCGCGAGGAGTGCCTGATGATCAAACCCCAGGGCTGCGGCCACCGCCTGTGGCAAGGAAGGTACATCCCCGTTGGGCAACCGCAGGAGCGCCTGCATGAGGTGAATAAAGCGTTCCCCCTCCGGAACCTGGCCAAACACATGCAGGCCATCCTTAATCAGGGAACTCTTGATCTCCTCCAGCCAGACATGCAAGCGTTTGACAAAGGCCGAAAAATCCCTACTGGGCTCCTCATACTTGCCAGGCCCCGATTCGTTTCGCCCTACGTCGTTTCGGACCCATTCACTCCGATCGGCTTCAGCCAAAACCACTTCTGCTTGGCGTTGGCGTTCACTCCCCTGAAAGTTTCGCTGAAGATCTTCATCTAAATGCTGGCTTTGCACCAATTCCCGCAAACGCTCTTCCAGATAGGGAAGCTTGGCTGGGTCTTGCCGCTCGGCCCGTTCGTAGTCCTGGATCAGTTCATCAATCACCGCCAGTTCCTCATACACGCCGCTGCGGGTCAAAGACGGGATCAAGTGATCCAGGAGCACGCCGTAAGAACGCCGCTTGACCTGGATTCCCTCGCCGGTCACATCGATGATATAGGGATAGAGGTGGGGCAGATCCGCGATGGCGGCATCCGGGAAGCAGTCCCGGGAAAGCCCCGCTTCCTTACCCGGAAGCCACTCTAGGGAGCCGTGCGTACCGACGTGGACGATCACCTGAGCTCCAAACACCTCCCTGAGCCAGCGGTAATAGACCAGATAGGCATGGGGCGGAGCAATGTCGGTGCTGTGATACACCGCCTCCGCCTGTTCTTCATACCCACGGGCCGGCTGCAGGCCAATAAAAAGATGCCCATTGAGAATGCCCGGCACCGGCAGCTGATCCTCATAAACCATCAACTGCCCCGGCGCTTTTCCCCAATCTTTCTCCAGCTTCTCCTGAATCCGGGGGCTCAATTCCCCATTCCAGTGCTGACACGTCTCTCCTGAAATCCTGTCCACACTCCGCTTCAGGGCCTCTTCCGCCGTCAGCCAACGGGTATCGTTGCTCACCGCCTGGATAATGCGCCGGATAATCTCGTCTCCATCCTGAAAATCATAGTCCAGTTTTAGACCTTCTTCTTTGAGGACTTGCACCATATGCCAGACGCTGGCCGGGGTATCCAGGCCAAAGGCACAGCCGATACGGTCATTGCGCGGCGGCATATTGTGAAACAGAATCGCCACCCGCTTAGCGGCCGAGGGAGTTCGGCGCAGCTTCGCCCAATTTAAAGCCAGGGAAACTACGCGATGCACTCTCTCCTGAATCGGCCGGTAAATATTTCTCTCCCCAACCCTGTCCTTTACATGATCGAGATAAGCGATCGGGGCGGTGATGATTTGCCCGTCAAATTCCGGATAATAGACACTGGTCACGAGCGACATCCCATCCAACCCATTCACAAAGCCTTCCCAGCGCTCCAAGGATTGCAGCATCGGCATCGCCTGCAGCACCGGCACCGCTAAAGGTGCAAAGACGCTCTCCTCCACGACATGCCTGCCATCGCCCGGACGGCTGACGATGCTCTGTGCAAAACCCATGGTATTGATCAGCGCCTCCACCCGCGCTTCACCCGCATCCAGGAAAAAGCGCTCCAGCGTCCAGCCCAGTCCTTTACTGCCAAGGATCGGATTGGCTGTGGACTCCGTGAAAACCGGCAGAACCTCCCCACCCAGAGCTTGAACTTTCCGCATTAAAGCCTCAATATGCTCAAGGTTTTGCTCCTGCAGGTAATGGGAATGAAAAAGGACGCCAATAATGGGCTTGCCCGAGCCTTTCAAGCTTTCGAGATAGGCCGTCTCATCCTCAATTCTCCCCTCCGGCGAATCCGGAGCATAAATTCCCTCCCAGACACGCCCCTGCGGAGGCTGATAGTCATAGCGTTTCCGTCCCAGCGTAGAAGCCAGATAAAGCAAAAGATTCCGGTGATTTTCCAAGCCGCCGAGGAGAAAGTAGCCAAGAATTTCCTGGTGCTGTCCTGCCGTTAAACCGGACTTTTTCTTGAGTTCTTCGTTCTCTTCCTCCACTCCGGAATGAACAAACAATTTCAGAGTTTCTCTTTCCTCGATGATTTCTAAAATTGGTTCCAACTTCTTGAAGAATGTCAGCCCGCTATGCGCTGCCAAAAACACGAGATCCGCTTCAGCCAAAATCCGCTCGCAACGCTGCCACTCGTCCGGCTCCTCATCGACCCGCGATGTTTGCCAAAATTCCAGAGAGATTTCTCCGGGATAATCCTGACATACCGCGTGGTATGCCTGTTTCAGAGAGTAAGACGAATCATGGTCGGAAAACAGGCAGACCATCTTAAACATGACGCATCCCTCCTGCCACCGCGTTCCCCTCTTTTTCGCCATCCACCGTGCTGCTCTGGGCCAAAACTTCCTCCACCGCTGTCATCAGCTCAGCCGAAGTCGTCACCCGGGCCCTCTCCCGCAGCCTCCCATAAAGTGCCAAGGCCTTTCCCTGCGTAAAATCACGCTTTTGGGGGACATCGTCTTCTACCAAGATGAGCCGAGCAGCCTGCAACGCCGCTTCCAAGTTACGCAAATTTAATTCTCCGAAATACACATTTCCCAAAATCGTTAACGGAGCCTTCCGAATTTTGCGGACATTGTACTCAAGCGCCGCTTCCGAAATCCCGGAAAAAGGGGGTGCAGAGACACAATCAATGCCAAAAAACTGAGCACATTTAAAATCACTGTCCTCTTCGCTGAGTACCCCTGCAGACACTTCATAGCCATGTTCCACCAAAGACCGCATGATATCCGATCCACTTCCGCCACCACCAATGACATGAAGCCGTATCCGCTTTGCGGCCTGCTTGGGTACGGGCAGGTAAACATCCATAAGCCCGGTCATGGCATTACGATAAACCAAAGCCCGCACTCCGTACGCCTCAGAAACATTTTCAGAGGTCAGAACCCCTTCCGGTACGCCATCAGCCAGAATCTCCCCGTCTTTGAGCAGTACCAACCGCGTACAATAACGAGCGGCAATCTTCAGATCGTGCACGGCGGCAATGACCGTCTTCCCCTGCGCCGCCAGCACCCTGGCGTATTGAAAGATTTGTTCCTGATGCCGGATATCCAGGCTGGCCGTCGGTTCATCCAGTAAAATAACCTCCGGTTCCTGGGCCAAAACCTTGGCAAATAAAACTCGCTGCCTTTCCCCACCAGAAAGCTCGGAGATCGACCGCTGGGCAAACTGCAGGGTATCTGTGTATGCCATGCTTTCTCTGGCAATGCGGTAATCTTGACCACTTTCTCGCTGCAACCGTTTCAAATGCGGATACCTGCCCATCAGGACCACTTCGCCGGCGGGAAAAGGAAACGTCACCTGCGCATTCTGATGCATGACACCGATCCTTAGGGCTACTTCTTTATCAGTTAAGTTCTTTAAATCAACACCCTGGAGCCAAATTTTCCCCTGAGACGGATAAATACCATTGAGGCATTTCAAAAGCGTCGTCTTTCCTGCGCCATTAGGGCCAATCAGACCCAGAAACTCCCCTGCTCTGACCGTCAAATCGATCCCTTTAAGCACTGGTTTCCTCTGGAAAGCCAGCGTTAATTTCTCCGTCTTCAGCCTGGATATAGCCTCTGCAGCTGTCATAAGCTCCCTCCCGTCGCATATCCTCAGCCCGAAAATTGAGGTTTGAGGCACGAAGCACAAGGCACGAATGATGAATGTCTATCAGCTCTTGATAGACTTCGCAAGAAATTTCCACTCTTCCGATGGTGCCGATTCAGCGGCATAAGGGTCTATCAAGAGATCTCCTCTATAAAGAAACCCCTTCTTTTTTCGCCCGATATAATAGGAAGAGAAAATACGGCGCCCCCAAGAGAGAGGTGACGATCCCCACCTCGATCTCCAAAGGCATCACCACGATGCGGGCCACAAGATCGCAGACGACAAGGAAAAACGCTCCGGCCAAGGCACTGGCCGGCAGCAGAACCCGGTGATCCGGACCCACCAAAAGCCGCATCACATGGGGCACGATCAGGCCGACAAAGGCAATATGCCCACTGACACTCACCGCCAGAGCCGTTGTCACCGAAGCAAAAAAGAGCAGCCACTTTCTCGTCTTAGCCGGGTTCAAGCCGACCGACTGCGCCTCTTCCTCTCCCAGAAGAAGGACATTTAAATCCCGGGCAAAGAGCATCAGTACCAGCA
>JAJZPA010000222.1 GCA_021811425.1 Bacillota bacterium | reverse complement strand
GTAAGATGGTGTGACCTGTGGTCGATTTCCCGCAGCCTGATTCTCCGGCCAAGCCAAATGTCTCCCCGGCAAAGATTTCCAAATCCACGCCATCAACGGCCTTAACCTGTCCAATGGTTCGTTGCAAAAGCCCCGCCTTAATCGGAAAATACTTGGTAAGATTCGTTACTTTAAGTAATGTCTCCGCCATTTATACCTCCTGTAAAGCCAGGAAACAGCGCGTTTTATGTCCTGGCGCCACCTGGTACAATTCAGGTTCCTCTTGCTGGCAGCGTTCAAACGCCTGAGCACAACGCGGCGCAAATTTGCAGCCCTGCGGCGTATCCAGAGGAATCGGTACGTTACCAGGAATTGAATCCAGCCATTCCTTTTCGTCGACCAAAGACGGAATCGATTTTAATAAACCGACCGTATACGGATGAGCAGGGGCCATAAACAGGGTCTGCACCTCGGCCTCTTCCACGACCTTGCCGCCGTACATGACAATTACACGCTGACACATCTCGGCAACTACCCCCAGATCATGGGTGATCATCATGATAGAAGTGCCTCGTTCCGCCTTTAGTTTGCGTAGGAGATCCAGAATTTGGGCCTGAATCGTTACGTCCAAGGCCGTTGTAGGCTCGTCTGCAATTAATAGTTTGGGGTCACAAGCCAAGGCCATCGCGATCATCACCCTCTGACGCATTCCGCCAGACAAACGGTGCGGATAGTCGTTCACGATCGTCTCGGCCCGCGGAATACCCACTAGACGCAATAATTCCACCGCCCGGGCCAGAGCCTCCTCGCGGCGTAAATGCATATGATGACGCAGCGTTTCCTGGATCTGATCTCCGATCGTAAACACGGGATTCAGACTGGTCATCGGTTCTTGAAAAATCATGGCGATTTGATTGCCCCGGATGCGGCGCATTTCCACCTCCGGTATATCAAGCAAGTTTTTCCCTTCGAAGAGAATTTCCCCTTCAACAATCCGTCCTGGAGGAGATAGAATCAGGCGTAAGATAGAGAGAGCCGTCACGCTTTTGCCGCACCCGGATTCCCCAACGATTCCGACGGTTTCTCCTTCCTGAATCTCCAGGTCCACCCCATCAACAGACCTGTAGACGCCTTCATCGGTAAAAAAGTACGTCTTTAAGCCTCGAACACTGATCAATGGCGTCATTCAGACTTCGCTCCTCTGCTTAATCTATCTGGATTATACCTACTATTCTGATAAATAGACAGAGAAAAAAAAGAGAAATATTCCTTGAACGAGTTCACTGACTCGGGGAACTTCTCCTATATCCACTGATACTGGTGTTTAGGCCGACCCACCTTTTTGTAGCCGACTATGATTCTTATCTTGCCCTGTTGAGTCAAATAGGTCAAATAGCGATGAACGGTTGGATAAGCCAACGCTAAGTCCCTAGCAATCTCTTCCACAGTGCACGCGCTCTCCTGAGTCTTCAAATGAGAAACAATATGTTCCAAGGTCGGTTTGCTAATACCTTTGGTCACATAAACATCATCAGGACGAAACACTTCTGAATTTGCCCGGGTCAACTTGGACAACCGGATGTGGAGCTGAATTCGAGAAATCAAATCAGGAGCCCGTACCGGTTTGATCGCAAAATCCGTCGCTCCTGCATCCAGAAACTCTTCTGCGACGGATTGTCGCTCGTCAACCGTCAACACCAAGATGGGAACAGCCACATCTCGCTTGCGTAATTCCCTCACCGTCGTCAAGCCGTCCATGCCCGACATGTGATAATCGACCAAAACGACATCGGCTCCTATTTCATCAAACACGCTCAAACCTTCGTTTCCATTTCGGCTGAGCAGCGCCTGCCAACCCGCAAACAGACAAATCTCATTTAAGGTGTAACGGACAAATTCATCATCATCGATGATCAAGATTCTCATTCGCTCTATACCTTCCTTACTTGTATCCAGGCAACGGTTCCCTGACCTAGGCGAGTTTCCAAGCGAACCGACCCACTGTGCTCTTCAGCAACCTGCCTGACAAAGGGCAGGCCCAAACCAGAATGTCCCTTGGTGCTGAATCCAGCCTCCCAGACCTGGTTTAACTCACTCGGC
Source organism: Bacillota bacterium (assembly GCA_021811425.1). Taxonomy (GTDB): domain Bacteria; phylum Bacillota; class Desulfitobacteriia; order Desulfitobacteriales; family Desulfitobacteriaceae; genus JAJZPA01. The sequence goes on along the minus strand of JAJZPA010000222.1, from coordinate 2,437 downwards.
GCAATTCCGGGTCCGTTATCTTCCACCCCTAACCAAACATCTTCCCCATGCACCTTGACCCGCAAAATGACGTGTCCTTCCTCCTCAGCTCCCACCGCATCAAAAGCATTATCGATCAAGTTAACCAATGCCCGGGTCAGACGAATTCTATTGACGACTACTTTGACATTCGCCAGCTCCGGTTCCTGAATATCCGGGTCGATTTCCGGAACGCGCAAGCATCCTGCCAAGACATAATTCAAGATCTCCTGCAGAGTACAGTGAACCTGCTCTTTGCCATAGAGGATTTCTGAAATCATATGACTCATTGAATGCGTTGCTTCGGAAATCTTCTGGCAATACTCTATTACCTTGGCTTCATCCGCTTTAAGCTGAATTAAACTGGTAAGTCCCTCCACTGCAGTCAGCGGCGTCTTCAAATCGTGGACGAGATGAATTACCTCCTGACTGACCCGTGATTCAACGGCCTTCAATTGCGCCCGATGCAACGCTTGTTTTGTTTCCAGTTTTTGCCCGGCTAAAATTAACAAGGCTCCTAAAAGCACGGCATTACCCACGAAACCCAAAAACAAGGTCAGGGCGTACCAACCGAGTGCATCCGCAATACCAAATATTGCCAGTAAATTCTCAATTTGAATGACTTGCACACCTTGGCCAAATCCATACTGACTAAACCAGGGTACCACATCAAGCCAATGCACACCGAATAATAGCTGTGCTAGCAGTAAAGCTTTCACGCCAAGTTTCAAGCGGTCACCGATCAATTTCTGCACTAAGATCATGGCAATTAAGATCAGAAGCGTCGCTCCGCCAAATGCCGTCGAGTCGGCCGCAAACCCTCCAGACAAGGCCAGAGCCACGATCGCTAAAGCGGGTGGAGCCACGATCCTCAACCAGGGTTTACCACTTAAGCGTCCTATCCAATCACCTAGGATCAAGGCTCCAAGGCTTTGAGGAAGCACACTCACTGCATTAAAGATCACCAAGAGCATCACCAGGACCATGAGCCAATTTCCCGACGGTCGGTTCGTAAAATCCGCAAGCCAAAAAGAAAACCTAAACGTTTCATGCCCAGGCCAATGCGGGATACCAACTCCAACTATCAATAAAATGAGTCCCACCCATAGTGACCACTCTTTGTTCCATCGAGGAGTCATATGATCGCTCACTTTCAGCCCATGTTAGCCATCTTCAAGCTACTCGTTAATTTGCAACTTTTCGATTTTAAGCATCGCATTTTTGAGCGTTAGCGGCACTCCTGTCTTTTTCGATTGGTTATAGTCATACATCACCAGAACCCCTTCCCCAATAGCCGCTACTCCGACTTTGTCGCTGACCACGAGGTATTCCATCACAAAGCTCGAGTTTCCAATCGACTTAACTCTCGTACCTACAACAATCTGATCCGGATAGGTCAGCGGGATTAGATACTTACACGTTGTTTGAGCCAGGATAGGACCGATGCTTCCATTTTCATCTCCCCCTCTAAGCCACAGTTTAAACCCTTTTAGAAGTTACAACAAGTAAGCAAGTAGCCCATCTGCTTAACCAGGGACTACTTGCTCTAACGCCGTGCCGCCAAAAACCGCTCGTAGTGTGACGACTAGTCACGATGAGAAATATTAGCGAACGTACATCGTTGCCGACAAAGCCTTAACGTCCTCGTTTTCCAGATATTCGTCATACGTCATTTGCCTATCGATGATTCCCATAGGGGTTATTTCAATAATCCGGTTGGCAATCGTCTGCGTAAACTGATGATCCTGAGAGACAAACAGTACCGTTCCGTTAAAATTGGTCAACCCATTGTTTAGAGCCGTAATCGACTCCAAATCAAGGTGGTTGGTGGGTTCATCCAGCAAGAGAACATTGGCGCCGCTGAGCATCATGCGTGAAAGCATGCAGCGAACCCTTTCCCCTCCGGAAAGCACACTGGCCGGTTTCAAGGATTCATCACCCGAAAACAGCATCCTTCCCAGAAAACCCCGAATAAAGGATTCATCAGGGTCTTTGGAAAACTGCCTCAACCAATCGACAAGGTTAAGATCCGTATCAAAATAGCCCGAATTATCTTTAGGCAAGTAAGTTTGAGATGTGGTAACCCCCCAAGCAACCTCCCCGCCATCGGGGGGGATTTCTCCCATTAAGATCTTAAATAACAGCGTCTTAGTCTGGCCATTCGGACCAACTAAGGCAATCTTGTCTCCTTTGTTCACCGTGAAAGTCAGATCATCCAACACCCGTTCGCCTGCAATGCTTTTACTGAGGTTTTGTACAGATAATAAATTGTTTCCAGCCTCTCGCTCCGGGTTAAAGGCAATATAGGGATATTTTCGAGACGAAGGTTTAATATCGTCTAGTGTCAGTTTTTCTAACTGCTTCTTGCGAGAAGTCGCCTGTTTAGCTTTGGAGGCATTGGAGCTGAAGCGCTGGATAA
>JAJZPA010000221.1 GCA_021811425.1 Bacillota bacterium | reverse complement strand
CGGTAGCTCGGGCTTTGACGGGGACGGGTCACATCGCCCTGGCCCTAGGCTTTCTCTGGCAGGCTGGAGTGAATCGCTCGGTGCTGGAGAATCTCGTTGAGGCCTCCCCTGAGGCGAAGAATTTGTCTGAACGGCTTGTTCAGGGGGATATCTATCTCAACTGCCCCTGGCTGACGGAGAACAATGAGGAGGAACTTTACCCCCTGACCTTTGGGAAACCGGAGGAAAAGTTCCTCGTGTTCGAACAGGAGGGAGACGGTCAGCGGGTCTTTCTTGCTTCACTTCAGGAAGGTTTCTCAGCCTATACCGAGCGTTTCGGTTGGGCGGGGGTGCGGGAGGTACGGCTCAATAAGGGGGAAAAAGTGCTGACAGATAGGGAATACCTCGGACGTATCAGTACAGAGAGCCTTAAGAGCATACGGAACTTGGAAAACTTCTTTTTGCTGGCCTGCAGCGTGGAACTTGCCTATCAAGCCTGGAAGGCAGGGTTTCGTTATAGCCAGGAACGCAGACAGTTCGGACGTAAGCTTTGGGAGTTTCAGGTATTGCAGCACAGTTTGGCCGAGGCCTATAGCAAATACCAAGTGGTCAATGTGGCATTCCAAGAACTCACAGAACATTTTTCCCGCACGCAGAGGATTTCAGAAGGAAGTGAGGTGATCAAGGGGGTTGCCCTGGCATTCCTGCGGGAGATCACAGACAGGGCGTTGCAAGTCCATGGGGGCAGCGGGTACATGCGGGAATATCCCGTCCAGAGGTTCTGGCGGGATGGAATGCTCCTGAGCCTTTACAGTTTCTAGAGAAGGTTTCAGAATTGGATCAACGGGGTTTTAGGGCTATGAGCGGAAAAGCCGAGTAGAGGGGAGTACAAAGAGGGGGAAAAACGGATGGATTTTGACCTCAATTACAATTTGATTTCCCGAGTGGCTGTGGGGGATATTTTACGCCGGGTGGGTCGACGGTATCCGGATAAGACCGCGATTATCGATGGTGAAAGGCGGGTCACTTTCCGCGAGCTGGATGAGCTGGCCAACCGCTTCGCCAATCATCTGTTGGAACGGGGATTGCAGCGAGGGGATAGGGTTGCCGTGTTAGGGTTTAATTCCCTGGAGTTTGTTGCCTGTTATTTTGGGGTGTTTAAAGCAGGTTTGGTCTGGGTGCCGATCAATATTGGGTTGACCAATATTGACATCCAGTACATCATTGCCAATTCCGAGAGCAAGCTCATCTTTGTGGATCAGATTCTTCTGCCTAAACTGGACGGGTTGGTGCAGGACCCGGCCTGGCAGGGGAAAATCACGATTCTCGAGGGTCAGGCGGCAGGGTTTTCCAGCTTTGCGGACAACCTGGCTGAAGAGCGCTCAGAACCCCAAGTGTTCATTGCGGACAGGGATCCCGCTTTCATCATGTACACCAGTGGAACCACGGGCAAGCCCAAAGGAGTTGTCCAATCCCACCTTAGTATTTTTGTCACCAGCTTGGCCAATGTCGTGGAAGTCAGCATAACATCCAAGGATATTGCGGCGACGGTCATGCCCATGTTCCATGTGGCCCAACATGCCTTAACGACCTCTTTCATCCATGTAGGGGCTACCCAGGTTATCTTCAAGAAGTTTGAGCCGGAGGCTTTTGCTGCGACCGTGGCCCAAGAGAAGGCTACCTGGGTCTTCCTCCTCCCGATGATGTACAGGGCACTAATGGCCAGTCCCGCTGTGCAGAAAGATCAGTTTGCTTCGGTTCGCTATTGTCTCTATGCGATGACACCGATGGATGAGGTGTCCCTGAATAAGGCTATCGATTACTTTGAGGCCGAGTTTGCCCTGGCGACGGGTCAGACGGAGATGTACCCGGCTACGGTCATCTTTAAGCCCGAGTATCAAAGGGTTAAACAGGGTCCTTATTGGGGAGTCTCAAGCCTGGTGCTCGACACGGAAATCATGGATGACGAGGGCAACCTTTTGGGCCGGGGTGAAGTGGGGGAAATCGTGCACCGGGGGCCTTCGGTCATGAACGGGTATTGGAAAAACGAGCCGGAGACGGATCAAGCCCGCAAATATGCCTGGCACCATACGGGTGATCTGGGACGTTTTGATGAAGATGGCTTGCTGATCTTCATGGATCGCAAGAAGGACCTCATTAAGACGGGCGGGGAAAACGTGGCTTCCGTCCTGGTTGAGTCGGTTCTCCTCGCTTATCCCAAACTGGCCAACGCTGTTGTGGTGGGTCTTCCCCATCTTCAATGGGGGGAGGCGGTCACGGCCATCGTCGTGCCCAAACCTGGGGAAATGGTAGCTGCGGAGGAAGTCATTGCCTTCTGCAAAACGAAGCTTGCCGGCTTCCAGGTTCCCAAAGAGGTCATTCTAGTGGAAGAACTCCCGGCGAACACCAGTGGCAAAATTCTTAAATTCCGGGTGCGGCAGCAGTATAAAGATCACTTTAGCGCCAGCGAAGAGAATCCAGCGCAGAACTAGAGTTTCGAGTGAGACACGGAGACGGTTCGCGTGTCTGGGAGCAACAAATCTCAACACACTTGGCAGCGGCAAAGTGTGATTATTTTCTTACCACGGATAAGAAGCTGCTGAATACGCCAATTAAAGAAATAAAGGCGAGGAATCCTATTGATTTTGTTAGGGAAATGGAGGAATAGATATGAAAAACGATGCCGTTGTCAGAATTGAAGGAATGAATGCCCTTCTTAAAAATCTTGGTAAGGTTGATGCCGAGCGTTTTATTGCTCTTATCATCAAAGAACCTTTCGACTATACGAAATGGCAGGAAAGGCTTTTTGAGGATATGAGCGTTCGCGAGTTAAGCAAAAATGCAATGGCCAGCATCATCAAAAAGTGACCCTAATCACATACTCTTGGAGTAAAGAAGATTAGAATAGACTTGTAAGCACGGAGTGTTGGGCCATAGGAAAAAGGGGGTATTGCAATGTTAAGTATCGTGAAAAACGTCGAATTCGCGCAAGTGCTTAATCTGAAAGAACGAATAACTTACCAGCAGGGTCAGGTTGTCAGTATGACGATCGCCCAGATTCCGGCAGTTAATGTCACGTTGTTCTCTCTTGATGAAGGGGAAGGGATCAGTACGCATACGACGGCTGGAGATGCCATGGTTCAGGTCTTGGATGGGGAAGCGGAAATCACTATCGGTGAAAAGACGCTCACGGTCAAAGAGGGCGAAACGGTTATTATGCCATCCGACATCCCGCATAGCTTGGAAGCACGGAAGCGCTTCAAAATGCTGCTTACGGTGCTGAAAAAGCCGCAAGGACTGTAAACATATCGTTAGAAAGCGCAGAAGAATCAGGGGGGCTCCCCCTGATTCTTCTTTTTCTCTTAGCGAATTAAAAAAATATTAGTAAGTTTTGGAGGAAAGAGTCGGGTTTCTGTCGAAGTGTTATTTTCACAAGAGAACTTGAGGGGGTAGTTATGACGGAATCTCATATATTAACTGATTATGAGCAGGCGCTGAAACAAATCCGATCTGTGTCTGCGGCCCGGATTCGCATGACAGAACAAGGGGAGATTGAAGAAATCCATATTCTGGCCGGAGGAGAACGCAGTGCGAAGCAAATCGTCCGGGATGTGGAGTCTGTGCTCGTAGCCCAATTCGGGTTGGAGTTTGACCATAAAAAAATCAGCGTTGCCCAGGTGGGAGAAGAGGTTCTGGTTCCGCCGCTCCCGGAGTGGGTTCGCCCCAAGCTCATAGGGGTGACGTTAAAGACATTGCACGGGACGGCCGATGTGACGGTGGAGCTCCAGGTCGGGGAGCGGGTGATCGCCGGCGCTACTCAAGGCTTTTCATCCTCTTACAATAAGTTGCGCTTGTTGGTTGAGGCGACCGTGAAAGCCCTGAATAGCCTGGAGCTGGAAAAGTGCCTCTTGGTGCCGGAAGATGTGGCGGTCACCGAACTGGCCAAACACAAGGTGGCACAGGTGGCGGTGACGCTGGTCTGCCCGGCGGGAGAACAACTCCTCGTGGGCTGTGCCCTGGTCAAAAATGATGATCGGGAAGCGGTGGTTAAAGCGACGCTGGATGCGGTGAACCGCAAAGTGCGGGTTTTAACCGAATAGTTAAGTTGATTTTGGCCGACCCACAATGGATCAGATTTTGAAAGTATAAATCATCAATAGTTTGACAGCTCTGAGCGAAGCGGAAAAAGAGCGAAGCGGTAAAACCCCATGCTTATTTTAAGAATAAGGAGGTTTACCGCAATGAGCAAACTATTTAAAGCGATTAGCGTACTGGTTACTCTCGTGCTTGCCGGTGGAGCAGCTTTTAGGATTTGATCTCAATGTGGGTCGGTCATTATATATTGAGGACGTTATGAAAGATATGCCGAAACAATTTAAATGGTTTTTTACATTGGTGACCGCTTTAGCGGTACCCATGCTGGTTGTCGCGATTTGGCATACACCGTGGAGTTATTCACAGGTGGTGAATCTTTTTGTGTTTGGTGCTCTGGCAGTGCTGAGCGAGTCTCTTCCGGTTCCCCTGCCGAAGGGCGGTTATGTC
>JAJZPA010000025.1 GCA_021811425.1 Bacillota bacterium | reverse complement strand
CTGAATTTCGGAGAGGAAGAATATTATGCCCAATTTTGTACAAAAAAAATCGTTTGGTATTGTTCAAATGAAGAAAAAAGCAGCTCTTACGATACCTAAAGAAGTTCGCCAAGTGTTACGTTTAGCGGATGAGGGCGAAATCTTTGAAATGAGTATTGAGAACGGCAAAATTATTCTTGAACCAAAAGCACTGATTCCCAAAGACCAGGAATGGTACTGGACAGAGGGCTGGCAAGCAGCAGAGCGTGAAGCGGACGAAGATATAAAAGCAGGACGATACACCACGTTTGATAACCCCACAGACGCCATCAAATATCTAAAAGACGGCAAACGTGATGAAGATTAGATTCACTCGACGCTTCACACGTGCCTACAATAAACTATCCGAACCTGTTCAAAGTCTTTTCGGTGATAAGCTGCATCAGTTCATGGATGATCGTTCCAGGATGAACCGGTACGATAACCTTGTCTACTCCAATGGTTTTTTCGATGACATTTCTGCATTTGGGAACATCATAAGTATCTAGTCAGTTATGTGGAGTCAATTTCTCTTCATTTGACAGGAAACCACTTTCCCCTACACGTAATCGCACAATTTTAACTTTAAATATCGTGCGATTATGATATAATGAAATCATCCAATATATTGGACAAGGGGGTAATTTAATGCTTATTACCGCTACTGAATTTAAAACAAACATTGGGAAGTATTTAACACTCGTTAATGAGGAGGAAATTATCATCACGAAGAATGGAAAGGGTATAGCAAAACTCTCTCCTTTAAAAGAAGATAAGGTAAAAATGGCGGAATCATTGTTTGGTATTATTCCCAATGATATGACTCTAGAACAGGCAAGAGAAGAAAGGTTAAAGAAATATGAACGTACTGATTGATACAAATGTCATGCTTGATGCATTGATGAATCGTACTCCTCACAATTCCTCTGCCGAAAGTATTTTTAGGTTTGTCGCGGAAGATAAGTTAAATGCATCCATAACGGCAAATTCTGTAACCGATATTTACTATTTCCTTAAAAAATATTTGCATGATACCAATCAGGCAAAGCAGATACTTACAACAATTTTCAACATATTTAAAGTTATTGACGTTACAAAAAGTGACTGCGAGAAAGCCCTCGGTCTGTCAATGGATGATTATGAAGATGCTTTGTTGGCAACTTGTGCCAAACGTAGGAGGCTTGAGTTAATCATTACTCGCAATCTAATAGACTTCGCTGAGTCACCAGTTATAGCAATTACACCTGATGACTTCCTTACTAATTATTACTAATTATTTTTAGTTATTTCGATTAAGTCTAATTTCGATATGTCATCACGTTGGCTTGTGCGAATCCAGCAGAGGCCTGTGACTTTCGCCAATACCATTCCATCTTCGAAGAATCAAAGGCCATTGTCATAGGTGTAAGCAAAGACCCCATGTTAAGTCACCATAAGTTCATTGTAAAATTTGAACTGCCTTTCATATTAGTTAGTGACCAAGAACTTGAAATTATTAAGAGAGCAAATAGCATCATCATGTATAACAATGTTTGAACAAACTTATGAGATAATCTTAGTTGAGGCAGCCGTCAAATTCTGTGGAGCTGCTAAAACCGGGGTCCCCAAGACAAGGCTGCAGCAAAGGACCAAAAATGCGGTGGTGAGTTTTTTCATCATCTTCTTAGTCACACTCCCCTACAAAAACTTTGGCGCAATTATCGCACAATCATAATTATGAACATAATCGTCCTGTAAAATTTGTCGTAAACGGGAGGGCCTAGGCTGGGAATTTGAATGACCACCTCTGCAGAGAAAGGCTTGCCAAGCATCTGCGTGGCAAGCCTTTCTGAAGAAAACTGATTTCTCCCGGTAACTCTTGTTTCAGCCCGGATTCGCATCGCAACTCATCGCACTTATCTCATCTTATAGGTGATAATATGATTTCTAAGTGCCTGCAAGCAGTTCTCCAAATCACCCTGCTCCAAGTATTTAATGATATCGTAGTGATCCTTGGCTGTGACATCAAGATTCCCCGTTAATTTAGTGTCAATGACCATCGCCATTTGCAGCTGAAAATACAAGTCAATCAAGATCTTAAGCCTGCGTTTACTTCCAGACTTTTGCCAGAGAAACTTGTGGAATTCAATATCTTTTTCGTTGAGCCGAACAATCTTGTTACTGTCTTTATCCTCTTCTTTGGCAATGGCCACCATACTGTCAACAATAGCTCTCAAAGCCAAAATATCCTCAAGGGACAACCGTTTCTCGTTGATCAGAATCTCCAAAACACTGTTTTCCAACAGGATCCTGATATCAAAGATTTCGCGCACATCATCCATATCGAGCTTCGTAACGTAGCTCCCGCGACGCGGCACAAAATTTATCAGACCCTGGTTTTGTAATTCCCGGATTCCCTCTCGCACCGGGGCCCTACTGATTCCCAATTCATCCGCCACATTGGCTTCCGGAATATGGTCGCCTTCTTTAAATTCTCCTAAAAGAATTTTCTTCTTAATATAATCTGTAACCACCGAACTTAGATTTTCGTGTCTGTAATACTGTTCTGCATAGCCCACTGCAGCACCCCCCTCCCCCGGATTTCCGAACACTTTATCTCGGATTTAGGACATCTAGGCAAGAATCATCCGTTGCTAAGCCAGCTCTAAGAGCCAGGCCAGAGATAATTTCCTCAGGGTAACATCCGTAGGATTTCCTGTTTCGATATCCCATCCCGCAAACTGGTAGTAAGTCGTTAACGCCTCAGCAAACTGATCCCTGTCGAGTGCAATCCCCCGCGAATGCCCATCCGGAAGCGGCTTAAAGATTCTCTCCGGCAACGTATCGTGGGCCCTAGCGAATCCTTCCCGGGCGTTGAAATATCTCATCATGTTAATCCGTCTTTCCCCGATGCGCATCAACTCAAATAGCGAGGTTTCCCAGCCCACCCCATACTTACAGAGGTCGACCATATCCGTCGGACCGTAGAGTTCCCAGGAAGGTCCCCAAACAAATTGACACAGGCCCAGCGTGTCTACGATGGAAAAGTAGCACTGAGTATCAAAGGCAAAGCGGACTTTCTCATCATCTAACGCGTAGGTGTCCTGATAACCTTTCCAAACTCCCAATTGTGCCAGCCAGCGCCTTTCTTGGCTTTCAGGATCTGTGACTAAAAACGGATCGTGCTCACTCGATTGATGATCGGCTCCAAATGGATTAACAGCATAGATGAGTCCCACCGAAGGCTTGAACTGCGGCATATGAGCCGGCAATTCCTGCCCCTTCACCGTCATCGAAAAGTCCTTGGCACCTCCGCCTATTTTCTCTGCGGCTCTGGCACTTCCTTCGGCCAACAGATTCCCAAAGCCTTCCCGTTTCGCGATCATTTCAATGAGGCGCGGCACAACCTCTTGATTGCCAAAATTCAGTTCCATACCGTCGGTCGTGGTTTGATCAATGAGCCCAGTTTCATAGCATTCCATAGCGAACGAAAGCGTTCCGCCGCAGGAAATCGTGTCTAATCCGTACATATTGCAAAGTTGATTGGCCAAGGCAACCGTTTCCAGGCTTGTGACTCCACAATAAGAACCGAGAGCCGCTGCGGTTTCATACTCAGGGCCTCCATAAAGAGGATCCACTCGGCCTGAGACTTCGACCACCCGCTTACATCGTACCGCACAGGCATAGCAAGTATCCCGGCCTGTCAGTATTGTTTCCGCCATGGTTGAGCCGCTGATATTGTCCGCTCCTTCCGGAAAAAAGCCGGTTCTCCAGTTCTTAGTCGGCAAAAAGCCAATTTCGTTGAACCCATCCAAGTCGCCCGCTGTTCCATACTGCCCCAAGCCAGTCACTGCCTGATTTTCCCTTAACCTTGCTACTACATTCTTGTTTAGGGACGAAAATCCTTCTTTACTCGCCGGACTTCTTGGTTTGGCCGGCTTAACCACCACAGCCTTGAGATTTTTCGAACCCATAACAGCACCCGTACCTGTCCGCCCATTCGCTCGGTTGCAATGGTTGATAACACAGGCAAAACGAACCAGATTTTCACCGGCCGGCCCGATTTGGGCTATCTCCAACCCTTGGTTTCCGATCTCTTCTTTAATCAATGTTTCTACCTCACCGGTGACCTTACCCCAAAGATGCTCCGCCGATCTTAACGTCACATTTTCACCATCAATATAGAGGTAGACCGGGCCCTCGGATTTTCCTCGAAACACCACTGCATCCCAGCCATTTGCTTTAAAATGGGCCGGGAAAAACCCGCCGGCCTGGCTATCGCCAATCGCTCCGGTTAACGGGCTTTTGGTGGTTATCACCACTCTGCTTTGACCGCTGATGGGAAGACCGGTGAGGGGAGAAACTGAAAATACCAACAGATTCTCAGGCGAGAGCGGATCGATTCCGGGCGGCATATACTGCAACATGAGATACAAGCCAAGAGCCGATCCCCCCGGATAGCGGCGATAAATTTCTCCTGGCAGAATCTTGACTTTAACCACTTGATGGGTGAGATCCACATCGAGAATTCTCGCGTCAGGAAACATCTTCCCAACTCCTCTCCAACGATTTGGTCCAATTGAACAATCTGCAATGCCCTTGTTGTATTTGTTACAGGGTGAACTCACAACCCAGGAAGCCTTGCGTCAGCGCCTCGACTTCGCGGGCGACTTGCTGGGTATCCTCGTTAGCGATGATAACTCTTGCGAACAATTTGGCGATTGTTTTCATCTCTTTTTCTTTCATCCCCCGGCGGGTGATTTCTGCCGTACCAATCCTGAGTTCCTTATCCAATTGGCCGAAATCATCGGAGCAAAGGATGGTCGCTTCTTCAAGTAATTTCGAGATTTTGAGGCCGCTCCCGAATTCACTGACATCCACCAAGATGAGATGGGTATCAGAAAACCCCTTTCTGGCCCCCACCACTTTAAAGCCGACTTCCTGCATCGCTTGACCCAGAGCCTTGGAATTTTTAATGATTTGTTCCCCATATTGTGGACCATGTTTTTTCATCTCCAACATTGAGACGGCCAAAGCGGGTAAACGATTTAAATGGTGACTGGTAACCAAGGCTGAACCCACGGTATTGCCGACCTTTTTATAAATATCGTAATCATTGGTCGCGATAAAGCCTCCTTGGGGGCCTGGAAAAGACTTATGCGTACTTCCAAACATCACATCGGCTCCGAGCCTCAGGGGATTCGGAAAGACACCTCCTGCGATAAGGCCTGTAACATGGGAAGCATCATAAGCCAAAATGATCCCTTCCCTATCCGCTATAGCTCTCAGTTCAGCAATCGGCTCCGCCCATAACATCCCGGAACCACCCAAAATAATCATCTTGGGTTTCTGCTCGACAATCATGGCTTCAAGTTGAGTCATATCAACTTGCCTATCCTCATCAAAGGGTATCCAATCCAGTCTTATGGTTTGCCTGAAATGCGGAACCTCTCTCATGAGCGTAACCAAGCCGTGCCCCCAGTCTTTCAGGGATATTTCATAGACCAGTTCGCCCGGGGCGAGCAGGCCTAAGACGGTCGCAATCCCCGCGATATGCCCTCCAATCGGCCTCAGGTCAACGTATTCCGCTCCAAAAACTTCTCCGACGAGTTTTTGCGTCTCCATCTCAAATTCGTGAATGTATTTATTGCCTCGATATTCTCGGGATTCCGGATTCGCGGTAGGATAACAACCATAGCGGTTACTAAAATCGGAGGTCAAATGATTTCTAACACTGTTGCTCGAGTAGTTTTCCGATGCGATCAAGTTCAAGCACTTGGCCCGATATTGGTCATGTTTTCGCACCATGTCATCCATTTGTTGAATATTAGTAAACATTTTCAGTCTCCTCTTCCCAATACCTGGTTTCGACTAATCCTTTAAATATGATAAAGCCGTACGTACGTGCATTTCCACGCCTGTAGCCAAAACCTCTTCGTCAATATTAAATTGCGGATGATGATGTGGATAATCCGTTCCTTTCTCGCGATTTCCGATACCTACAAAATAAAAGGCACTCGGAACTTTGCGCGTGAACTCAGCAAAATCTTCTCCTGCCAGTGAGTGGTAGGGCACCACCAGCTGATCACTCCCTAAGGTTTTCAGGGCAGCATCCTGTACCGATTGCACCATCGTCCGATCGTTAAGCAGGGCGGGGTTGCTTGGGATATACTCAAGCCGGTACGTGGTTCGATAGACCCGACAAATCCCTTCTATAACTCTTTCGAAGCTTCGCTTCAATTCCAGTTTGTCTTGTTCTTCATTGTGGTAGAGAAAGCGCAGAGTTCCCCCTAGTTTTACTTGGTCTGCTACAATATTGCGCCCGGTGCCACCCTGGATCTTTCCAAACATGATTAACGTCGGATCAAGGGGATTCTTTTCCCGCGTTTGTATGGCCTGCACGGCCTGAACAACAGCGGCAGCCGCGATGATGGCATCTACAGCGGTCTCAGGGGTCGCTGTATGCCCGCCTTTACCGAAAATCGTCAGTTCAAATTCTTCATTAGCCGCCATGACCGGACCGGCCATGACCCCGATTTTGCCGCTTTCTAGGGGAGACCATAAATGAATCGCGAAGGCAGCATCCACTTTAGGGTCCTCTAAGACCCCCGCTCGGATCATGTCGAGTGCCCCGGCCGTTTCTTCATTGGGTTGGAAAACAAATTTTATGTTGCCACACATCGACTCCCGATGGCCGGCCAAGATTTTTGCTGCGACCAGCAGCATGGCAATATGTCCATCATGGCCACACGCATGCATCGTGCCTTCGTTCAGCGATTTATATGGAACTTCATTTAACTCCCGTATGGCGAGTGCGTCCAGATCCGCACGCAATAAAACCGTCCGGCCCTCCTTGGCACCTCTCAATAACCCCACTACTCCGGTACCCACAAGCTTTTTAACCTCGAGTCCACACTTCTGCAAATACTCCGCCACGATCCCAGAGGTTCGATACTCAGCATAACCCAATTCCGGGTGGGAGTGAAAATCCCGCCGCAATTCGATGAGCTCATGATACTGTTGCGCAACATCCTCTTTTATGTCCACGTGTGTTCCTCCTTCCCCTGTTAAGCCTGGCGGAATCGGCTTAGAAACGCGTTGGTCCGCGGATTCTGCGGATTGACAAAGATATCGTTGGGTGAACCCTGTTCAACAATTTTCCCATCCATAAAAATCACGCGGTCGGCGACCTCACGCGCAAAGGCCATCTCATGCGTGATGAGCAGCATGGTCATGTTGCCTTCCGCCGCAATTTCCTTCAGTACGGCCAGAACCTCCCCAACCATTTCCGGATCGAGAGCAGACGTCACTTCATCAAAAACCATCACTTTCGGTCGCATGACCAAGGCCCTCGCGATAGCTACCCGCTGCTGTTGCCCCCCGGAGAGTTGGCGGGGGTAGCTTTCCAGTTTGTGGCCTAACCCGACTTTATTCAACATCGCTGTGGCCTGCTCCTTGGCTTCGCCTTTACTCATTCCAAGCACGTGCACCGGTGCTTCCATGACGTTTTGCAAAATGGACATGTGCGGGAAGAGATTAAACTGCTGAAAAACCAGTCCTATTTGCCCGCGCACCCGACGCAGATGTTTTTCATCGGCAGGCAGTAATTGTCCATTGACACTCTTATGCCACAACAATTCACCATTCACTTCGATCGTACCGGAGGTCGGTCGTTCCAAGGTCACCAAGAGACGGCCCAACGTGGTCTTGCCTGAACCGCTCGGACCAATCAGGGCGACCTTTTCTCCCGGGAAAATGTCCAAGTCAATATCTGTTAAAACCTGCTGATCTCCAAATACTTTGGCTATCTTGTGATAGCGAACGATCGGCCTACCCTTTACAGCGTCATTCTGTTTCTCCATCGCATTTTTCCTCCTGGCCTCTGCTTTGAACTCTCACTTTTTGACGGTGACGACTAACTCAACTTAGCATGGATCTGTTGAACCAGTAAGGATAAAAGGTAACTTAGAACAAGAAATATCAATCCCACTAGCGTAATAGGCTCCAAATAACGGAAAGAATTATCTCCGATAATTTTCGCAGTCTCTAAAACTTCAACCAAAGTGATGGCTGAAAGTAGGGGTGTCTCTTTTAGCAAAGCAATCAAATAGTTGCCAAGTACCGGGACAATCGGGGGTATAGCCTGGGGGATAATGATCGTCAGCCAGATTCTCGCCCGAGAGAAATTGAGAACGCTCGCCGCTTCCCATTGTCCCACAGGCACCGCATCAATGCCGGCCCTATAGACTTCAGAAAGATAAGTACTATAGTGCACCCCTATGGTCAAAACCCCGGCGACAAAAGGCGTTAAGGTTAAGCCAAACTTAGGAAAAACATAAAACACGAAGTACAGTTGGGCCAGTATGGGGGTACTCCGGATAAACTCTACCACCCCGCTCACTGCATACACCACGAGCTTCCATGTTGTGCGTTTGACCATCGCAATAAGAAGGCCTAAGACGCACGCTAAAAAGTAAGCCACCACGGTGGCGCTCAGGGTAATCTTCAGAGCCTTCAATAGTTCGGGCAGGATTGCTATCGTAAAACTCCAGTCCCACATCGGCTATGCCCTCCCTACTGTAATTCTGCGTTCAATCCAACGTACACCTAATGTCAGGGGATAGGCTAAACAAAAATAAATCATGAGCACCAGGCCAAACGTTTCTGTGGTGCGCATCGTTGTGTTCTGAATCATGGTTCCTTGAAACATGAGATCTTTAAGTGTTATCAAGGAAACTAAAGCAGTTGCCTTCAATAACTCAATGAGATTGTTTCCGAACGTAGGAATCATGATCATGAAGGCCTGCGGCAATATAATGCGCCATCTGATTTGGGACCGCTTCATATTTAACACGATGCCCGCCTCAGTCTGCCCCACGGCAATAGCCATCATGGCACTGCGAACCACCTCTGAACCGTAAGCCCCAAAATGCAAACCCAAAATAAGAATCCCTGACTGCAAAGCCGTAAGATTCACATGTAACAACGGGAGCACAAAGTAAACCCAAAATAACTGTACAAGCAATGAGGTTCCGCGAAAGAATTCCGTATAGGCCGCTGCCAGGATCTTCAACGGCAGGTGTTTGGACATTCGCCCAAACCCAACCACAAAGGATATCACGAAAGCCAGACAGGCCGCAGCAAACGTAAGCTCAAGGGTAACCCATACTCCACGCAATAATGCGGGTAATATATCAAAAGGCGGTTGCATAAGCCGTCTCTCCCTTATTTCTATTCTGACAGTACCCTGCGAAAACGTTGCGTGAGGGTAGCCCTAATTCGTTTACGCTCACGCAACGTTAGAGTGCAGGCTTCAAATCAAGCTCTACCGGTTCCTGGGTTACTTAAGAACTTGTTCCACGGTGATACCCTTCGGCAGGTTTTCTTCGGAAAAACCAAAAGGCTGAATGATTTTCAACAATTCTCCCGATTTCTCCAAGGCGGCAAGTTGAGTGTTGAAGGCTTCCCGGAAATCGCTGTCACTGGTTCTAAAAACAGCGGCTCCGTAGCCGACGACGCTTTTTCCGTTGATTACGGGTTGTGTATAATCTTTAACCTTCTCAATTTTGGAATCCTTCGCCTTGTCAATCACGGTTTGCAGCGCCGGACCGGACATGGTAATCGCATCGACCCTGCCCGCTTGCAAAGCAGCCACGGCAGAGGGTTGATCCGGAACGGTGACAATCTGCGCCGCGTTGACTCCGGAATCGGTCAAGTATTTGTTTTCGATAGCCCCCGTCATAACGCCAATTTTGGCTTTAGAATTGGCCGCAATGTCTTTGTAGCTGTGAAGATTCAGCGGGTTCCCGGCCTTTACCGCAATGCCCTCCCCGATTTGATAATCCGGATTGGCAAAAGCAACCTGCTTGGCACGTTCCGGAGTAATAAACATCCCGGCCGTAATCATATCAAAGCGTTTGGCATTGAGCCCTGGAATGAGCGATCCGAATTCCGTTAAAACCCCATTCATCTCTTTGATCCCAAGCTTTGTCAGCACTGCACGGGCTACCTCTACGGCCTCACCCGTGAGTTTACCGTCAGGAGTGGCATAGGCATAAGGTGCTTCGTTGGCGAAACCGACGGTAACATAGCCTTGACGTTTAGCTTTCTCAAACGTAGTTTCCTGTTTCGTCGCGGTCGTACCAGTGGTTGGTGCAGACGAACCGCAGCCCACCACTGACGTAACGAGTACTAACGCTAAGAGCACCACCAAAACAACTGGCTTTTTCTTCATACTTTTCACTCCTAATCATTTATTTCCCATCATTTAACGATGAGTTTACGGGAGAAATTCACGAAGGGTTCACAACCGTTTTCGGTAACACGAAAAGGCTCGCTGATCTCAGCACCAAAATTATCCAGCCAGATGCCGGGAATCAGATGAAACGTCATGTTCGGTTGCAGAATGGTCTTATCCCCCGGCCTCAGGCTGGCGGTGTGTTCACCCCAATCGGGTGGATAATTCATACCCATGGCATAACCAATCCGCGAATCTTTGATGAAACCGCTCTTTTCAATGGTCTTTTTCCAAACCTGCTCTATCTCTTCACAAGCCACACCCGGTTTGATGAAATCGAGAGCCGCATTAATGCCTTCCACAACCACATCCGCTAGATTTTTCACTATCTGGGGCGCTTCGCCTAAGACCAGTGTCCTGGCTAACGGAGCATGATAACGTTTGTAACACCCAGCCAACTCCAGAATCACCAGATCACCCTGTTTATACCGGTTGTCAGACCAAGTCAAATGGGGTGTCGCCGTTTTCTCACCTGACGGCATCAAGGGAACGATGGCCGGATAATCGCCACCGAAAGCCTCGGTTCCTGTCATTTGCGCATGATAGACATTCGCAGCGACATCGCATTCCCTGACTCCTACTTGCACAGAATCAATGCCGGTCTGCATCACCTTCTCCACGATACGGGCCGCTCTTTTCATGTACTCGATTTCAGCATCAGACTTGATAATACGCACCCAATTCACTAACAGGTTGGCATCCTTAAAGATCGCCTGGGGTAAATCAGCTCTTAAGGTATCCAGGCATTTAGCCGTAAAATAATAAGCATCCGACTCAACGCCTATATTTCTTTGGGCATACCCCTTTTCCTTGAGAATATCGGCCACAAAATTCATAGGATGTTTGATGTTGGAGTGAACATAATCATCGGTATAAGCCCGGATTTGTTCATGATCAATCCACGTGGTGACTTTAGCACCATTCGCATCCTGACCCCGGCCAACCCAGATGGGTTGCTCCTCATCCACTGAGACAATGACCAGCTGGTGCACATAGAAGGACCATCCATCATAACCCGTAAGATAATTCATATTGGCGGGATCGGTTACCAATAAAACGTCAATACCTTTTTGGGACATACACTCTTTGACTTTCCTAAGCCGTTCCAAATATTCAGTCACTGTAAAATTGAGACTGTTCAACGTTTAATCACCTTCCTTCTCAAAACTCATCCACACACCCGATTGTTGATTGTTGATTGTTGATTGTCGACATATAATACTATTCGCTGCCATTTACAAAAATCCTTTTAATAAAATTTATATTCTGATTTTTTATTGAACAAAATACTGCTAGCCTCTTTTAGGCCTGTATGTACATGGGATAAATAAAGGGGGGCCGTCTCCGCAGCGAGCCTCTGAAAGGGGAACTATCCCAATATGATTCGCGAGAGTCCCCATTCTTTTCTTTGGCATCCGTTTATGTTGTTCACGCGAGCGAAGCGTAACAGTTAAGTGGCTGAACGGGCTCTGCGATCACCGGCGGTGGGACGTAAGAATTACTACGGGAACTACGCCGTCTGGAGTGGAGAGTTTGCGGCAATGAGTATGTCGATTCTGCAAACGGCTGCCCAGCATAAGCTGAACGTCCAGTCATACCTCCACTATTATCCGGATGCTTGTGCCCGCTTAGGCAAAATCCCGGATGACCCCGCCTGGTTAGCGAAATTCCTACCTTGGAATATTCCCGAGTCAGACCGGGTGGCCCTCCGCCAAGGAGGGAGAAGCCGATGATGCTGCCACTTACCATATGCGGACGTACCTTTACAACGGAGGATTTGGTGATAATTCGGAATAAACGTTCTTCTCTTTACCTTTCCCGCCCGAATTAGAATAGTCCGGCAGAAAAGCGTTTCGTGTCATACCCCTCTGCCAACTTCTTTACTTGTATTCAAACATTTTTAATACTGTTTAAACTTTTTTACACCGTTACAGCAAAAATTACCGTCCCCTGTGTCTTACTCCACCGTCACACTCTTGGCGAGATTCCTCGGCTTATCGACGTCACACCCTCTGGCGACGGAGGCATAATAGGCCAGGAGCTGCAGCGGAATGACGGTGAGAATCGGGGCCAGTTCGCTCACGGTTTTGGGCAGATAAACGACTTCATCCACCGACTTATGGAGGTCCTTGTTTCCTTCGAAGGCAATCCCAATGACTTTGGCGTCCCTTGCTTTGACTTCTTTGATGTTGGAAAGGGACTTTTCATAAACATCCATTTGCGTCACGATGCCGATGACCGGAGTTTCCTCTGTGATTAGGGCAAGGGTGCCATGTTTCAGTTCTCCGGCCGCATAGGCCTCTGCATGGATATAAGAAATCTCTTTTAGCTTCAGGGAGCCTTCCATCGCAACCGCCCAGTCTAAACCGCGACCGATGAAAAACGTGTCTTCGACTGTGACAAAGCTCTTGGCGAGTTTCTCCATCACCTGAGCCCGATCCAAGACTTCTTGGGCCTGGCCGGGAAGCTCTTTCAGGGCGCTGACGATGGCTTGAGTCTTCTCCAAAGAAAGTGTCCCTTTGGCCTGAGCCAGATAAAGCCCGAGGAGAACCATGCCCACAAGCTGAGTGGTGTAGGCCTTGGTGGATGCTACCGCAATTTCCGGGCCTGCCCAGGTGTAGATGACATCATGGGCTTCGCGGGAAACGGAACTGCCCACGACATTGGTGACGGCGACCACATGTGCTCCCAGGCGCTTCGCTTCGCGGAGAGCAGCCAGCGTATCGGCCGTTTCGCCGGATTGGCTGATCACCACGACCAAGGTTTCTTGATCGATCAGCGGTGAGCGGTAGCGAAACTCAGAGGCAACATCGACTTCCACCGGAATGCGCGCCCAGCGTTCAATGAGGTTCTTGCCGACCAATCCGGCATGCCAAGCCGTTCCACAGGCCACGATAAACACTTTTCGAAAGCGGTTCACTTCCTCGGCTGTTAAATCGACTTCCTGAAGCTCCACTCCGTATTCGCTCAAGCGCCCCAATAAAGTATCCCGAATGGCCCGTGGCTGTTCATGGATTTCCTTCAGCATAAAATGCTCGTAGCCGCCTTTCTCTGCGGCAACAGCATCCCATTTTACTTCAAAAATATCCTTCTGGATGGGGTCCCCCTGGAAATTCGTAACTTCCACTCTGTTCCGGGTAAGAATTGCCATTTCTCCATCCGCCAAAATATAGGTCTTCCGGGTATGATTGAGCAAAGCCGGAATATCACTGGCCACGAAAAATTCCCCGTCACCTAAACCTACAACGAGTGGGGAGTCCTGACGCACGGCTACCAATCGGTCCGGATCGTTCCGGCTTAACACAGCCATCGCAAAGGCCCCCCGGATTTTGCCCAGGACTTTGCGTACGGCTGCAACCAAATCTCCCTCATAAAAGTGCTCCACAAGATGCGGTAAAACTTCCGTATCGGTTTCCGAGACCAACAGATGGCCTTGTTCAACAAGCCATTCCCGCAGTTCTATATAGTTTTCGATAATCCCATTGTGTACCACCGCAAAATCCCCGGCACAGTCGGAATGCGGATGAGCGTTCCGATCAGACGGGCGGCCATGCGTCGCCCAGCGGACATGTCCAATACCCATTGAAGTTGGAGGATAATCATCACCCAGCTTATTTTCCAACGCTGCCAGTTTGCCTACGCTCTTGCAGACAAAAATCCCGTCTTGATCCAAAACGGCAACACCCGCTGAATCATACCCCCGATACTCCAACTTCTTAAGGCCCTCAACCAAAATAGGTATAGCCGTCTGCTTACCGATATAACCAACAATTCCACACATGCTTAAAAAGCGCTCCTCTCGTTACCGCATTTCGCAGCTAAATTCTAAAAAAAGAAAAACCGTCCCTGAGGACGATTTGATGGCAAAAGGGTACACTACTCCCGTTCATTGGGATTTGCCTTTTGTTCCGAAGATTACTCCCCGGTTTTGCGGCAAATCTAACGATGCCAAAGTCACCGAGAGGGATCCGCCGAATCTTTCGATAACCCTCTTCCTCGTCAACCATACTTGATAATCGATATTCGCTGATTCCAACCATGAACTATACACCACGAACTTCGAACTTCAATTTTGGTCCTGGCGCTTCTTATGGAACTCACTGCTTGCCATCTATCGTCTCTTTCCCGTTAACCCTTCCGGCGCGCTGCTTTTTCCTAAGGCATTCCCCCATCCAAAGCTGCAGGACCTTTGCCTAAATTCACTGGCTCTATGGCAACCTGTCCTGCTTCCTCGATATACTTTAAAAACAGGAGTATTATACGCTATTTCTAATTATATGCATAGGCCTTATCGAAAGTATCTATTTTTGTTACATTTTTTAAAGATCCCGATCTTGAACCGTAATGACGTCAATCACACGTTGTGCCAATTCTCGCAATTGCATCTCATCCGGCCCTTCTACCATCACCCGAATCAGTGGCTCCGTACCGGAAGGCCGGACAAGCACCCGCCCTTCTTCTCCAAGTGCTGCCTCAGCTTCGCGAACCGCTGCTAAAACCACAGGGTCCGCCATGACCTTTTCTTTGTGCCGAACACGGGTGTTCAACAAGACCTGTGGCAAGCGCTGCATCTGAGCCGCTAAAACCGACAAAGGCTTGTCACTTTCTTTAACTACAGCCAAAAGCTGCAGCGCTGTTAACAAGCCGTCTCCTGTCGTATTGTGATTGAGAAAAATAATATGCCCGGATTGTTCCCCTCCCAGTTTGGCCCCACTACGCAACAGTTCCTCCAGGACATACCGATCCCCGACTTGCGTTTCCGTCACCTGAATCCCGGCCTTTTTCAGTGCTAAACGCAGGCCAAGATTGCTCATCACTGTCACGACAAGGGTATTTTCAGCCAATAACCCACTGGCCTTTTGAGCCAAGGCGCAGATGAGCATGATGAAATCCCCATCCACCAGGTTTCCCTTCTCATCAACCGCAATTAAACGGTCAGCATCCCCATCACAGGCGAGCCCGAGATCGGCCTGATGCTCAACCACAGCCTTCTGCAGGGCCTGAGGGTGGGTGGATCCGCAGGCATCATTGATATTAACCCCATCCGGGTGATTAAACATTGGAACAACCTCTGCCCCCAGCTCCTGTAACAGCAGAGGACCAAATTCAGATCCCGCTCCATTGGCACAGTCAAGCACCACTTTGAGGCCGTCAAGCCTGCGGGCTGTATTCTTTAAAAAATCCAGGTACTTCCTTCCGGCCTCCGGCACCGGGATTACTCGGCCTACTTCTTCACCCGTTGGAAGGTCCCACGGCTTCTCTTCACTTTGGACTATTTCTTCGATCTGATCCTCGATGCCGTCCGGGAGCTTGTAACCGGAGGCTGAAAAGAATTTTATCCCATTATCCTGGACGGGGTTATGGGATGCGGAAATCACGACCCCTGCACTCACATCCAGCGTTCGCGTCAGATAAGCAATTCCGGGTGTTGGCAGTACTCCCACCTTAAGCACATCGGCACCCACAGAGCAGATCCCGGCCATGAGGGCAGCCTCCAGCATATCCCCGGAAATCCGGGTATCTTTGCCAATGATTATGCGAGGATGGGGATGTTCTTTGCTCAAAACATAGGCCCCTGCCTGACCTAAACGGAAGGCCAAATCAGGGGTCAGTTCCTTATTCGCGACGCCGCGGACTCCATCCGTGCCAAATAATCTTGCCAAACGATTCGAACCCCTTTCACAAAAGCACGACTCGGTTCCTATCTCCAGTTCATATCTACGGACATGACTTGAAGAAAAGAACCGTGTTCAAATAAATTCACCTTAAAGAAACAATCATGAACTATCCGTTCACAAAGTAGAATGAAAATGTCACTAGGACTTACGAATGCCATAGTTTTAAGGAAGCCCCTGTCATTCTGAACGAAGTGAAGAATCTTGTGAAGATCCTTCGCTGATGCTCAGGATGACAAGGTTTTTTTACCCTGAGATCAATATCGCAAGTAGCCTTCCTAAACTACTTCGCTTTCGACCTTGTGAATTCCTTCTTTCGCTCCATTTACATTCAGGTACGCGCCTAATCCGTACGTTTAACGGACCTCACTTCTCCTGACTCCTCGTCTCCCGTCTCCTGTATTTGCGACACCACGAACCGTCCCCAATGTCCCTCCCTCTGGTCTCTGACCTCTGTCCTCTAACGTGCCGCAGACTTATAAAGGGCCCGCACCCGCTCAGCCGCCCGCAGACCGTCTACTGCCGCACTCATGATTCCACCTGCATACCCGGCTCCCTCTCCTGCCGGAAAGATCCCCCCGAATCCCAGTGCTTCTCCCATTTCGTTGCGGACAATACGCACCGGCGCACTGGTTCGGGTTTCTACCCCCGTGAGTGTGGCCTTCTCCCCGGCAAACCCCGGAATCTTATCATCAAAGGAAAGAAGGGCTCTCTCCAACACTGCTCCGACCTGCTCGGGAAGAACCTTGTGCAAATCATACGGGACAATCCCCGGAAGGTAACTGGGACTGAGCGCAAAATTCTCCGCCACGCGCTTGTGGAGAAAATCCGCCACCGTCTGGGCGGGAGCCTTATAATCCTCAGCACCCGCCCGAAAAGCTTCCCGTTCCCAATGTCTCTGAAACTCAATCCCCGCCAAGGGATGCTCTGAGGCAAAGTCAGCCTCGCCGACCGTCACCACGATAGCACTGTTCGCTCCCCCTGTATCCCGGCTGTAGGCGCTCATCCCATTGGTCACGACTCCACCCTCTTCAGAGGCAGCTGCGACGACTTGCCCGCCCGGACACATGCAAAAGGCATACGCGCCACGCCCCGTCGCTAAGTCCTGATAGGTGAGTTGGTAATCCGCCGGCCCAAGCTTCGGATGCGCTTCGACTCCATATTGCGAGAGATTGATGAGGCTTTGCGGATGCTCTGCTCTCACCCCAATGGCGAAGGCCTTTCGTTCAAGTTTTATCCCTTGTTCATGCAGGAGGACATAGACATCCCGAGCACTGTGCCCAATCGCCAGGATCATCACTTCCGCAGGAATTTCTTCATTTTCATTCACAATGAGGGCTTTGAGGCTACCCTCGGCAAAGCGAAATCCGGTCAATTTTGTTCGAAAGCGTACTTCTCCACCTAAACTCAGAATTTCTTCCCGAATTCCGCGGACGACTCGCTTCAGAATGTCTGTGCCAATATGGGGTTTCGCTAAAAAACGGATTTCTTCCGGAGCCCCATGCCGAACAAAATCCTCGATAACCTGATGAACGCGCCGATCATGGATCCGGGTTGTCAGCTTGCCATCGGAAAAGGTTCCGGCACCCCCTTCCCCGAATTGAACATTGCTCTCAGGGTCAAGCCGCCCCCCCTGCCAGAAGTCCCTTACCTTGTTCGTTCGCACCTCTACTTCATCTCCCCGCTCGATCACGAGCGGTCGATACCCGGCGCGCGCCAAAGCGAGGGCAGCAAAATAGCCCGCAGGACCCGTACCCACCACGGCCGGACGATGCTGCAGCGTTTTTTCCGGCCTTGGCAACAGTACAGGTTCCTCCTGCGGGGCTTCCCTAAGCTCAGGGTTCCGGCTTAAGATGCGTCGGATCTCTTTTGGGGACCCTGTTAAATTGAACTGTAGGGTGTAAACAAAATAGAGTTCAGGCTTCTTGCGCGCGTCTAAGGCACGACGAATGACTTCAAGCCCGCTGATGCATTGTGGCGCGACCTTAAGCCTACGAGCCAGGATTTGAGGCAAGCCCTCATCATCCTCTAAATGAATCCGTACATTGCTCCATATTAGGTCCACACACAATGCTCCTTCAATACAATTCCTTACTGGATCTGATGTGCTTTAAGGCTCAATGTCGCTTCGGGCGGAATCACCATTTCAATGCCAGGTGGCAGCTGGTAATAAACCCTGGTATTCGGATAGCTTCCTGGAGCAAGCCCGCCGGCATCCACCCAAAGCTGAATCTGATCCGGCGTCACCGCATTGACTGCATCCGGCAAACCTCTGAGCGTCACGGTTAAAGGCTTAATGGGTTGGTCTTGATCCACGCCCTGAGCTAAATTCTTCACTACCACAGGAAGCCCGGAAATCGTCTTTTCAATCGGTCCCTGGCCAATCTGCGCCACAAGGTTGAACGTCATCGACATGCCAAAGGAGACGCCTGTCGGCAAGCTCACCTTGTCTGAGGCGATCGGGAAAACCTTATCCACGCCTAGATTCGAAATATCAACCGGTCCCAAGTTGAGGGCATCAAACCCTTTCAAGGCAGCCGATGTCCCGTAAACGATGACGCTGGGGGGCGACGGGGTGATGGATTTAAGAACCATCCCCTTGGCTGGAATCCCTTTTGTCGTGACCTTAATTGGGATATCCTTGCTCGCCAATCCTTTAGACTGGATGCTCACAATTACATCGACCGTATTCGGAGAGGCCGTCAGTACATTAACGCTGGGATCGGGTCCATAAACCGGATGCCCATTTTTGTCTCGAAAGAGGACGGGAAGAGTTTTCTGAATCGTGCTGTTTGCTCCCGTAAGGCTGGCTTCGACAATCGCTTTATCCAGAACGCTGAGGATCGTCCCAGGCCCACGAACGTTGACCACTTGAGGACGCACGATCGGATCGGCTGCCTGGAATCCATCCGCAGGGCTACCAGAAAGGTTAACCTGAATCGGAAGAGTTTTCTCCTGAACCGAATCCAGCTGCAAGGTCAAATTCTGCGGTTGTAAATCCAAGATCTTGATCTGGGGCTGAGGATCCATCTGAATCACATAACTATGCTCACCCGGAGTGCTCCCGGACAAATCAACATAGGCAAACAAATCCTTGACATTGACATTGGGATTGTTTCCCTGCAGACGGACATGAATTGCGGGCAGTTTCGTCATGACAATAATATTGGAGGGCTGATTGCGCAGAACGAGAGGCAAAGTATAGCTTTGATCCCCATAAAGCCCCTGGGCTGAGCCTTGATTGGTCACCCAGAGCCAAAAGAGCAGCGCCAAAACGAGCGAGATGGTCTTGTACCCTAAATTTCGTTTAATCATTTCCCGCATTATTTTGCACCTCTCCAAAATGAAAGGGTAGAAACGGTCTTCTCAAACCTCAGTTCCCGTTCCAATAGATCTTTAAGCGACTTTTCATCCAGAAAACGGGTGAGACCTCCCTCGATGGCGACCGAAATTGCGCCCGTTTCCTCGGAAACCACAACAATGATCGCATCCGATACTTCTGAGAGCCCTAGTGCCGCTCGATGACGTGTCCCTAACTCCTTTTGAATATCCGGGTTTTCCGACAGGGGCAAGAAGCACCCCGCAGCGGCTACCCGATCACCCCGGACGATCACCGCCCCATCATGCAAGGGGGTATTGGGAATGAAGATATTGACCAGAAATTCCGAGGAAACGACTCCATCAATCTTAATCCCGGTTTCGACGTAATCCTGGACGCCGGTTTCTCTTTCAATCACGACGAGTGCCCCAATCCGGTTCTTCGAGAGCACCTGGGTGCAACGCACCATCTCTTCGATCACCTTTTCGAGAACTTCGTTACCCAGGGCTGAGGGATGACGGGTAAAAAATTTCCCCCGCCCTAACTGTTCTAAGGCTCGCCGCAACTCAGGCTGAAAAACGACCGGAAGCGCCACGAACAGCATTTTCCAGACTTGGCTTAAAAGCCAGCTGATCGTCGTCAGCCGCAGCCGTTCTGAAAGATAAGAGACAACGAGCATAACTATGAGTCCTTTGATCAACTGAACCGCGCGTGTTCCTTTGATCAGCATCAGAAACTGATAGAGGACAGCCGCAACCACGACGATGTCAATCACACTGCGCCAATCAAAATAGCGAAATTGAGATAATAGTTGGGCCACGGTCTTTCCCCCTTTGACCTGGTTTAACGGGCATCGTACAATTTAACAGCTGTCTTATAATCGATTCTACATTAAGATCGAAATCCCTTGCCCGTCTCCAAGATTTCCTTGAAAAACTGCAGGCGCCCAAACGGATTCGCTTTGACCTTGGACACAAGGTTTGCGATAATCATCCTAAACAACCTATTTTATTTCAGGGAGGCTTTCATTATGGACATTAAAGACTGGCAACAAGAGGTTGATGCTTGGATTTCCCAGTTTGAAGAAGGGTATTGGCAACCTTCCTCAATGATGCTTCGTCTCATCGAAGAAGTCGGGGAACTGGCACGGGAAGTGAATCATCAGTTCGGCGAAAAGCCGAAAAAACCGAGCGAACCTGAAGGTGATCTCGCCTTGGAAATGGCGGATATCCTCTTTATCATTATCGCAATGTCCAACTCTTTAAACATCGATTTGGAAGATGCTTTCGCCCGCATGCTGGCAAAATATCGTGAACGGGATAGCGAGCGCTGGACACGGAAATCGAAGTCCTGAGGCCCGAAGTCCGAAAACTAGACGTAACATCACAAGAACCTTGTTCGTGCGTCGTGCGTCGTGCATCGTGCGTCGATTATAGTTTGCCTAACCCGGCTAGTAGCCCAAAACACCCCGTTAACATCATGTCTCCGTAAGGCGCGGCCTCATACCAGCCAAAAGGTTTGGCCATAGCCCTGCGGGGACCGGTCACCGCGACAAACGCCCAACCCGAGTGCATATCTGGGTGCAATACCGCTCCGTGTCCGCCCTTCTCGTAGATTTCGGCATGAGTAAGTTCGGCCATCTGGAAACGCCGGATGAGTGTGGCCAAGGCCTCTGCGTCCAAGGCACTGGTATGCTGCTCAAAAATACCATAGACGCGCTTTCCGCGAATCGCTGCAGCCAGGGTATGAGAATTACCGATATTCACGGCCAAAATTCCTTCTTCTAAGCGAGGCCGGACAATTGGGTCTGCCATGATCCCGAGGAGTGCTGCCGTGCCCGTGTCGGTTACTACAGCCTTCGGAGCGATTTCCCGCACGGCCCGCATCCGGGTATAAACTTCTGGAATATCCCCGGTAAAAACAAGGTTTTGCAGCATCCCGCCTTGCTCAATGAACGCCTGCCACAGGCGGAAACGCACCGTGCGATTGCTTTCCGTCTCACTGAAACCATGATCTTGCACTGCAATGGCATAACGATCCGGTGGCTTTAAGCCAAAGGCGGCCAAGGCCTCTGCCAAACGAGGGAGATCCACATCGCCTAGCCAGATGGACTCACTCGCTTCCGGGGCTTGATCCCGAAACAAAACGCCCATATGAGCTACCCGCTCCAGATTATCATTAAACGTGAGGGCAGCTGTTGGCGAGACGTAGGCTGGAAGGCCTGCCTCAATATGTTTTTTTAAAGCGAAACCACAGGCACCCCCACCCATGATCTGCCCGTGGAGAAAGATTCCCTGTTTTTTCTGGGTCGCTGCTCGGATTTGTTGCGCCACAATCTGAGTACGGCTGGGAACCACAAACTTAGGACAGTTCTCAATGTTTTTTTCCGGCAGGAAATAGAGCATATCCTGGGTACCCGATCCCACATCAATCGCTAAAATACTCTGGCTCATCCACTCACTCCTTCATCCTCATCCCAGACGCCTACTTCCGTATATATGCATTCATTGGTCCTAACAGCAAAACGAATTCACTTGAAAAAGGTTCGTGCCACCCAGGGACGAACGATATCCACCGCTTGCTGGGGGCAAAGTTCCTGACAGCAAAAACAGCGAATGCATACGTCCAAATCCACTACCGGTCGCATCTTGTCATTGAGAACCAAGGCATGCGGCGGACAGTTGTTGACGCAATCCTTACATCCTTTACACAAATCATGGTTAAACTGCGGACGCGGTCGAATGCGGTCAACCAAGAAACGGCGTACTCGCTGCGGCATGGGAGCCATATCCAAGAAATTGACCCCCACGGTCTTGGGCACAACAAAATTCTGAATCTGCCAGAGCGAACGGTCATCCCCTTTAAGCTCGATCTCTTCCATGCGACTAGTTAAACCCCGTTCGCGGGCGGCCATGATCGTAGGCACTTTTTCCGGCCTGAGGCCTATCAGGTTCGTCGCGACGACATCCAGGGCAAACGGATCCTCACTGACCAAAAGCGCCCCGATGTCACGCGGTTTTCCCGCCGACGGTCCATCCCCTTCCATGCCGACAATTCCATCCATGATGCTTAAACTCGGTTTGACATAGGTTGCGATATCCACCAGAAGATGCGCAAAGTTCTTAGTGTTGGCCATCTTAAAATGATATTCTACTTTTTGTAAGCCTGGAATCACTCCGAACAGGATTTTTACAGCGCCCGTGAACGTCATCATCCCATGTGTTTTCAATTTGGACAGAGTAATGACCACATCGGCATCGGTTACACTCTTAGTGAGCGTCAAACTCTTGCTGATCTTTCCTTCAGGGTGGGAGACCACAGTCTGTCCAAAATCCTCATTGAGCAGTGCCCCTGTCCGCTCGGCCACATCCCTCAGGCCAGAGCGAGCATAGATCGCCTGGAGGGCCCCCATGGTGTAAGGCCCGCCGGGAGAATCTCCAATAACAGGTATTCCCCCCGCTTCCTGTACCAAGTGGACAGCCGCTTCCACCACACTGGGGTGGGTCGTGACTGCCTCTTCCGGGCGCTTTTTCATAAGCAGGTTCACTTTAAGCAAAACCCTTTGGCCGGGCTTAACAAACTTGGCTATCCCGCCGATCTCATCAATCCCTGCACGCAGGGTATTCTCTACATCAGCCCTGTATGCTGGACAATATTTAATGGCAACCGTCGCAGACATTTCTTGCACCTCTTTGTGGGAAAACATTCCCTTGTATTATAGCGCTTTTCCATCAGGAAGGAAAATGTCTTCCAATTCCGCTCCCTGTCTTCGAGTGCAAACAAAAAGGGCCGCTCAAAAGTACCCGCTTTTGAGTCAACCCTCCAACCGTAAACATGCCCTTCAGGAGTCTGTTTCACGCTTAACTGGACTGTCCGTTCCCGGCTGAGGCATCTCCTTCATTTCAAAGAGAGCGACCAGCGTACCCATAGCCAGGCCAAAGCATCCGAGCAGGAGAAGTAGATTATTATCGCTCAGAATAAATTTGGCGAATACAAAAGCCGCCAGAATTCCGAAGGCGAACCCGTAGACAATGGGAAATTTCGGCATAATAATCCTCTCCTTAGTAAGCACAATCTATAGATACTATAAAATAATTGTAAGGAATATTCTGCTTATTTATTTTATTCGAGATCCCTACGTTATTTTCCTTCATACATTAAGAAATAAAAAACTTTCTCAGTTTCATCATGACAAGCTTTTTCTTATTAGGGCAGTATTGGTAGATACTACCGGTTTTCACGTGACATCCCGAGTGTTATACTCGAGTTGTTTCCAGGGCAAGCTTCAAAGTTCAGCACTGCGAATTTAAATTGCTTTAAAGGGGGTCAATAACTATGCGTAAAGAGGCGCGAACTCTATTAATTGCCGCTCAAACCTTGGCTTTAAGCCTCTTAACCGTTTTACCGGCCCAAGCGGCCATCCATATTGGAGCCCCCGTTCCAAACACGGGCTCCGTGATTAGCCTGCGCACAGGTTCGCAGAATCAAAGTACAGCCACGCAACCCCTTTTCAACGTTCGTAAGCCCACTGCGCTTTCTTCAACAGGAACTACCTCAATCCCCTCAACATCGGGAAACTCAAGCATTCATGTGGGCCAAGTCTATACGAGCGGAGGCGGAAGCGTCGTTTCTTTAAAGCATGTGCTAAATCGTCCGCAAACTGCTCCAATTCCAATTCCAATTCCGACTCCAACTCCAGTTCCAATTCCAATTCCAATTCCGACTCCAACTCCAGTTCCTACTCCGGCCCCGACTCCCGCCCCGGTACCCGTTCTGACTCCCTCTCTATCTCCTGCTCCTTCAACTCAGCCAGTCAGCATTCAGCCCGCCACTGCCTTAACGCCCGATGAACAGACTATCGTAGACATGGTCAATCTGGAACGGCAAAGCGCCGGGCTCAAACCGTTGCGGGTGGATCTCCGCCTTGTCGGCGTTGCCGAAACCAAGGCTCTGGACATGCAGAAGAATCACTACTTCGCTCACACCTCCCCCACCTACGGCAGCCCCTGGGCCATGATGCAAATGGCAGGCCTCAAGATTCAGTGGGCCGGGGAAAACCTCGCCGGCAACAAATCGGCTTCTGCCGCCATGGCGGCCTGGATGCAAAGCCCCGGACACCGAGCCAACATTCTCGAGCCAAAATTTACGCATATTGGAGTGGGCGTTGCCAATGGCAGCCCGTATAACATCTATGTGCAGGAATTTCTCCAGGAATAGCCCAAACCTGCCCTCCTCAATAATTGCCTTTTAACATTTGACTGAAGCCTCCTGAGGACATACAATAGAAAATATATCTGATGGGAAACACGATGGAACAGACAGCTGGCAAATGTGAGGAGGGCTTTTCTTTGCGAGTTTTATCCGGCATCCAACCATCCGGCAACCTTCATCTAGGCAATTACTTTGCCATGATGAAGCGCATGATTGACTACCAAGAAAACAGCGAACTTTTTGCCTTTATCGTTAATTACCACGCTCTAACGACCGTGAACGACGCTCGCCTCCTGCGGCAAAAAACTCTGGAAGCGGCGATGGATTTTCTTGCTTTAGGGCTCGACCCCCAAAAATCCTACTTCTGGGTCCAGTCTGACCTTCCCGAAGTGCAAGAACTCACTTGGCTTCTCTCTAATGCGACCGGCATGGGGCTTCTTGAACGCTGTCACGCTTATAAGGATAAAGTTACCAAAGGCATAGCCCCTTCACATGGGCTCTTCGCCTACCCGGTCTTAATGGCTGCCGATATTCTTATTTGCGGTTCGAATAGAGTACCGGTCGGCAAAGACCAGAAGCAGCATGTTGAAGTGGCCCGCGACATTGCCATCCGTTTTAACAGTATGTATGGAGAAACATTTGTTATTCCTGAAGCGGACATTGAAGAGGAGATCGCCACCATCCCTGGCATCGACGGACAAAAGATGTCTAAATCCTACGGCAACACCCTCGAAATCTTCGCCGATGAGAAAACGCTGCGCCAGCGGGTCATGTCCATAAAAACGGATTCCACTCCAGTGGAGGAACCAAAACCCACCGAAGGAAATCCTTTGTTCGAAATCTATGCCTTGTTCCTGGACAAACAAGAAAAAGTTGCCCTGAAGGAACGGTTTGAGGCTCCCGGATTACGCTATGGAGATGTAAAACAGGAGCTTTTCGGGATCATCTGGGAATTTTTTGCCCCCTACCGCCAGAAGCGGGAACAACTAGCAGCCGACAAGGCCTATGTCATTGAAGTACTTAAAGGAGGGGCCGAAAAAGTGCGGGGCGTGGCCGCAGAATATGTCTCTAAAGCACGGCGCAATGTGGGACTCAATTATGATGAACTGTAAAAAATGTTGACATTCGTCATGACCACCATCGGCCACGTCGGGAAGGGACAAAATGCTATGAACCTAAGCTAGGAGACCTGCCGGTGTAAAGAAAACTCGGCTGGCGCCGAGCCTTACGGCGCTTTGCCATCCGGCATCTAGCCATCCATGGCGATGCTCTAATCTCAAACGTCCTGTTTGAGTCATGGCAGCGCTCTAATCTCAAACGTCCTGTTTGAGTCGGCGACGGCGGCCGC
>JAJZPA010000220.1 GCA_021811425.1 Bacillota bacterium | reverse complement strand
AGGATTGCAACGTTACCAGGATCTGCGAGATCGGAAAATCACGCGGGTTTAATCCGGGATGCCAATTAGGGATAGGATGGCATAAATTATGCGAGTGAAGAAGTCTCTTCGTCCATGTTGTTGATGGACGAAGAGACTTCTTGTTCTGCAAAATATTTTAACGGATGTGCCGGAAAACACCAATAACTTTGCCGATGACTTTGGCATCCTGAGAATAGATGGGATCCATGCTCGAATTCTCCGGTTGGAGACGGATGAGCGTCTTTTCTTTGAAGAAGCGTTTGACTGTGGCTTCCTCCCCAATGAGAGCGACCACAATTTCACCATTACGCGCGGTCTGCTGCTGACGGACAACAATTTGATCGCCATCAAGAATGCCGGCTTCTATCATGCTGTCCCCTTGAACCTTTAACATAAACACCGGCTCATCGCGAACGAGTTCGGCGGGGATGGGAAACGTATCTTCGATATTTTCAACTGCGAGAATAGGTTGGCCCGCCGTAACCCTCCCGACGACTGGCACATGCACAACGCGCTTCGAGGGTTCATCAGGGCTTGAGCCGTCCAACATTTCTATAGCTCTAGGTTTAGTGGGATCCCTGCGGATATACCCTTTTTCCTCCAGTGTCTGTAAATGTCCGTGCACCGTTGAACTTGACAACAACCCGACCGCATCACCAATTTCACGCACGGAAGGCGGATACCCCTTTTTGCGAATTTCGCTCTTAATAAAGTCGAGAATGGCCGTTTGGCGTTGCGATAAATTCTTGCCCATCTCGTCGCCTCCAGTTCTTTTTAAGGTTAATTCTAGCACAAATTGGGCTCATTTGCAAACAGATGTTCGCAAATGAATTCAGGCATGACATTACTTTTTCTCCAATACCTATTAGTGAACTCGTTCAACAAAAGTTGAACATCGAGACTTCGGCGAAAGTCTCAGAACCAGTAAGCATTGCCTTCGCGCCGAAGGGTAGAGTCTACCCCCACCGAAGCAGGCTACGAGGTACTACTCCTACTTATAGAAGTGGGAGTCTCACGATTGGATGAAAGGAGAGAAAAAGTAAATGCTGGATCATATTTCGCACCAGAGGCTTCAAGCCTTGGTTAGCGTGTTAGTGTTGTTCCTCGTGGCCATAGCGGGCTGGCAGCTCTTGCACTGTAGTTCTGCTATTCCCTCCGAATTGTACCCTTATCTGTATTCTCTGCCTCCCGAGATGGTTGTAAAGGCTCAAACAGAAGGGAGGGAATTAGGTCAAGGAGGTTGGGCTGCAGTCTTGGCCATCCGCTCCACCCTCCCCGAATCGGAGGTGGGTTTAATCATGCAATTAAGGAAAGGCCGGTCTTTTCAGGACCTGGACTGGGGAGGGATACGACCTGAGCAAGTGAAATTAGCCCAGGATCGGTGTTCGCTCTTATTGAAATATCCCTATTTCGAGCCAAACCGCTTTACCTTTCCGGTGCGGGGAAAGTATTGGTATGAGGATAGCTTTGGTGCGGATCGGGAAGGGGGGAAGCGAAAGCATGAAGGGACAGACCTTTTTGGAGCGGAAGGGACTCCTCTCATCAGTGTTTCTGCAGGTAAAGTTGAACAGCTCGGGTGGAACCGCTTAGGTGGGGAAAGGGTGGGAGTTCGCGGTGATGATGGTAATTATTACTACTATGCTCATCTGCAGATGATATCCCCTCAGCTTAAAAAAGGCAGGCGTGTCGAGAAAGGGGAAGCCATCGGCACGATGGGACATAGTGGGGATGCGCTAACAACGCCCGATCATCTCCATTTTGGCATTGAGCTTCATAATGGAACCTGGGTTAATCCCTACCCCTTACTCAAAGTTTGGGAACGTCAGGCAGCAAACGCAAAAGATGTAGCGAATAGGGTCTAGAAGAAAACTTGTTTTGCGTCTTGCACGAGGGTCGAGAACTTTGTTCTCATAGGAAAAAAGCGCTATAATGGTGTAAAGCTTTCAGATGGACAGGGGTTGAAACCGAGTGGCACTGAGAAATGAAAATATCACAAGACGTTGGCAAGGACTTGTAGGTCTGAGCACGGCCTTGGGACTAGCACTCTTGCTTTCGACGACCAGCTTTCCCAATTCCGGCGAGGCGGCGACCGTGAATACGCTGGCCCAGCAATCGTCGAGTAAAGTTAAGAACTATGCGCCTCAGGAACCCAGTTACCTCGTGGTGGAAACTCAAGGCGAAACGCTTCTTGCCCACAATGAACAAGCACGAAAAGCACCGGCAAGCGTGACCAAGCTTCTCACAGGCTTGGTGGCCATGGGGAAGGTAAAAGGGGAAGATCTCGTTACAGTAGGGGATGAAGTCAAGCTGGAAGGAGCATCCCTGAACTTGGCTCCCGGGGATCAAATAGCAGTGAAGGATCTATTAACAGCGATGTATTCCATCAGCGCTAATGATGCAGCAAGTGCTTTGGCTGTCAAAGCCAGTGGGTCTATCGCGGCCTTTGCCCAGGAAATGAACGCCTATGCCCATAATTTAGGATGTACAAATTCCCATTTTGTCAATCCACACGGGTTATCTGACCCGGAGCACTATACGACTGCCTCGGACTATTTGAAGATCGTGCGCGCTTTCATGGGCAATCAAGAATTGATGCATTATGTAGGGCAAAAGCAAGCTGAAATAACTTGGAAAGATAAGAATGGCCGGGTTAAACGCGCTAAGCTTCGCAATACGAACGAACTGCTTGGAATCTATCCAGGCGACCAAGGGATCAAGACGGGTACAACCGAAGAGGCGGGGGAATGCCTTGTGACTTATGTCGCAAGGCCAGATGGGGAAATCATCGTGCTTTTATTTGGCAGCCAGCATCGCTATCAGGATTCGATTAAACTCTTAGATCAGGGGTTTGCAAAACTACGAACCCAAGCCGCCCTAAAAACCACAGCCAGAGAACCTAGGCTGTTCAGTCAAAGCCCAGGGCTTTTTATGCCTTAATAGAAAAATGTAACAACATAAGATTCTTTGAGACTTTTAAATATAAAGAATGATGACTAAAGGAGTGTATTTTTATGCCATTACCACAAGAAGAAAAACAATACTCGTATGCAGACTACTTAACATGGTCGGAAGATGAAAGACGGGAAATTATTGACGGTGTACCCTATATGCAAGCGGCTCCGTCACCGGCGCATCAATTAATTTCTGGTGAATTGCATAGACAGTTTGCAAATTATTTACAAGGTAAGCCTTGCAATGCTTATCCGGCACCATTTTGTGTTAGATTAACTAAGGGTGATGAAAAGCAAAACGAAGATATTAAAAAAGTTGTTGAACCCGATATTACCATTGTATGTGACAAATCCAAAATTGATGAAAAAGGCTGCAATGGTACTCCTGACCTGATAATTGAAGTTATGTCCCCATCTTCGATTAAACATGACAGGGTTACAAAGTTTAATAAATATGAAAAAGCTGGAGTTGAAGAATATTGGATTGTAGAACCGGAAGGAAAGATTGTAAGTGTATTCGTATTACAAAGCAATGATAGATATGGTAGACCAGAAATATATACAGAAGATGAAAAAATAACTGTATCCATATTCCCAGATTTAATAGTAGATTTAAGTACGGTATTTCCTGTTAAATAACAAATAATCGCTCCAATACTTACGAAATCGAACAAAACGAGGTTTTTCTATATGTTTTATTAACGTCCTATAATAGATATTATGTCAAGTAAAATTAGCTGAGTTATAAACTTCTTTATAGAATGCTAGGAAAGTCCTGTTTGCAGTGCAGCACTCGATGAACTTCCACCGTGTTATCCTCCATGGACGAGATGTAGAACACTAAAGTTAAAACCGCCTTGTATTTTGTATTGATGCGACGTTAAGCTTAGAATGTTCACTACTGCGAGGATCGGGTATCAGTGGAGCGCGTTCGACTTCCCAGCCTTGGGCGAGCATTTTCTGCATCACCAGGGCGGCGTTGACAGCGTCATCTAAGGCGGAGTGGAGAATTCCGACTTGCTCGACCTCCATGGCGTCCACTGCGTTTTTCAGGGAAGACTTTCGCTCCAGGTGGCGGAAGGCTTGATAGGATTCCGCGAGATCACAGTAGTTAGCCCAGAGATAGGGATAATCTAGTCCATATTTATAACAGGCATTTCCGAGAATCCGACGGTCGGCATCCCCCCAGGCGACAAGCCAGGTATCAGGATTTGAGGCCAGTTGTTTCATGGCGATCAGGGCTTCGTCCAGGGGGATTCCCCCATCGACGTCCTCTTGGCGGATCCCGGTTATGCCATAACATTCATCCGACAACTTCGGGTAATAACGGGGCTTAACAAAGGCACTATAACGTTCTCTGTCGAGTTCCCCGCTTTCGTTCATGCGCACGGCCCCGACCTCGATGATTTCTGGAAACCAAGCGCGAGGACTACCAAAGGTCCGCTTGACGGTAAACTCAAAATCCGCGCATAAAAACTCCATACTCTCTCCCCTTTCGCAGCACTGTTATTATAACTATATCATAAGTTCAGAGCAAAAAACTGTACTTTATGGACCAGAATGCGGAAAAACTCATCCACAAAAAAAAAGAGACCTTCCGTTTCTACGAGAGGTCTCTTGACATATCGATGTGAAGATTTTGCGAACATTCTAACCCAGGTTGGAACCCTATGCGGGTTAGGATTTGACGACTTTAGCCCAGGAATC
>JAJZPA010000024.1 GCA_021811425.1 Bacillota bacterium | reverse complement strand
GCTTTGCCGAGTTTTCTTTATCGATAAAAAAGCAGGGAACCTTGGGGGAATATTCCCCGAAAAGCACCCTTGCTTACTTGTTATTATAGTGGCATGAAGGTAAGATGTAAAGCCCTAAATAATCGAGTCGGTGTTTTTACCCAAAAGAAATTCGCAGAAGAAATTTGCTAAAAAATTAGGTATAAGGTATTGAAAAGTAAGATATTGAATGGTATGATAGTCTAAACCGTTGAAGGGAAAGTAAAACTGCAGACCAGCCTTTTAGAGAGTCGGGTTAGGTGGAAGCCTGGCAGGTTACGGAGCAGACAAATGGGTCCCTGAGGGCGGAGCGAAAGAGACATGGTCTTTGAGACGCGAAGTAAGAGACCGGTTCCTTGAGTAGCTTACGACGCAAAGCCAGCGTTACTGGGCTAAGGGTGTGTTGGCACTCTGCAAGAGCGGATGTATCTTGATGATGCATCAATGAAGGTGGTACCGCAGGTTAACGCCTGTCCTTATCTTTAAGGATAGGTGTTTTCATTTTGTTGTGGTACTGGTTGCAGAGGAGAAACCCATAAACTCATTGAGATGATGAAAGAAATGGGGAGGTTCTTCAATGAAAAACTTAAGAAAAGTGTTACTTCTTGTTGCCCTTATCATGATGTTTTCGCTTACTGCTTGTGGTACAACGAGTAAAACACCCACAACGACCAATGTGGCCGCAGTCAAAAAAATAGGTATCGTTCAGATTGTGGAACATCCATCCCTTAATACGATTCGGGAGTCCATTATTAAGGAATTGGAAGCCAAGGGACTTAAAGACGGTCAAAACATCAAGATTGACTATCAGAATGCCCAAGGCGATCAAAATAACCTAAAATCCATCGCCCAAAAATTTGTAGCGAACAAATATGATCTCATCATTGCTATTGCAACCCCATCAGCTCAGGCTGTGGTTGGTGAGACCAAGGACATTCCGATTGTTTTCTCAGCCGCGACGGATCCTGTCGGCTCCGGTCTGGTGGGCAGTATGGAAAAACCGGGCGCGAATGTGACAGGCACATCCGATGCCGTTTCGGCTGCCAAAATTATGGAACTCGCCAAGCGCATTACCCCCAACATTAAAACCATAGGTGCCTTGTATAATTCTGGTGAAACCAATTCGTTATCCGTTATCAACAACCTAAAGGCATATGCTAAACAAAATAACATGACTGTGGTGGATTCAACCGTAACCAACACCTCCGAAGTTCAGCAGGCCGTCACGTCTTTAGTGGGACGGGTCGATGCCATCTTCTCTCCGATAGATAATACGATTGCCTCTGCTATGCCGGTCGTGGCTCAAGCTGCCATTAAAGCAAAAATACCGGTCTATGTGGGAGCTGACTCGATGGTTAAAGACGGAGGACTGGCTACGTTTGGCATCAACTATCAGGTGCTCGGGAAAGAGACTGCAGATATGGCGGTGGCAATCTTAGATGGGAAGAAAGCCGGAGACATTTCGGTGAAGACCATGAGTGACATGAATATCTACGTGAATCAGGCTACAGCCAAG
This sequence comes from Bacillota bacterium, assembly GCA_021811425.1. Taxonomy (GTDB): domain Bacteria; phylum Bacillota; class Desulfitobacteriia; order Desulfitobacteriales; family Desulfitobacteriaceae; genus JAJZPA01. The sequence goes on along the minus strand of JAJZPA010000024.1, from coordinate 24,561 downwards.
GCCATCGGGATTATCCTACCGGATGATGTTTTGAAGCAAGCAGCGCAGGTTTTTGGAAACTAGGAATGGAGCAGCTACAACATCGAAAATAATAATTCAGGTCCTTAAGGGGCGGTCTCGCAGGGGAGACTGCTCTTTCTTTTGGTCATATAGAATGGAAGGGAGCAACCCATGAAGCGATCACATTTGAGTTTAAGCGGATTTTATTTGTTTTACTACGGAGGAATGGGTATCTATTTGCCTTTTTTACCCTTGTTTTTGGCAAGCAGGCATTTGGACAGTTTCCACGTAGGGATTTTGATGGCGTTAGGTCCCCTGACCAGTATTTTGGCGCAAGTGGTCTGGGGTAATTTGGCGGACAGGACAAATCGACGGAAGGAGTTTCTGAATGTTGCAGTGCTCGGCACCGCACTTGTCTGTTTCTTCTTGGCCCAGGGAAAAAGCATGGCGGGTTTCGCTTTCTTACTTTTCGTTTACGCTACGTTTAACTCGGCCATCACGCCCTTGGCTGATTCTTTAGTTATGAATACCTTGACGGATAGTCAAGAATATGGAAAAGTTCGGCGCTGGGGATCCTTTGGTTTTGCGTTGACAGGGGCTGCTGGCGGAATGTTGTTCACCCACATTTCTGTAGGGTATTTCGGTATGGTGGCTGGGATAGTTTTTCTCCTGACGCTGGGTTGGTCGGTCGATCTGGCCAATCCACGGGAAAGACCACGGCATCAGGGCTTGGCGTATTCTCCCTTGCACCAGGTTTTGCACACACCAGGAATCTTTCACTTGTTGGGGATTGCCTTTTTGTTTATGGTTCCGTACAATGCTTACACGGCATTTTTAGGGTGGCACTTGCAGGCCTTGGGTGCGACACGTGTCTACATAGGCTTGGCCTGGACGATTGCGGCCTTGAGTGAAGTGTTGGTATTTAGCTTTGGTGCGTATTGGTTGAAGCGTTTTTCGGCACAAAAGCTCATGGTCACGGCAGGGTTGGTGTTCATGTTTCGCTGGTTGGCTTATGCCTTGATCACTGACTATGGCGCGATCGTCGCTATCCAAGTGAGTCAAAGTCTGAGCTTTGCCCTCTTTTACTTGGCTGCGGTGGAATACCTAACAAAGCTTGTACCGATTCAGCTGCAAAGCAGCGCCCAGGGGTTGCTACAGGCGACCAGTTTCGGAATCAGTGCTATCGTTGGTTCCCTCGTGGGTGGTTGGTTCCTTCAACATTCGAGTTTGCTCACGTTTTATCTGACTTGGGCGGCCATGGCGCTTTTAGGGGCATTGGGAGCCCTCTTTTGGCTGGACGAGCAGCCTTTCAGCGCTTGAGATAGAGCGAGACACTGAAAGCCACTTATGTTCTTAGGCTTGAGTTTGTTCATTTACCTCAGTTTCCACGGGTTCCTCCCTTGGCGACGTGATAATTCCGTAGATTTCGTCTTCGCCATCATGGATTTTTAGCTGTTTATCTAAACCAAAATCGTTTAAAGTAATCGTATCCCCCAGTTCCTTTTTTGAAACGTCAATAACGATGACATCAGGCATCAAGGCCGCTTTTCCAAAAACATCTATTTCAGATTTATAAACCTGAAGCACTAGATTCCTATTTTCCAGGTGATCCTTACCTTTGAAGTTGATGGGGAGCTGCAGCCTTACCTCGTGAGTTTGCGAGACCAGCTGTACATCTAAATGAATGACTTTTCCCGTAACAGGATGCCGCTGAACTTCTTTTATGAATCCGAACTTCTTGCTGCTGCCATATTTTATCCATACTTTAGCATTGGAACCATGAGTGAGAAGAACTTTATTGAGAGCTGGCGACTCAAACTTTACGGAAGTTGTCTTTGCAATACTATCCCCATAAAGCACCCCAGGTATAAAACCCGTTTCTTTAAATTTCTTAGACGGCATTCTTTCAATGGCATTTAAAATAGTCTCTTCCATAAGAAATCACTCCTTTTCCGCCATTATATCAGGAAATTGGGTAAATTGAAAGAACTGTAATTGAAGGGAAATAATTCTTGCCGATGCTCAAATCTCAAACGTCCTGTTTGAGTTAGCGACGGCGGCCGCCTAGTTACCCTTATGCCACCACAAACATGTACTTTCTGATTGGTATGAGAAAGAAGGTGATACCATTCACTGTGGCATCACCTTCTTTTTATAATCCCGCAAGATCCTTCCCGACATAGAAGAGGATATTCAATTGGATATTCAATTCACCTCGACAGTTCATATTTCCGGCATCTGTGGCGGATTTAACATCCTACCCTGTTAAGAGGTGTACGCTTGGCATCGCATCCAACGTGACGTCCATCAATGCCTTCGATGTGTCCACCGCCGGAGAGACATTTACGAGCGACCGAGCATCCTAAACAAAACATGCATATTCCCGAAGTTGTCCACCCTAATTTGGAATTACCCGCCCGAGAATCCAGAGATTTCGAAGAATCCTGAAAGCACCAAATGGGTATCGAAAATCAAGTTGATTTGTGGAAGAATCTTGCGGGAAGATTTTAATCATTCACTATTTATACTTTTATCTTAAACCTTCTGTTGCTAAAGGTCAAGAGGAAATTCGCTGTTGTTTTTGCTTAAAGATGATAGTTTTGCTCCGTAATGTAATTTGCATCTGAGATGAATGTTAAGGCATGAAGGACAATAAAGGAGGAATTTAGGAAAATAACACGAATGATTATGGCAACAACATGAACAACTTGAGAGAAAAGTCGATTTTTTTCACGGGATCTGAAAGGGGTTAGTCAAATGCGCTTGAAATTACGTGTGTTTTTTGGAGTCTTGCTCCTGTTCTTTGGAGTAGGTGGACTGAGTGCGGTGGGTGGGTTCTGGTACTTTAACCATGCACTTCAGGCTTTGGAGCAACAAGATATCGACCACTTAGCAAAATTAAATGTAGTCTATGCGAATGGCTTGCAGCGTGGACAGGCCTTACGCAATGTACTGCTGAATCCGGGCGATGCAACGGCCAAAGCTAATTTTGAGGATGCTGCTCAAAAGACCGAAACTGCGTTACAGTCTTTACATAGGGTGGATCTCAGTGCGCTCGATGACCAGGATGTTTCGTTGCAACGCATGTTCTTAGAAAAGATGGCGCAAGGGCAATCACTCGAAGTGATAAGCCGTGAAATTAGTCAAATAGAGACGCCGGTATGGCGTCAGGAAAAAACGTTGGTTATGAAAGAAATCAGCCAAACGCAAGAGCATTATGCCCAGACCGTGGTTCGTCTGCAACAGCTGGGTACGGTATTGACCGTCGGCATGGCGGTGGTAGTCCTCCTCGCTTTTGGGCTGATCATTTTTGCTTTCTTGGGGATATCCCGGACGATTCATCGGTTGCGGGACAGCATGACGGTGGCTGGAACTGGGGATCTGGGGGTATCAAGCCCTGTGGAACTGGGAGATGAACTGGGGGAATTGGCGGCTGCGTTTAATAAGATGGTGCAGAGCCAGGCAGGGGTCTTGAAACAGGCGGATAAGGCGGCTCTGGAACTATCGGCAACGGCTGAAGAAATGGTCGCTTCAGCCCAAGAAGTGACGGCTTCGGTGGAAACGATTGATGAACGCTTGGTGAGCGTATCCGATAATGCAGTGGATGGCACGCAGACGGCGATGCAAGCATCGCAGGTCATGCAGGAACTGGTTCACAGGATTCAAGACGCTGACAAACTGGCTCAATCAGCCCGTAATAATTCCGATGCGACCCTTCAAGTTGCAGAAAATGGGCAACGCACGGTGGATGAGACTGTGCAGCGGATGAGTCATATTCGTTCGCAAACCTTGGAAACGGAAGGACTCATGACTTCTCTGGCGGATTATTCCCAACAGATCGAAGCGATCACGCAAACGATCACAGGGTTGGCTGATCAAACGAACCTTCTGGCCTTGAATGCGGCTATCGAGGCTGCTAGGGCCGGAGAAGCAGGGCGCGGTTTTGCGGTGGTGGCGGAAGAAGTGCGCAAACTGGCTGAACAGTCTAATCATGGCGCCGGCGAAGTGGCGGAACTTGTACAGAAGATCACGGCAGGTGTTGCCGCTGCGATGAGCGCGGCCCAGCGCAGCCGCTCAGAGGTGGAAAGTGGGGTAGAGGTTGTGCAACAGGCTGGAGATGCCTTGAACGCGATCCACCAGGCCGTGACTCGGAGTGTCGAAGACATGAAAGGGATTGTCGATGTCACCGATGCCGAAATGGCGCATTCCGAGGAGGTCATGCACCTGATGGATGCAGTGGCCACACGAATTGAGCAGACGGCCCATGATGCGCAAGAAGTAGTTGCTACGATGCAGGAAATATCCGCTGCCATGGAAAACGTCGCTGCGAGTACGGAGGTATCCGCGACGATGGCCACGGAACTTAAGACAGTCATAGAAAAGTTTAAGACTGCAGAAAAGCAACACACGACTCAAGAAATTATGGAACAAGCAAAGACCGATCATCTGTATTGGCAGTCCCGTTTGACAAATATGCTGAAGGCTAAGGATTTGATCCGCGTGGAGGAATTAACAACACAGCACACCTGTGCATTGGGGAAATGGTATGCTCAAGTGGATGCCTCAGAACGGCAGAAATCAGGATTTTCTCGTCTGGCTGCTCCTCACGAAGCCTTTCATACCGCTTTGCACGCAGCCGTGGAAGCCTCGTTGCAGGGGGATAAAGCGAAAGCGCAACGCCATGCAAAAACCGTAGCCCGTCAAGTCACAAAGGTCATGCGCGTGATCAATCAGATGTTGCGGCATGAGGGACGGTAAGACAGAGGGGACGGTTCGTGCGCCCAGGCGCGATTGAAGATCGGAAACGAGAGGAGGGAGCCTTTAGGCTTCCTCTTCCCGCGTTGGGGGGTGATAGCATGGTTGATAATACAGAATACAGAATTCTTCGCCAAAATACATAATACATGAAGCGAACGAGTTTACTTTTAAGCGGATTTCTAATTTAATGAAGGAAGGAGTTCTTTAAGCATTTGATAGTGCATTTAAGTCTGCATATACGTGTGTGCCTAGATGCACAAGTTGATGAAAGGATGGCGGATAATGGCAGTCGAAACAAAATTGCCTCCGGTATTGGATATCATTCGCAGCAATATCGTCAAGTATGGCAATCCACTCGCCATGAAAGGAAGCGAGGTGGCATCCTGGGCCAAGGGGTTTAATCTGCCCAAGCGAGGAGATATCTTGTTCTATACTGGCGGGGAGTATCAACTGCTTCCCTTTATTGATTCTCTGGTTAAGACGATGACCCATATTGATCAGGGAAGCAAAGGGTTTTCTCTCATGATGGGCGTCCGCAATGTTTTAGATAAAGCGGGGTTTAATGCGGAAAAGGTATATGCTTCGGTCTTAGCCAAAGACCGGGATCGTTATAATAGGGTGTGCAACAAAGCAGCCCATATTCTCCAGAGGTTAGGATATGATCTGTGCTACCCAGGGGATGAGGAACTCTACAGCGGGGCCCTCCTCTATGAGTTGGGATTTTGGGAAGACCTGAAGGAATATGCCCAGAAGGTTGTTGACATGATTGAGCGCACGGGGGCCAAGACGATTGTCTGCCTTTCCCCGCATGCAGCCGAAGTGTTAAAGCTGGTATATCCTCAGCTGGTGCCCGGGTTTTCGGCAGAGGTCAAAACCTTTGTGGAGATGGTTTGGGAACAAAGGGATAAACTTCCGGCCATTCCAACATCTAAGCCCGTGGTCATTCATGATTCTTGCCGCTTAGCCCGTGAATTAGAGATTGATGAGGAAATTCGCGATATCCTGCAGGCCGTTGGGGTTCCAATCGTTGAGGCCTTCCGCAATAAAAAATGGACCACCTGCTGTGGCGGGCCAAGCAAGCTCCTTTTTCCAGAGTTATCCCACACGATGGGTTCCCGTCGGGTTGATGAGTTAGAAGAGACGGGGGCTGAAATCATTCTCACCTCCTGCCCGTATTGCCTCGCGTCCTTGGAGGGTGGGCAGACCAAAGGTGATAAAACCACTGTCGAGGATCTGATCGAGTTCTTGTATAGGGGGTTCGCAGCATGAAACTGGATTTGACGAAGGATTTCGCTGAATATGCCAAAGATCTCAACCAGGCCAGTCATGACGAGAACATACAGAAAGCCATGACGCGTGCCGTGAAATCCTATCGGGATACCACCGCAGAAACGATGAAGCGTTATCCCCATACCCCGGATTTGGCTCTGGAAGTGCAGGGGATCAAGACGAAGGCCATAGAGAATAATCCCGATCTGCTGCAACAGGCCATGGCCTCGGTCGAACGCAACAAGGGCAAAGCGTTTTATGCCAAAGATGCTGCAGAGGCCGTGGCGCTGGCGGCGCAGATCATCGGCAAGGGTAAGACGGTGGTCAAAGGGAAAAGCATGCTGGGGGAAGAAATCCACCTGCGTGAGTACTTAGAAGAGCAGGGTACTGAAGTCTGGGAAACAGACTTGGGTGAATTCATCCTTCAGTTAAAGAAAGAGCGCCCGATGCACATTCTTTCCCCGGCCATCCATGTGCCGCGGGAACAAGTGGCGGAAATTTTCAGCAAGTTCTTTGGTAAGGAAGTCCCGCCCGATATTGCTGCGGAAGTGGCTCAGGTTCGGGAATTCATGCGGGATAAGTATTTTACGTCGGATGTGGGGATCAGTGGGGCCAATGTTGTAGCCGCAGATACCGGGGCCATGGTCATTATTGAGAATGAGGGAAATGTTCGCCTCTCCACGGGTGCGCCCCCTGTTCATATTGTCATGGTAGGGATCGAGAAGATTGTACCGACTTTTTCTGATGCGATGAAGGTGGCTGAGGTGACTTGGCGCTATGCCCAATATGGAATACCGGGTTATGTCAACATCATCAGCGGACCGAGTAAAACCGGAGATATCGAAAAGGTGACGACCTATGGAGCGCATGGACCGAAAGAATTCTATGTTATCTTTGTCGATAACGGGCGCAGCCTTATGGCTCGGGATGAGCGCTTCAGCCAGGCGCTCCACTGCCTGCGCTGTGGTGGCTGTATGTATGAGTGCCCGGTCTTCCAAGTGACGGCAGGGCATTTCGGATATACGTATTTAGGCGGAATTGGCTCGATTTGGACGGCGTTTGTCTCCGGCGGGTTGGAAAAGGCAGCCCCTCTTCTCTATACGTGTCTGCGCTGTGGTCGCTGTGTCGAGCGCTGCCCGATGAGTATCAATGTCCCTGAGATGGTGGGGCAGCTGCGTAAAATGATCGTGAATGGTGAACAAATCGCGCAAGAGGACCTCACTTTGGCCGCGACGGTAGGTAACGTATCCCAAGCTCTTAGTAGCTGAGCAGTATTGAAAACGACTCAATTATTTGGGTGGATCTGAGCTAAGCAATCCCTAGCCTGGATGGACAGATGTAAGATTCAATCAAGATGTTCTGGAATAGAGAGAACAGGCAGCAGAGTGGTAGGGGTTACGGATTAAATGGCGAATTTTGGGCGTAGCTTTCGATTTTGCGATAAAGGTTGCGGACACTGATCCCCAGCAGCCTGGCTGCCTGGGCCCGATTCCCTTGAACCCGTTCTAAGGTCGCAAGAATATGACTGCGTTCAATCTCTTCCAGGGTGGGGTATGAACCGGGGATAAGCTCGATGGAGCCAGAGGGAGTCGCGGGGATAACGCCTGGAATAGCACTCAGTGTCGCCCCACTATGATCATTAGGATAGGGGTTTTGAACCTCAGTGAAGCTCTGAGTATGATTCGGCCAGAGATCCCAGGGCTCGATGATCCCCTCTTCGGCGAGGAGCATCCCTCGTTCAAGAAGATGCATGAGTTCGCGGACGTTACCGGGGAAGTCATACTGCAAAAGGGAAGCTTGGGTTTTGTCAGAGAGAAGAAAGGCTGGAGCACTGGGGTGGGTTTTGAACTTCTGGTTGAGAACGTACTGAGCCAACGGGAGAATATCTTCCCTCCGTTCTCTCAAGGGTGGGATAGGGAGGGTTAGACCGTTCAAGCGATAATAGAGGTCGTGGCGGAAACGCCCGGCTTCTATTTCTTTGTACAAATCGCGGTTGGTGGCGGTGACAATTCGGACATCGACGCGTCGCAGCCGACTATCTCCCACCCGGCGAAATTCTCCTGTTTCCAAGAAACGCAGGAGCTTTACCTGTAGGGATAAGGGCATTTCCCCGATCTCATCCAGAAAAAGCGTGCCTCGATCCGCCATCTCTACGAGTCCCAATTTCTGGCTGCCTGCTCCGGTGAAGGCTCCCTTTTCGTGGCCGAAGAGTTCACTTTCCATCAGGGCTTCGGGGATGGCTCCGGCGTTAACCGGGACGTAAGCCCGTGATTCGCGTGGGCTCCAAAGGTGGACGGCGCGAGCGAAGAGTTCTTTGCCGACACCGCTTTCCCCATGGATGAGGACAGGGGCATCACTCAGTGCGACTTTCCGGGTGAGTTCGAGGAGGGCCTGCAAGGTCTTGCTTTCCCCAACGATATGAAGTTCAGGGGTTTGACGGCTGACGACTTGGCGGAGGCCTGTATTTTCGACGAGCAGTTTTCGCTGTTCCAAAGCCTTGCGCAAGGTTAATTCCAGTTCAGACAAGTTGCAAGGCTTGGTGAGGTAATCAAAAGCACCTGCTTTCATGGCTTCAATGGCCGATTCCAAGGTTCCATGCCCCGTCAGCATGATGACCTGGACATCAGGCTGGAGGGTTTTGAGGGCAGGCAACACGTCCAAACCATCACCGTCTGGGAGACGCAGATCAAGGAGTACCCCGTCCAGGAGCGTGGTTTTTATGGTAGAGAATCCTGCGGCAGCGGTTCCTGCTTCGATCACTTCATACCCTTTGCGCCGGAGGCGTTGGGCGATGATGGAACGCAAGGCTTCTTCGTCATCGAGAATAAGGATACGTTCTTTGACTGTCATTTATCGCTTTTCCCCCTTTCGTTTGTTGTTAAACCGTTGTGAAGCGTCAGCCTTAGGCGATCCTAGGGCGTGGCGTGGGCACCCCATGGAGTGGGTGACCCTGCAGTTAAGCCTTTTGGTCATGAGTGGGCAATACGATCTGAACGCGAGTGCCTTTTCCTTCGCTGCTATCCAAAGTCATCTGCCCTTTCATTTTTTGCACGATACCATAGCTCACAAACAGTCCTAAGCCTGTTCCCTGACCTGGAGGTTTGGTTGTAAAGAACGGATCGAAGACTTGCTTCAATAAAGTTGCGGGAATGCCGTGTCCCGTATCCTTTACTTCTAGGATAATGGTATCCTTTGTGTGGTCTCTCCAAGCCATGACGGTGACTTGTCCTCCTGAAACGCAGGCATCCAGGGCATTGTTCAAAAGGTTGAGGATCACCTGCTGCCACTCGTTTTCATTTCCCCAGACGAGTAGGTTTGGCTCAATCCGGGAGGCGAGCTGTACCCCTTTTTGTTTCGCTTGGTAGTGCAGGAGTGTGCTGGTCTGTTCGGACGAACGCCCGATGTCAATAAGATCCGTCCCGGGTTTCCCTTTGCGGGCGAAGTGGAGGAGACGGTTGGTGATGGTTTTGCAGCGGAGAATTTGCTCGGAAACCATATGCAGGACGTCTTTGACATCATCTGGAGTAGGTTTCGGTTCTTCGGTGTCGTTAAGACGGTCAAGAAGGTCTTCGCTATGGGCAGAGACGACGGCCAACGGATTATTGATTTCGTGGGCGACTCCGGAGGCTAAAAGCCCAATGGCGGCCATCTTATCCGTCTCGATCATACGGGCTTCCATCTCTGCGCGTTGAGTGACATCTTCGAGGATCAGGAGGTAGGTCGCATCCTCTGGCTGGCTGGGAGACAAATTATAATACATCTGACGGATGCGTCGATGTTCAGCGTTCACATTGAGAGAAATGATCTGGCCGCTTACTAAAAGCATACAATCAAGCCCTTCACCCCTGATGATGTCTGCGCAGGAAAGGCCGAGCAGATCACCGTGACCAAACCATTCGGCAAAAATGGAATTCCACCAGAGTATGCGTTGTTCCCTATCGAGCAAAGCCATACCCGCACCAATTCCGCCCACAACTGTATGCAAAAGCTCCTTTTCCGCTTCAAGTTTCTGATGATTCTCTGCCAGCATGGCGAGCATTTGATTGAAGGAGAGCACTAAACGACCTATTTCATCTTGGCTCTCTGGGGACAGCGTGTGTTCGAGTTTCCCGGTGGCTATGATCTGTCGCACCTCGGCATCCAAGTGTTCAATGGGACGGGTAAGGCGGAGACCGAAGAAAATGCTGATTAAGGTGACGGCGCTGATGGCAACGAACACGATGAGCAGCAGTTTGCGGGCAAAGTCATAAATGGGTTGATATGCTTCCTGGATGGGCTGCTCGATAATCACCGCCCAATTCGGGATGCCAATCGGCGCGAAGAGGCCCATCACCCGAATTCCTTGGGGGTTGGAGTATTCGTTTCCTTCGCTGGACGGAGAGTCTCCAGCCAGGAATGCGGTCACCGACGGAGTCTGTCGCACATCATCTTGATGGAGTACATGACTGAAATCCGTATGCCCGATCAAGCGCCCTCGTTCATCCACGAGAAAGAAATACCCTCTCTGTCCGATACGCCAGTTAGAGAGTTTGGTGATCATCGCCTTCAAATCAGCCTTTGCTTGCAAGTACCCGACCGTCTGGCGTGTAAGGGCATCGGTGACCGGTACCGTGAGATAGAATTCTGGTCGGCCATCGGAGGAAAAGTTGATCGGGGAGATGGAATAGGGTACCTTCGCATCGAAGCTTAGGCTTAAGCGACCTGGCACTTGGAGAGGGGGGATCACCTCCCGGCGGGCGACTTCATCTAGAATTTTCCATTGAAAGTTTGCAACCCTGATCTCGTCCAGATAAGGTTCTTCCCGGAGTACGGTGTTTAAGACACTCAGGCGTTTTTCTGGGTCACTTCCCATTAAGAAGGCGGTATTGGTTGTGGCAACATGGGTGAGGCTAGCGGCCATATTGTCGACAAATTCCCGGATTTGCTCGGAGAACGCTAAAGCCCGTTCGTGGTTCACTTCTTGAATGTTATGTTCCAGGTTGAGACGGGCGGCATTGAAGCTTGCCCAACCAAGGAAAAGGAGAGGAAAGATGGACATGGCGATCCCGAAAAAGAGGACGCGCCCCTTAATCCGGGTCCACCAGGGAAAGTTGGGTTTCATAGGCTCACCTCTTATCGTGGTTGGTGGTTGGTGGTTCGAATCTCGAATCTCGAACCTTGAACCTCGAACATCGATTTCAGGGTTGGATTACGTTGTCAGCGAAGCTAAGGATGCTGGCCCGGGGATGGATGTTTAAGCGCTTTGCCGTTTTGAGATTTACGGAAAAAACCAGTTTGTCAGGGGTTTCAATCGGAATCTCGCCGGGAGGCTGGCCTTGAAGGATTTTCGCCACGATATGCGCGGATTGTTCTCCTTGATCGCGATAGGCTGCGCCATAGGAGGCGAGGCAGCCCTGAGCTGTATCGCCAGGGTAAACTCCGAAAACCGGGATAGACATCAGGAGCGCAGATTCTACGATGGACTGCGTGTTTGTTTCCAAGAAGAATCCAGGAAGGAGGAGAATCGCTTCCATCGGCGCTGCAGCTATTTCGTTAAGCGTCTTGTTGATTCCCTCGGGGGTAGAGACCGTGTAAGTATGTATGTCCAGGTTGAAGGCTAGAGCAGTCTTTTGCACATCACGCTCTGTTTCTGCGAAAAAAGGCACGCGGGTATCCCCAAGGACAGCGACACGGTGAACGTCCGGTAGGAGACGATGCAGAAATTCCAGCCGTTTCGCGGTCAATTCCTGGTGATAATTATTCAGCCCGGTTAAATTTCCACCGGGATGCGCGGTGCTAGTGACAAGACCTAAATCGACGGGGGAGAGGGCTCCCATAACGACCACCGGCCGATGCGTCTGTACGGTCGCAGTTTTGAGAGCTTGTGCTTCAATGGCTCCAGCCGCCACGAGGACATCCGGTTTGGCTTCGATCAGGGAACGGGCTAATTCGGGCAGCTTGTTCAGGTCATTCTGGGCGCTTTGAATGTGGTAGATAGCCTCTTGGTCCCTCTTATAGCCCAGGGAATCAAGGCCGGCCTGCAGGCCCTCGACTTTAGCAAGGCGGGCATCGTTGGCGAGGAGTATCCCTATATTGACTGGCTGCACTTTGGGGGTGGGAGCCAGGGAGTTGAGTGCCAGCATTGACAGGGAAAGTATGAGCAAGGATCCGAGAAGCCAGGCGCTCTTACGCATTGAGTTCACCTTCTCATCACAGTTTTTCGGTACCAAAGGCGGGCAATAGGCTGTGTCATTGTAAGTTTAGCATGTGGTCGGTAAGAAAAGCAAAAAAGGGAGGGCACATTGCCCCCCGTGATTTGGTGAATTCTGGGACAATTGGCGTTACTGCCTAAACACCGCAGGATGCTGTAGTTTGGTTTGTACCTTCTCTTGGGGAAGCCCATAAACCGGAAGGAAGCGGAACGTCAAGTAGAGAATGCTAATTTCCAACAAGGCAAAGATGCCGATCATCATCAAGTGTTTCGGATCCGCCGTGTAGGGATTCAAGGTATCTCCGCTCAAGGGAAGTTGCTGACCTCCAATGACGAAGTTGATGCGCATGGCGATAACCCCAATTAACGTCAGGACAGAAGCAAATCCGATCCAGCCTAAAGACTTCTTGGTTTTCGGAAGCAAGGTGATGATAAAAGGAAGCAGAAGCCCGAGGCCGGCTTCCACGCCGAGAAACATGGTTCTGTGGCTGCCATAGAGGAAGAGCTGGGCTGCCGCATGTCCAGCAGTGTTGGCGAAATAAAGCATGATGAAGTCAATGATCATCAGGGTTGCGTCCACCACGATAAACCAGAGCATAAGCTGCGCAATATCCAGGAGAAGGGATTTTCGCTCCGGTGTGATCGCGCGCTCCGGCGAGAGAAAGCGTTGGCTGAACATGAGGACTAGGATGAGCAGTCCTGTTCCGGAGACCATGGCCGACATGAGGAAGATGAGTGGCATCAAGCCGGTGTGCCAGAGGGCGCGGGCTTGGATGTCAGCCAGGATGAAACCGGTATAGCCGTGTACCAGGAGGGCCAGGGGAACGCCTAAGGTGCCGAGGAATTTAGCAATCTTGGCGTCTTTGGCCAAGGCCGCAGCCGATAAATCTGTTTTGCCGAAGCTCAAGAACTTATAAAGTCTGCGGCGCAAGCCCGTCAGTTCCTGGGCCCCTGTGGCGAAATCCCGGCGGAAGAGGAACCAGCCATAGATGAGGCTATTCAGAGGGTAGAGGGTTAAGAGGAAGGTTCCGTAAGAGATCGCAGAGCGCGGATTGAGTCGAAAAAAGAGAGTGTAAAAACGCTGAGGTTGTTCAAGATCCCCAATCAGATGCAGCGGAGCGATGGCCAACAAGGCCACGGCCATGATCACGCCCGCTTTAGCGATGGGCTTGTATTTTTGGATCCCAAACACGGTTCCTAAACTAGAGAGGACGAAAGAGCCGGCACTCAAACCCGTGTAGAAAAAGTAAATGGAGATGAGAATTCCGAGCTGAACGGGGTGGACGACGTTGGCAAGATATGTCACATTGCTGACCATTCTATTATTCTCCTTTCTCTAAGTTATCATAGCGGGCACCCATGATATTCTGGTCTGCTCCAATATAGAAGACATAGGGTTGGGTATTCATTTCCGGTTTCAGGACTTGCACGGGGTTATTGGCTACCAGTTTAGCGACGAGGCTTTCCGGATCGTTGATGTTCCCAAAGACTCTGGCCCCGCCCACGCAGGTCGTGACACACGCCGGCAAAAGCCCTTCTTCCACCCGATGGTAGCAGAAGGTACATTTCTCTGCCGTTTTGCGAACCGGGTTGATAAAACGGGCATCATAAGGGCACGCAGCCATGCAGTACTTGCAGCCAATGCAGTGATCATAGTCGATGAGAATCGCCCCATCCTCCGTACGATACGTTGCCTGAACCGGACAAGCCGCCAGGCAGGGAGCATTGTCACAGTGGTTGCACAGGCGGGGCAGGCGAAAACGGGTGACTTGGGGGTAATCCCCTTTTTCGATTTCTTTGACCCAAGTGCGATAGACTCCCTCGGGTACATTGTTTTCAATCTTGCAGGAAACGGTGCAGGCATTGCATCCCACGCATTTGCGCAGGTCAATGACCATGGCCCAGCGTCTCTTCTTTTCGGTCACGGTGGTCAACTCCTTTCTTCTTGCGCACAAAGTTCTTGAGCTATTTTGGTAAAATAAGGGTAATAACCAGATTGCCGGGTCTGACCTAGATCGCCTGCAAAAAGGGGCAGCCAGCGGTTTAAATGCCGAGTAAGGAACGACGCTTGCGCGGCTTGAATCTCCGTGGTGGCAGATCCCCGGCTTTCCAGTCGCGCTTGCCAACGACAGAGATAAGCCATAAAGGCAAGTTCAAAACCAATATGATCCGGAAGATTAATCTGACGCAAGGGTTCAAAAACCGTCAGCTGTTCGGGACGGAATTCGGCGTGTGCATAAAAATCAGATACTTTCGCGGTTTCCAGGCCCCAGAAAGAGCCGAACTTTGTTTTCTCTCCTTCCTCCCGGGAAGCTGAGATGACGGCGGATTCGAAGGGGGGAACAAAGCGTCCGGAGACCGGGACGAAGAAGAGATCATAGTATTCCTGTTTTAGGGCAGCGAGGAGGGAATCCTCCCGGGCTATTTTTGCCAACAGGATTTGAATCTCCTCGTCTGCACTGACTTGAGCCCAGGATTTAAGTTCAGAGAGAATTTCTGCCGTGGGTTCTTTGAGAAAAATTCCAGCCAGGAATTCATAGGCTTGGGCCCGATTTTCTGGGGCAACACTGGTCGTGAGAGCGAGCGTGGGGGTGGGGAAGGGGGCGGATAACACGGTGTTTAGCGAGTTCATGACGTGGGCTCCTTTCCGTGGCAATTGGGGTTACGGTTATGGGACTTTCGGGAGTGTGACAAGATGGTGCTTTTACAGTTTTACAAGGCGGGCTTTGGTGGTATTACGATCAGTTGAACCCCCGACCAAGTCAGTGAGGGGATGGGGGGATTTTAAACTGGGGTCGCGCAGGGTAATTAGGTTGAGAAGCACCCCTTGTCCTAGTGTTGAATCCGCAGGGATATTCTTGCTGCCCATAGAATAACGCTTGGCTCCAGCGGCCCAGTGCCCAAAACCATACTCGACAGCGATCGTTCCCTGGCGGACACCGCGTCGAACTTTGGCTATACCGATGGCTTCTCCGGTGGGTGTAATCAGCTTCACGGAGTGTCCGTCTTGAATACCGAGTTTCTCCGCATCGGCCAGGTTAATTTCAATGGTATTCGTTTTAGCCATGTCCCGGAGCAGCGAAACATTGGAGAGATAACTACCCGTTCTATAGCGTGGCTTGTAGGAGATGATGTGGAAGGGCCATTGGCTATTTGGATAAACCTCATCCACTGTTCGCCCGTCAGCGAGAGCTGGAGGCTGCCAACACGCCGTGCCAGGGAGATATTCACCACTAAAGCTATGGCGGGTTGTACCCAGTTTCTCGTTATAAATCGCGAGAATCTTGGGGAACTTATTGTGCAAGACGTCGCCGTCGTAACACTTGTCATAGTCCTCGAAGCGTCCGCCGCGTGCCAACACATAGTAGACTTTTTGCCATTCTTCCGGGGTCAGGGAGGAAGAGGTATAGTTTAATTCCTGATCAAGGCTGGTCAGATTTAACTCTTCCGAAGCGATACTTGGAACCGGGGTTTCATCGAAGGCGACATTGGCCAGGGCTTTGAGGAAGAAATCCTCACGGGTGTTGAGCGCTGTGGGTTCTCCTTGGGCATTCAGGATCCCTTTTTCACCGATGCCGGGCAGATTCAGGCGTTTGCCGATTTCAATGCAGTAGGCCTCGAATGACATGGGTTGGCCGTCTTTGGTTTTGCCGGTCAAGGGTTGAACGACGGGGCGGCGGGCGCCGTTAACTTTTGTTAGGATGAGGTTCCAGACCGTTGGTACGCCCCAGCTTTCATAGAAGGTGGTATCCGGGATAATATAGTCCGCGTACATGCTGGAGTCTCCCATCAGGACATCCACTGAGATGATAAGCGGAATATTCTTGGGCTCTTTCACATAGTTCTCGACGTCTTTTTGGAAAAGTCCAGGTGTGGAATAGAAAGGATTGGTCATCCACATCATCAGGATTTTGGCGTTGTAGGGATAGCCAGCCATCATCGAGGGAATGACATTGCCTACCAGGGAATCGGCGATAGGGCTCCAGGGCAGGGTCGCTGGATAAGGGTTCTGTCCGGCTGCTTTTTTCTTTTTAAATTCAGGCGTGTCTTCATAGCGACGGCCCTCCCGGCTAATCTTAAAACCCTGGGGTTTGGCCATACCTGGGAAGGAGAGAAGGTTATAGCGCTTGCCTTTATCGATCGCGACATAACCCCCACCGCTCTTGGTCGAGCCACCTTTGCGGTTGATGTTTCCGACCAAGGCGTTGAGCATGATTACCGCTAAGGAGCTGTAGAAGCCGTTGGCATGCATGGCTACTCCGCCGTGATGATCGGTAGCAGCCTTGGTTCCATGCCGGAAGAATTCCTGAGCGAGGGCGAAAATCTTGTTTTTGGAGAGCCCTGTGGCTTCGGCGTATTGATCGAAGGTGTAGCGGTTCGCTTCCTCCAGGAAAAGTTGGAGTGAGGTTTTCACCAGCACATCGGAACCGCCAACACTCAGTTTAGCGCTGTAATAGAGGGTTGCCTCTTCGCTTTGGTTGTAGAGGGTGGGTTTGCCGCTGGCTTTGTCGATGACGACGTAGTTGGGCACGGGGGCCGGGGCAGGGGCACCGTTGGCCGAGGTGGCGGCTGCCTTAGCAGCAGGTGCGACCGGGATGGGTAAACCTATCTGTTCAGCCCGGAGGAATTTGCCAAAGTCTGGATGTCCAGGTTCCTGAATGACAAGATAAGTTGCATTGGTCCAGGAAGGATTTTTGCGTTTGGCCGCCGCTTCTTTGTTCGGGGCAGAGAGAAATGCCTCATTGATTTTCTTTTGTTCGAAGGCCCAGCGCGCCATCGCCATCGCCAAGGCGCCGTCGGAACCCGGTCGGATCGGCACCCAGGAGGACTCGCTGCTCTCCGGGGAGGTGTACATGCCATTTTGCAAGATCGGATCGATAAGGATGGCTTTCATCCCATTGTCCGCTTGGGCGAGAGCTGATTTGCGGGCCATCGGCTGAAAGGGCGCTCCGGCTTGACCAGGAGCATTTCCGAAAAACATCACCAGTTCCGAACCCATGTAATCCGCTTTCATATGCGGTTTTTTATCCCACGTATCGAGGAAGGACAGGAAAGCGATACGGCGGCTGCCACCACAGGTCCCGCCATGACCATAGAAGTTAGGAGAGCCGAAAGATTTAGTCACGAAACGGTTAGCAAACTCCGTACGCCCATCATCCCGGCCACCAATGAAGACAAACTGATTGGCCTTCGGACCCCACTCCGGTTCCTCCGGGTTAAGCGGAGTCTTCAAATCGCGTACTTGGCGCAGTCCCTCGATGACCTGCTCTTCACCGATTTCCTTAAACAGTTGCCCGCCTTCGAGGGTTTCCTGAATCGCCTGTTCCCAGGTAATCGGTTTCCATTTGCCTTCACCGCGTTTTCCGGCCCGTTTGAGCGGAGTGAGGATGCGGTTTGGGTCATAAACGATTTGGTAGGCGGAATTCCCGCGTTGGCAGACGGTGGCCCGCTGGGTAATCCCCAGGTCTTGATATTGTCCGAGGGACTTAAAGGATTCAGCGAGCGGGGTGTTATAAGGAAGGTGGGGTTCGGCGTTGCTCGGGTGGTAGGGGTTGCCCAACACTCTCAGAATTTTTCCGGTCTTTTTGTCCACTTTAACCCGGTTGCCGCAGTTGCTCCAGCATCCCAGGCAGACACTGTTTTTTAAAGCGATGTCCGGGTTTAAGTCCACTTTACCTGTCTTCGGGTCGATGTGCAGTTCCACGGGCAGGGCATCATGATCATAGGGGGTCGGGCTAGCCATTTTCTCATCTCCCAGTGCAGTTGGGATGAACTGTTCCAAGCCAAGACCCAATGCAGAAATCGTTCCCACGGTTGCGACTGACTTGATGAAATCGCGTCTGTTCATGGTACTCTCCTTTCCAAGGTAAAAATAATAGGCGTCACTGCAAACTTGCAAAAGTAGTGCCAAATAGAACAGGAAGATTAAGGATAAAAGAGCACAGAAAAAGCCCGAAAAATCGGGCAAATAAAAAAGCTATGCATCCATTATGCGAATGGAGTGACAAAATGACAAAGAATGAAACGGTGACAAAAAGACAGACAGTGACATTTTGGCAGCTAAAAAGTGCATAACTCGAGCGGAACCGAGACGAAGGCTTGAATGCTCGCTTGGCGCAGAGTGCGATGGGGTGTCCACTCGGCAAACTGGATTTTGGCGGTGAGCGAGGGCTTGACCCAAAAGGCCTCGTTGGTACGTTGGGGTTTAGCGACAAAAGGGCACTCTTTGATCACCAAAGGCTGTAAGGTTGCGGTCAAATCTCGCCAGTCTTGCTGAGTTAGCCTTCCGGTTCCAGAGTGCCCAATATACCAAAAACTGCCTGCGTGATCATAGAGCCCCATGAGCACGGAATTCACAACTCCGCTCTGCAGGGTGAATCCCCCAATGGCGGCGATGAGGTCGCGATAGTTTTTATACTTCTGCCAGCGTGCATCTTCACCGCCGAGGCGATAGGTGCTTGTACGATCCTTGCAGACGATTCCTTCCATCCCTTGGGTCTGAATGGCTTGAAACAAATGCTCGCCGTTGGGGAAGTTTTGGACGAGCTGAATATCCGGCTGAAGGGAGATGATCTTCTGCAGCAGGGACTGGCGCTCTTCAAGCGGCTGCTCAAGAATCCATTCCCCATTGTAGAAAAGAATATCAAAAATCATATAGGTAATAGAAACTTCTCGTTTAGCTTTTTCGAGATTGTCAAGCTTCCGGATGCTGTCGCGGCGCATGATTTCATAAAAAGAGGGCTTGCCTGCAGTGAAGGCGATCATTTCCCCGTCTAGAATGACAGAGGAGGCGGAACAATAGCGGTGGATTGGCTGGAGTTCGGGATATTGGGCGGTGCGTTCGTTGAGTTTTCGGTTGAAGAGGCGCAGCGTTTGGCCATTACAATAGGTCAGTATTCTTACACCGTCCCACTTCACCTGGGCCACCCAGTGTGCACCGCTGGGTATCTGTTCGGTTAGAACGGGTTCAAAGGGTACGATGGGTTCCATTGCTCTTCTCCTTGCAGAAAAAGTGAACAAATGTCCTGCGCACGTCCGCATGGAGTGGGCGGAGTAAGGTTAGTATTTGCAGTGGGGGCAGGGGTTATCCGCGAGGTTGAGCGGTGGGTGCAAACGGACCAAAGTGAAAGAGACGCAAAGCCAAATTGGTCAGGGGCTGCAGTTTGGCGCCGGCGTGCCACATCAGACGGGAACTGATGAGACCAACGACTACCCCAGCCAAAACATCGGTGGGCCAATGCACGCCGCTGTAAATGCGGGCGATTCCCACGAGAATGGCCAAGAAGGTGAAGCTTGTTTGCACCCAGCGGGCTGATTTCTTATAAGATGCGGCGGCAAAGCCGAAGCTTCCCGAGGTATGGTCGCTGGGAAAAGAGGCGTCCGCCGGATGGGGAATGAGTTGCGTGAAGGTTCCATGTGCCAAAGTCATAAACGGACGGGGTCGAAACCAAATATGGGCGAGCAGGAGATTGACGAGGAGCGCGAATACCCCGGACAGCCCCATGACGAGCAGGGCATGGCGTTTGCCAACTTCCGGCTTGGGCAGGGTAAACCAAGCGACCACAAAGAGAAAAAAATAGATCTCCAGAGCATACTGGGCAGTGAAAGCCATCATCCGATCCAAAAGGGGAATATGCCCAGCCCATTGGTTGAGGGCGCGAAATCCGAATTGGTCGAAGCTGTTCATCATGAAGGAATCCTCCTCTTATTCATTATCGAAAACTACCCGAAACAAAAGACGAGCACAAGGAGAAATTAGTTCAAAGGATCTTTCTCCAAGTACTCATTTGATTTAACCTGATTCAGGTTGCACAGTAATTCTATTTATAACGAGGTTTTTAGATATAAGCTCATGCCTACGCGACAGTTTCTTAACGATACGCTTCCCGACGGTGTAGAACACCTAGTAACACTTTGTGCCGTTTCACGGTCTAGTTTGGCCAAATCCTTTTTGGCCCTATTGGTGATAATTAAGTTCATAGACCCAATTCCTTTTCCACTTCCTCTAACGTATAAACGCGTCCTGCTTTTATGTCCTCTTCGGCCTCAGCAACAGCTTGTTCATCTTCTTCAGTCCACGGCTCATCATCATAAACAGGGTAGCCTAAATGTTTATGGAATGTTTGAGCACCTGTTTTCTGTTTGACCAAAGATTCTAGGAAATGGATTGCAATTTCTAATTTCTCAATAGGTAATCTATTTGCCAGCCGATTAATCTCCTCACGGAGTTGTTCTTCAGACACTATTAATCACTTCTCTGCTTTTCTTCACAATATCATTATACCATATACGATTTGAAATGGTATTTTTGCTGATTAGACTTTAATTTAAAATTGATTAGGCGTAAAATACCTTTAAATTGCTTGTACGTCCTCGTTCGAGCCTTTTTCCAGAAACTGTATAATGACAGTGCTTGCTGCTTCCGTAAGCTTATCAATCGCGAGCAAGGATTTCGGGCCGAGACGGCTGCGTTTCTCTCCATGCAGAGAGAGCTTTTCTCGCTTCAAAATGTCGGGAAGATAGATCTCGGCATTAACCTGTCCGCCTTTTTCCAGCACAAGTTTGGATCCGCAGCGATCTTTACAGCCGTTGAGCACGATGACAGGGTAATTCTTGACGAAGTTAACATCTTCCGTGATATCGACGGCCAGTGCCGGTGGGCAGACAAGAATTGTTTCTTCCGGATAAAGATCTTCAACGAGTCTGTACGCCGCTTCCCGTGTGATCGGGCCGAAGATTTGACCAATCCCTGCACACGGGGTGATGGCAACTTTTTGTTTATTTTGGGACATCGTTTCCCCTCCATGCTCAGATGGGGATCAAAGATAGCACAAGCATAGCCTGTAACTACCTATACCCCCTATCCGTATATATACCATCATCGTAGTGGAAAGGGAAGCGATTGTCAAGTGAACTTTTTAAGTGAAATGAGCGTCTTTATTCAGGGAATGCGACTTATTCTCCAGGTTTTTGGCAATTGTAAGAAAAGGATAGCCCGCTGGTGAAAGAGGGGAAGGATAGCGCCTGTGATGGCCTATGATTTTGAAGTCATTGCCAAGGCCCGTGCCGGAGATGAAGAGGCCTTTGCGGCTTTGGTTAAATTGCATATGCCCTATGTATACCGGACAGCCTTTGCCTTTGTGCATCGGCGGGAAGAAGCCGAAGATGCGGCTCAAGAGGTCTTTATCAAGATCTATCGCTCCTTGCCCCAGCTTAAGGAGGTCCAGGCTTTCCCTTCCTGGTTTAAGCAGCTGATTAGCCGGACTTGCCTGGATCGCCTGAAAAAAGGGGATGTCGCTTTGCTGGCGGATACGGATATAGCGGGAAAAAGTGTTCCCAGTGTCGCGGAAGAGGTGGAGCGCCGCCTTAGCGTCCGGGAGGCCATCCGCAAGCTGAACCGGGAACACCGTGAGGTTCTCCTCTTACGGGAGTGGCAGGGGTATGACTATCAGGAGATCGCGGTGTTTCTCGGGATCCCGGTAGGCACGGTCAAATCACGGCTGCATACCGCCAGGGAACAACTCAAGAAAATGCTGAACCCACGCGGTGAGCCGGAGGGTAGGATGTAGGAAAGGGGGAAAGCCTTATGATGTGTGAAGCGTGTTTGGAACACTTGGAGGCTTATTTAGATGACGAAATCGATGGCAGCGCAAAAAAGGCCATGGCAGGGCATCTTTCAGAATGCTCCTCATGCCAGGCTCAATTCTCTGAACTGGAAACCGTGCGGCAAGACATTGCCTGGGCAATCGAGAACATTCCCCTGCCGTCTGGATTGGAAAACCGAGTTCTTGTCAGCGTATTCAGCGGGAGCCACATTCTGAGGGAAACCATGCTCGACCCGGGACACCCATCGGCGTGGAAGACGGGTATTCTTTTGAGTCTCGTGCTTGCACCGTTGCTTCTCCTCCTGCATCCGCTGTCCGTTCGGGTTCTTTCGCTTGCTTACGGGATGAGCCGGGTTTTTGGGCGGGGTTTGTATGTTCTGTCTGGGGCAATACCCCCTGTTTGGTCTATGGGACTAGGATTGGCGGGCCTTGTCGTGATGGGTTTAGGCATGTATTTTATTTGGAAATTGGTACAAGCAATTCCGGTGAGGGAGGCCGCATCCTGATGAAGCATCGGTTTGACTATTTGAGCTTAATCTTGCTCGTGATTGTCTTAGGGATATTGCTGATTCTTCCGAGAACGGTTCAGGCGGCTGAATTGATCACTCGTGTGGGCGGAGAGCCTGTGGTGCTTCAGCAGGGGGAGACGGTTGAAAAGGTTCTCGTCTTCAATACCGATGTCCGTATCGCAGGCCGTGTGACAGATTTGGTCGTCGTGATCAATGGCAATGTAGAGTTGGAGCCTTCGGCTAGCGTGGATTTGGTCGTCGATCTCGGAGGGCATGTTGCCAACGCTTCCAGTCAGATTAAAAGTGGGATTTTCGAGTTGAATTGGACGGAGAGATTGAGCCAAGAGCTGTTGTTTGGCGCTTTAATGCTTCTGGGAGTAGGGTTCGTTCGAGTCGTCGTCAGCGTCGTGGGGATCATGCTTCTGAGTTTGGGTGGGGTGTTTCTTGCTAAACATTTAGAAACGGCACGGGATGCCTTGGCCCCGGCCCCGGCGCGTCTGGCAGGGATTGGTTTAGCGTCCGCCCTCGTCCTGACGGTACTGATCGTCCTCCTGTCCCTATCTGTGGTCGGACTCCCGCTCGCGCTCTTGCTTGTCTTCCTCAGCCTGGTCGTTGCAGGGGTGGGACTCTTGCCACTACTGGCATATTGGGGCAAACAATGGTTTAACCCGGTTCTGCTCGGCTCTTCAAAATGGAAGCATTGGTTTGTGTTGGCGATCCTCTATGTCGGCTTGGCTAATGTTCCTTTATTGGGTCTATTATTTTCGACAGGAACATTGTTGGCTGGTCTAGGACTGATGGTGGCCTGGGCTTTGAGACGCCGTCAAACAAAAGTTCACGCCGGCTAGGTGGAGAAAGGAGCCCAGATATGTCTCCCGAGATTTTTGTCCACTATATTACGCAGTACGGTTATATCGGCCTATTTTTTACCCTGGGCATCTCGATCATGGGACTGCCGGTTCCGGATGAGTTTCTCATGGCCTTTGTGGGCTTTCTCAGTTTTTCAGGGAAGCTGAATCCGGTTATGGCCATCGTCTCAGCGGCGGCAGGGAGCATGACTGGGATTACCGTCACCTATTTTCTGGGGCATTTGTTTGGGGAGAAAGTCATAGCACTGCTGCACCAACATGCCGGAAGCCAGCGTATGGACAAGGTGCTTCACTGGTATCAGAGACATGGGGCGAAGCTGCTGACGGTGGGATATTTTATCCCGGGCGTACGGCATCTGTCTGGATATGTTGCCGGAATCAGCGGCTTATCCTACCGTAGTTTTGCTCTTTTCGCCTATTTAGGAGCCGCCTTATGGACCACGCTGTTCATTAGCTTGGGGCATCTCTTGGGGAGCCGCTGGCAAGCCATCTTGCCGATGTTCCACCGTTATTCACTGGTGATTGGGATAGCCGCGATTGTCTTGGTTTTAGCTTTCTATCTCCTTTACAAGAACCATGAACGTTGGGGAGTCTGGCTCTATGGTGAACTCAAACATCTTCCCCTGCGTTATGCCTCTTTGGGCAAGCGACGTTTGTTCTATACGGTAGGAGCTTTATTATTTCTCGGGCTCTTCGTTGTCCTTATGGGGTTGATCCAGGATCTGGTGGCACAGGAAGTAGGGGAATTCGATGAGATCGCAGCGGAGATCATTGATATCACGTCACCGCCAGGGGTGATTTACTTTATGCAGCACCTTAATTCGCTGGGAACCCATTTGCTGCTTCTGATCGTATTCCTGGGGAGCATTTTTGGGCTCCATTTTCGAGAGATAAGCATCGATACAGATACAAGTACAGGATCAGGCACTGGTGCGAGCACGGGTATTGGTGCGGGCAAACTCAAGCAACTGCTTTTGCCGCTCGGCTTAGCTTGGGGAGGCGGCACCCTCATTGATCATTTCTTCCGTTTATTATTTAAAGGGGAAAACTTCAATGTCTTTGAAAACCTAACCCCTTTTCAGGCGCCATCCTCTGGATTTCTGCTGGCGGCTATTTCTTTTTATGCCGTACTCGGTTACATTCTGGCACGGGAACGATCATGGCGGCAGCAGTTTCTCATTTTCGGCCTCGATTTCATGCTGATTATCTTGTTGGGGCTCAGTCCGATTTACTTGCGAATTCATACTCCCAGTGCTATGGTGACAGGCTTGGTGGTCAGTTTGCTCTGGGCCTTCGTCTGTGTGTTTGTCTACGAGTTCATGCTGTTTCGCAGTGAGGCGGAGTCTTAGCGGATGAGTTGG
>JAJZPA010000219.1 GCA_021811425.1 Bacillota bacterium | reverse complement strand
ATCCTGACGTTGGTCGCGCTGGCGGCAACCGGTTTCGTGGAGATTTTGGTTAAGGGTCCGGCAGGGGTTCCTCAGGCAGCGGTACCCTTGGCCGCGACCTCCGCAACCGGGATGACGTGGTTTATTTTTGCCCGGGCCGTGGCTGGAGGGACGACCGCGCTCACGGGATTTGAAGCGGTGAGCAATGGGGTGACGGCTTTCAAAAACCCCGGCCAGAAAAGGGCAATTTCAACCTTGGCAATCTTGGCTTTGATTGTTGCGTTTGGGTTGGTAGGGTTAACCTATCTGGCGGGTGTTTATCACGTGGCTCCGGGCGCAGGGAATACCATTTTGAATCAATTAGGACTTATTATCTTTGGGAAAACTTTCCTCTATTATGTTCTCATGGGGAGTGCTGCGCTTATCCTCGTCATTGCTTCCAATACGCCCTTTGCCGGGCTTCCGATTCTACTGAGCCTGATGGCACGCGATGGTTATGCCCCCCGCTATTTTAAGAATCTTGGTGACCGTCTCGTCTACAGTGTAGGGATTTGGACGCTCTTCATCGTATCAGTGATACTTATTCTGGTTTTTCAGGGGGACACACACCTCATGCTTCCTTTGTATGCGATCGGCGTTCTGCTATCGTTTGCTCTCACAGGATTCGGCCTGGCCCGGCATACGCTGAAAGAGAAGGGCAAGAAATGGCAGACGGATGTAATCATCTTTTTCTTCGGTGGGAGTCTGTCTTTCCTTGTATTTCTGGTCTTCATTATCACCAAGTTCACGCAAGGGGCTTGGATTGTCCTCGTTGTGATGCCCCTCTTATTCCTGATGTTTCGGACCATCTGTTGTGTTTATCGGGGAGAAATTGCTGACATTGCGGTGACACCGGGGATTATGGCTGAGTTTCATCAGCACATGGTCAAGGTGAAGCGACGGAGAGCGCATGTTGAGATGTCCGAATACCACAATAAGATTGTGGTTCCGGTGTATGATCTTAATGTGGTGGTCTTGAAGGCTCTCAAATATGCCTACAGCTTAACGCCACAGGTTACGGCCGTGCATGTTGGCTCTGACCCGGAGCGGATCAACAAACTTTTGCGCCATTGGGCCGAGAATCACATGGAGATTCCGCTGGAGATTGTTGATTCGCCCTACCGTGCCACCGTGCACGATTTTCTCGGTTACCTGGACAAGGTGGAGAAAAATGGACATTATGAGACGATCACGGTTGCTATTCCGGAATTGGTGCCGGAGAAAATGTGGCATAACATCTTGCACAATCAAACCGGACAATTAATGAAACTGATGCTCTTGTTGAAGAAGAGTATCCTGGTGACCAGTGTTCCTTATCATCATTACCCAAAACCGGAACATGCGGTTGAATTCAAGATTTCTAAACCAGGGCCTGATGCTCATTAAAGCAAATTCCCTTCTGGAAATTTGTTCATGAAGAATCGAGTACATCTTTTTCGGGTTGGGAGAGAAACTAAACTTGAAAATTGTCTCTAAAGGAGGATTTTGCAGATGAAGGTTAGAGATGTAATGTCTGATAAGGTGGAATGGGCTAATCCCGGAAGCTCGATCATGGATGTGGCCAAGATGATGGAACAGTTTGATGTTGGTTCTGTACCTGTCTGTGAAAATAAGAAACTGAAAGGCATTGTCACCGATCGGGATATTGTTCTGCGCGGCGTTGCCAAGGGAGCCAATTGGGCAAGTCTTCAGGCTAGCCAGATCATGAGTACGACGTTAGTTACCGTAACTCCGGATACGGATGCCCATGTGGCTGCTGATCTCATGTCCAAACATCAGATCCGTCGTTTGCCGGTCGTGGAAAAAGGTGAGCTTGTGGGTATGCTGGCCTTGGGGGATTTAGCGATTGAACGGATCCATGTGGATGAAGCGGGCGAAGCTCTTAGTGATATTTCTCGGGGAATTCAGCATTAAGGAGACAAACGATCGTTTCAGGCGAAAGACCGTTTGGGGGGTGAGCATATGGCTGATGTGCGGGATCGCATTGAGTTAGGGACATGGGGAGCTTTTCGAACCGGATGGTGGGTGCTCCATGTGGTTGCCATCTTGATGGTTGGGTATGTCGGATATTGGCTGGCAAAAATGTAGAAGAGAAAAAGCGTTGCTTTTCAGCAACGCTTTTTTTTCGTTTATATGCTACACTATAGGTACTAATCAATAGTCGGGAATCAGGGAGGGTGTATATGTTTTTCCCAGGGTTATTCCCCTTGTAGAGGATAGGGCTAGTATCGAAAAGAAGAGTTGGACATTTCCTAATCAATGTTGTTCCTGAATTCCGAGTACTAGTAACAACTACAGAACGGCTTAAACGAGGATCAAAGGAGGGTATGTTATGAAAGACTTGCAGGTTGGGCTGAGAGGGGAAGAATCTGTGACCGTGACGGCTCAAAATACAGCCAAGATGATGGGAAGCGGACTCCTGGATGTCTTTGCGACCCCAGCGTTGGTTGCACTGTTCGAAGGGGCTGCCCTGAATGCTCTGGAACCATTTGAAGTATCAAGTGTCGGGGTAGCCTTAGATATCCAGCATTTAGCGGCAACCCCGTTAGGGATGCAGGTGCGCGCTGTGGCCGAGCTGGTGGAGATCGAGCGGAGACGGCTGGTGTTTCGGGTGCAAGCCTATGATGAGGTCGAATTGATTGGAGAAGGGCGGCACGAGCGATTTCTCATTGACGATGCGTTATTCCTGACTAAAGTGAAGGCGAAGAGAAGCTTACGGGGGAAGCCATAGTGGAAGGATACTTAACACTTCGTGAACGCGCGGTTTGGGAGCAGGTGCTGGAAAAATCCCGGTTTATTGGGGTAGGCTATCCTGTTTATACGCTGGAGGATGTCCAAGCCGGACTTGAGGAAGTGAGGGCCGTTTATCCGGGGGCGCGCCATTATGTATATGCTTATAGGTTAGCTGAAGGTAAACTCGAGAAATCCTCGGATGATGGAGAACCACAAGGGACGGGCGGGCGACCCGTTCTCGATCTGCTTTCGCATCGGCAGGTGTGGAATGTGCTCATCGTGGTTGTCCGCTATTTTGGCGGGATTTTATTGGGGACGGGTGGACTCACCCGTGCGTATGGCGGGACCGCTCGGCAGTTGCTGGATCAAGCTCGGTTGACCCATTTGACGCTTTATGTGCTGTTGACACTTAAAGTGCCCTACTCTTGGTATGAACGCCTGAAGTACCAGTTCCAGTTTAAACCTTGGTTCATTGAACAAGAAGATTTTGGCGAGGTCATCAAAGTCAAAATTACAGTACCGCAGGATCAAGAACGTGAATTCGGCATTTGGCTGGAAGAATTCACTGCGCTGAAGGTCACTTACTTGGCTGAAGGCGTTGTCTGGCAGGCCGCTCCTGCAGAACGGCGAATGTAGTCGGCTACGACTATTTCAATATGCTTTGATTGCGTCCCATTCGTTTGGCTTGATACAAAGCAGCATCGGCGCGTGTGATGATGGAGGAGGGGTTATCCGCAGGATGCCAAACCGTGGCCCCAACGCTTACGGTAATGGACACTTCTTCCTTTGTTTCAGGGTTGGCAATCCGAGTTTGTTCTACAACATTGCGGACTTTTTCGCTTATTAAATGGACAACCTTTTCTGAGGCACCTGGAATCAAGAGGACAAATTCTTCCCCGCCATAACGTGCAAGCAAGTCTTCTTCACGCAGGTTCTGGGTGAGGGCCTGAACAACCGTTTTCAGGACGAGATCCCCGAATTGATGGCCGTATTTATCGTTAAAGAGTTTAAAATAGTCGACATCAATAATGAGAAGCCCAAATGAGCTTTGGTATTTCTTCCTTTGGCCGAGGGAGACATATTCCCTGAGACGCTTTTGAAAATAGCGATGATTGTACACTCCGGTTAGGCCGTCGGTAATGGATTCGCGTTGAACAAGCTCATATAAGACCGCATTTTCTAATGCAGAGGCAGCATGTCCGGCCACGGTTTCCAAGAATTCCAGTTGTGCGGTAGATATTTCGGACTGTCGGATCGCGTGCACATTCATCATGCCTATCTTACGCTGAGCATTTTCCAGGGGCAGGCTACACACCCAACCCCAATCTTGGCTAGGAGCGTGAGGCGCTTCATAAAAAATGGTTCCTTGGGCAAGAATCTTATGAGCTGTGGTGAAGTCGAAGCCTGCGGGTAATCTGGGGTTGATGGTAGATGAATCAAAAACGCCAACAACCTCGAAAGTCTGCGTATTTTCTTGATAGAGGAGGACACTGGCTTTATCGATAGCGATGAGTGAGACCATTGCGCTGATGATGTTGGAGGCAATAACCTGCTTATTTAAAGAGGCGTTTAAAGTTTTGGCGATGTCGAGAAGGACATGCGTATAGAGAGCCACTTCCTGAAGCTGTGCCTCTAATTCTTGAATTCGGGTATGCAGTTGGGCTATAGTATCGGGTTCAGAGCGTGAGTGTGTGGCGGACATCATCGACTCCTCCTGCAAAAGCACTGACTTATCTTAACCTATTCGCCTTGTATTCTAATAATCCTTTACCGCACGTAATTTACGGAGAATTTTTTTCAGGGGTAGAAAGTAATTTGTGGGTGCATAAGGGCAACTAGGCGGCCGCCGTCGCTAACTCAAACAGGACGTTTGAGATTAGAGCATCGCCATGACTCAAACAGGACGTTTGAGATTAGAGCATCGCCATGGATGGCTA
>JAJZPA010000218.1 GCA_021811425.1 Bacillota bacterium | reverse complement strand
TTAATCCAGGAACCGATGTAATTAGGTTTTCCAGCTCACTTAGCCCTTCTCCCAGTTCGCGTCGGACTGTTTCAAATTCATCTGCTTCTTCTTGATCCAAAAGGTTCACAAGATTTTCAAGGATTCAGTGCAAGGCTTTAATCCGCCCGCCCAGATTCTCGGTTTGTATTTCTAACGTACCCCACCATACCATATTTTTATGTGCTTTAACGAGCCGCAAGGACAAACGTTCCCCCATCACCCCCTGCAAAAGCTGGAAAAGGGACTGAGCCTGTTCCAACACCAGCGCACAGCCAGCCGGAACGTCATCAAGCCGCACCTTGAATCGTTCCCACACATTGGGTGCCAGGGAATAGTAATAGGCGCTGCGCGCTTTCAAGTGGTTCACCAAACTTGGCCCCGCTGGACGGAAAATGCGTTCGATAACCTTCGCAATCCGTTCTTCGCTTAACTCCAGTCCCAATTGTTCTAAGGCCGTGCTATAAAAATGGTGGGCTTCATCTACGACCATATAATAGTATTCCGGCAACACATTGTAGTCTGTTTTAATATCCGAAAAAAGCAAGGAATGGTTGACGATCAATACATCCGCTTCTTCGGCTTTTTGTTTGGCCCGGAGCAGAAAACACGTTCCGGCCTGAGGACAGCGGTTAGAAATACACCCTTCCGAATTGAATTTCGGCCACAAGCGTGCGATCCCTGCTGTCTGCGGAAGTTCCTGCAAATCCCCGGTCTGGGTTTCACGCAACCAAGTCAGGAGTGAAAGGGAGGCAAGTTTTTCCTCAAGTACAAGATCCCTTCCCTCACTGACATGGGTTAGCCAATTTCGCAAGCAAATGTAGTTGCTCTTTCCTTTCAAAATCATGCTCTTGAAAGGAAAACTCAACGCGGTGCTCAGAATCGGCAGGTCCTTTTGGGCAAGTTGTTCCTGCAGGGGAATGGTATGAGTTGCCACAACCACCCGTTGCCCCGTCTTTTTGGCCCACCAAAGGCTGGGAAGCAAATAAGCCAACGTTTTTCCCGTGCCTGTGCCCGCTTCCACGACCAAATGTTGTGAATGAACAAGGGCTTTGGCAACTGCTGAGGCCATGGCGACTTGCCCTTGTCGACTCTCATAGCCAGACAGTTTTCGGGCCAGCTCTCCTCCGGGAGAGAGCGCTTCCGCGACCCAAGACGCGTCCTGGGGTACTTTTTTCTTCATCTGACTCGCACCCGTTGTCTCCCGGAAGAGGCCCTGAGCCGGAGCAAGCACAACATCCGTCCGGATCGGGCGTGTCGGAAAACGGCGCGTCACTTCTCTTTGTAGTGCTGTGAAGAATCCCCGGCTGGGCCACCCCGGCAAATAATACTGGGCGTGATGGAAAAAACTCAGGTCAAATTGCAGCCCTTTTTCCCAACAGGCCTCCA
Organism: Bacillota bacterium; assembly: GCA_021811425.1. Lineage (GTDB taxonomy): Bacteria > Bacillota > Desulfitobacteriia > Desulfitobacteriales > Desulfitobacteriaceae > JAJZPA01. The sequence goes on along the minus strand of JAJZPA010000218.1, from coordinate 3,287 downwards.
ATACCTTGTAAGCCAACAGCGCATCGTGCGTAGCCTGATGCAGGTTCCCTGACAACTCCAAACCAAGTTTTTCAGCCAAGGCTCCCAATCGATAGGTTTTGAGAGAAGGGAAAAAGACCCGGGCCAAATCCAAGGTATCCCAAACCTCGTTGCCTAAACGCACCCCCAACCCCCGTTCAAGCATATGGATATCAAAGGAGATATTGTGCCCAACAATAATCGCCCCCTGCAAGGCTTGCAGGATTTCTACCTTATGCTCAAGGAGCGTCCTGGCTCCTTCTAGTTCATCCTTCCTGATCCCCGTGAGACGTAAAATTTTCTGGGGAACCTCCTGGTTTGGACGCACAAAAAAGTGCAGGAGCTGAGGGGCTTCTCCTGGCAGCATCCGCCATAAAGCCAATTCGATAATTTCATCCGCGAACCGATCAAGCCCAGTGGTCTCGACATCCAACGCAATCAGCAATTCTCTCAAGGCCATACCCCTCTCCTGCGAACATTGTACACATTTTCGCTGGGCATCGCAATGAAAAGGAGGAGTTTGGACAGGGAAAGCGAATAAAGATGATTGTGTGTCATTAAGATTCCCTGATGGAAATATCTCTGTTGGGGATACTACTGAAGGCTCAGCTTATAAGTGGAGGCTGGTCAGACGATGAATAAACCCGTTCACGCACTCTTGAAGCTTATGACCCCGTTTCTGCTTCTTTCGCTTCTTCTTAGCGGCTGTTCAAACAAGCCTTTCCTTACCCCGGACAATACCTATGCGATTGTCACTTATGATCTAAAAGGAGATTCGAGTGCTGTTCCCATCAACCTAACCTGGAATACAAACACTGCAGTGCTCCGCCAACTTCTCGTCGAAGCATCCTTTGTGCTTACCGATCTCCGTTCACAGTCGGCGGACCTTGTCCGGCCTGGAAAAGCTTCTCCTCCAGATACCGTTTCCACATCCTCAGAACCTAAAACCTATTTGCAAACTACTTTTCCCGAAACAAAAATGCTCACGTTCCTCATCGACGGACTCAATGTAAATCTAGGGGTTCAATCCATCGAAATTGAAGTCGAAGGGGACGACCTCGGACAGGTGGTTCTTAATCACACCTGGATACTGCAAGGGATTTCCAACCCTAACCTCTATCCGGCTTACCTAGAGCTTGTCGATATGATTCAGGGCCAAAACAAAGGGAAGTCCGCTCTCTGAGCCACTTCACCTTCTTTTTTTGAGGAGGCAACCGGTGTGATTTTTATTCTGGATAACTTCGATTCCTTCACCTATAACCTTTATCAGTATTTTAGCGAAATCGGGGAAACCGTTGTAGTCCAGCGGCGCGATGCCTGCACCTTGGCAGATATCGAAAAACTTGCTCCGGAGCTAATTGTCATATCCCCCGGTCCGTGTACCCCCAGCGAAGCCGGTTTGGCCTTGGATGCGATCCAGACCTTCCAAGGGCGCATCCCCATACTCGGAGTCTGTTTGGGTCATCAAGCCATTGGTCAAGTGCTTGGTGGAAAGGTCATCCGGGCCAGAACTCCCGTACATGGCAAGACATCCCTTATCCGTCATGACGGGCAAGGGGTGTTCAGAGGCCTGCCTAACCCGTTGCGCGTGACACGCTATCACTCGTTGGCCCTGGAACGGGAAAGCCTCCCGACTGAATTAGAGATTACCGCTGAAAGCGAAGACGGGGAAATCATGGGGATTCGGCACCGGAATTTGCCCCTGGAAGGGGTACAATTTCACCCTGAGGCCATTCTCACCGAGGCAGGGCACGAACTCTTACGAAACGCTGTCGAAAACGCTCGCCGCTGGCAAGAAACCCATCAAACCACCCCTTGGCAGATTCGGCCTTTCGCGTCTTCCCTGCGGCCCCAGCAACTGCTGGAAGCGTTTCGTGGCATGACCCTGCCCTTCTTCCTCGACAGTGGTCAAAACTATCCGGGGCTTGGGGAATTTTCCTTTCTGGGGGCCTTTCCCTTCCTGCAAGCGACCGCCCATAAAGACCGTCTGGAACTTTACTGGCCGGAATCCGGGGAAAAGAAGATCCTGCCGCTCGGAGAACTTGGTGGATTGAGCGTGCTGGATGAACTTTGGGCCAAGTACCGCCTTCCTTCCGGCACAGCTTATCCCTTTTCAGGAGGGGCGGTGGGCTTTTTCAGCTATGACTTGAACGGTGTGCTGGAAAAGCTGCCCCAAAACGCCGAGGATGACCTCGAACTTCCCTATTGGCGTTTTGCTTGGTACGATGGCATTCTTGCCTATGACCATGACCAGGGAACCTGGGCTCTCATCGCCTGCGGCATGCGAGAAGATGGAGAATGTTCCCCAGTTCAGGCACAGAGGCGACTCGAACGCTTAGAGATCCTGCTCACGGATTTCCGAACAGGATCGCGCCGGAGCCCGGATTCGCCAACGGAAGATCCGTTACCCGGATCCCTACCTGGAGCCTTACCTGGAGCCCTGCCCGCGCCCGTTATCCATCCTGAACTCTCCCGCCGGCACTACCTCTTCGACCTTGAAAAAGTGATCGCCTACATTTACGCAGGGGATATTTACCAAACCAACCTGACCCAGCGCTTTTCCATGCTTTGGGACGGGGATCCATGGAGCCTTTACCAGCGCTTGCACACCCAAAACCCAGCTCCCTTTGCCGCCTTTCTCCCTTATGAGGATTTTCAGGTATTGTGCAGTTCGCCGGAGCGCTTTATCCGCATTCAAAATGGCAAGATTGAAACCCGCCCGATCAAAGGGACACGCCCGCGCGGGAAAACTGACAGTGAGGACAAGGCTCTTGCGGAAGAACTGTGGCAAAGCCCCAAAGACCGGGCGGAACTCACGATGATCATCGACCTCGAACGCAACGACTTAGGGCGACTCGCCCGCTTTGGTTCGGTCAAGGTAGCCGATCTCATCCATTTAGAGAAATACCCTACCGTATGGCATCTGGTCTCGAACGTTACCGCTGACCTGCCTGAAACCCTTTCCCCCAGTACCGTGATCAAGGCTATTTTTCCCGGCGGGTCGATCACAGGTGCCCCTAAGATTCGGGCCATGGAGATCATCGAGGAACTGGAACCCTTCAAAAGAGGCCTTTATACCGGAAGTATTGGTTATTTCGGCTTTGATGGGTCTTGGGATTTGAACATCGTCATCCGCACGATTCTCTTGAAGAGCGGGATCGCCTATGTCCATGCTGGCGGGGGAATTGTCGCCGACTCCGATCCCGAAGACGAGTATATGGAAACCCTCGCTAAAGGAGCGGCTCTTTTTAGGGCGTTGGACGCTTCCT
>JAJZPA010000217.1 GCA_021811425.1 Bacillota bacterium | reverse complement strand
CACTGACAAACAACGAAGGAACCACTAAACTTGTAAACCAAACATAAAACGAACCGGCAAACCCGATGATGGCAGCCCCGATCACAAACGCCCACATCTTAAACTTTTCGATGTCCTTACCGGCTGCCCTGGCAGCATCTTCGTTTTCCCTGATTGCTTTGAGTGTGCGCCCAAACGGCGACCGCTCCAAGCGAGAAAGAATATACCAAAAACAAGCAACTGCGAGCACGATTAAGAGCGCATAAAAATACTGGTAGGAATTCGCAGACACAAAGAATTTGCGGAACGGTTGCTCAATCCCGATGAATCCCTTAACTCCGTTTGTCAGCCACTTTTCGTTAGTGAAGAGGTATTGAATGACTTCAGCAAAGGCATACGTCGCAATCGCCAAATACTCTCCCTTTAACCGAATGGCAGGCAAACCAACGAGAAAAGCGAAAAAGGCAGAAATTAAGCCTGAGCCTACGAAGCCTATGAACATGGGCAAATGAAAGCCGAACATGTAAGCATCTGCAGTGCCTGGCGCAGGAGCTGTCAGAATGACGTAGCTATAGGCTCCGATAGCAAAAAAACCTACGACACCGAGATCGATCAGCCCTGCCGTGCCGAACCTTAAATTGAGCGCCAAGGCTAGCATTGTATAAATGCCCATCAAAACTACGATGCCTGCCAAAAAAACTCCAATATTAATGGCCCTCACCCCCCAAGATTCCCTGTGGTTTAAACAGAAGCACGACGATTACCATGGCGAAAGCAACAGCAGGCCTGTAAGAAGACGGCAGAATAATGACACTCAAATCCATACTCAAGCCAATGATCATGGCACCAATCATCACTCCGTACAAACTGCCGAGTCCGCCTAAAACTGCAGCCGACAGAATCAACAAGATAACGGCCCAGCCCATGTCCGTGTAAACAGTACCGATCAGACCGGAAAATATTCCGGCCATCGCACCAAGGGCTGAAGACAAAAGCCAGGCCACGGAGGCAATTTTTTCGGTGTCAATCCCTCGGGCATTCGCTAAGGACAGATTACTGGCCATGGCCCGTATTGCCTTCCCGGTAAAGGTTCTGGTCAAAAACAAGTGAAGCCCGAAAGCGCTGCCTAGAGCTAAGACTATGACCGCAGCTTCTATACCGGATATAATTGGGACTCCATTAATCTCAAAAACCTTGGAAGCCGGTACATTGTAACTCTTCGCCTGCACTCCGTAAAAGGCCTCGATAGCCCCGTGAATGATATAAGCCACTCCCACCGATGTAAATAATAGGTACAGGTTGCCATAACTGCGGATCGGCTTATAAAAAACTTTGAAAATCAACCAGCCTACCAGAGTTGTGACTAAAGTAGCTGCTATGAACGAGAGAAAGATATTCCAACCCAGTTTGACGTTAAAGGTATAACCAAGATAGGCTCCAAGTGTCAATACCTGGCCATGTGCGATATTAAGAAAATTCTCAATTCGTTTGACAAGGGAAAAACCGACCGTACCCAGCAATAAAATCGTACCCGTAACTAATCCGGACACAAGATAAGGAATATAATCCATACCCAACCTCCTCTCGATTATTTTGTAACTTTATAATCCGTTGTTCCCTTGCTTCGCTAGTGCCGCTTTAACTTTAGCCGCTGTGATTGGCAAGTCAAAGAACCGGTGCCCGCTAGCCCGGGAAACAGCGTTAACAATCGCCGGTGCCGTGGGAACTAAAGAACACTCGCCGGCACCGGCAGCACCGAACGGTCCATGTTCGTGCTTTACATCCAAATGAATAACCTTCGTTTCCGGAGCGTCCTTGATCCTGGGAATGCGATAATTTCCAAAATTCTTGGTTTTGTCTGTGATGTACTCCTCTTTTAACGCCATACCCAGGCCCATTAGAACTCCGCCTTCGAGCTGTCCCTCAACATTTTGGGGATTAACAGGAATTCCGGTATCATGGGCCGCCACCACCCTAAGAACCTTGACTTCTCCGGTTTCGGTATTCAATTCAATCTCCGCCATTTGCGTACCAAAGGTATAGGTCTCATAAGCCAAACCCTGCCCCTTATCATCAAGCGGAGTGACCTCGGCAGCATACTGTCCATAGGCCTTAGGAATATTCTGGCTGTAAAGCTGAGCCAATCCCAGTGAAACTTCCGGACTTTGCTGCACTTTGACCAGCCCGTTCTTAAATACCAATTCTGTCGACGGAACCCCTAAAACTTTAGCCGCCCCCTGCAGCAGGTTGGCTTTGAATTTGTCCGCGGCTCTGAGCACGGCGTTCCCCGTGTTGTAAGTTTGCCTGCTGGCACAGGTAAACCCACTGTCCGGTGATCCAAAGGTATCTCGGGTCGATACTTCAACCATGGCGTAGGGTATTTCCAAAGCCTCGGCCACGAGCTGAGCCATGACCGTGTCGAGTCCCTGTCCAATATCAGCCGCTGCTGTAACTAACCGGACTTTGCCCTCAGGACTTAACTGCAACATGACCTCGGACCTCTCCGCTAAACCGGTTTTGCCCGGGCCGAACCACATGGAAGCCAAACCAACACCTTTTCTGATTTTGCCCTCTTCCTGTTGGCTTTGGACCTTGGCTAAAGCCTCTTGATAATCCCCCTTTATCGCTGCCAATGTCTCCAGATACCCAAGCTTCTCCTCCAATTGTTGCCCGGTGGCCGTCACGTCTTTGCCCACGTAGCCATTGCGCCAACGCAATTCCAACGGGTCTAGACCCAGCTTCTCAGCCAGTAAATCCAGTTGCGTTTCCAGCGCAAAGGCAATCTGCGGCACCCCGAACCCACGCATGGCTCCGCTGGGTGGATTATTGGTGTAGACCGCTTGTCCGGACACTTTGACCTGCGGAATGCGGTAGGGTCCGGTGGCGTGCACCATCGCCCGGATGACGACACCGGGACCAAATGAAAGATACGCTCCGGTATCGACCAGGAATTCTACTTCAAGTGCTGTTAAAACCCCTTCTTTCGTTGCCCCCAGGCGGTGTTTCATGGAGAAGGGATGCCTTTTCGTTGTCCCCTGAAAGGATTCTTCGCGTGAGAACACGATTTTTACCGGTCTCTGCGTCAGCTGCGCCGCCACAGCCAATAACCCCTGAATGGTAATGTCAAGCTTTCCGCCAAACCCACCGCCGGTAACTGTTTGCATCACCCGGACTTTATCTGCGGGTAGGTTAACCACACCGGCCAACTCCGTGCGCAAATGCTGGGCATTCTGGGTTCCGACCATCACCACCAGAACCCCCCCCGCATCGACGTAAGCGACCCCTGCTTCCGGTTCGAGGTACGCATGTTCATAAGCCGGAGTCGTATAGATGTTCTCAATAATAATCTCGGCCTGCGCCAAACCCTCTGCGGCATTTCCTTGAGTCAGGGACTTGGTGAAGGCAATGTTTGGACTATCTTCATGAATCCGGATATTTTCTTGCGCTGCCGCCTGATGTGGATCTAATAATACCGGGAGTTCTTCATATTCCACTACGACCTTGCCACATGCTTCCCTAGCTCTTTCCAGACTGTCCGCGACAACCAGCGCCACCGCATCCCCTGCAAAACGCACTTTGCCATCTGCCAACACCGGCCAATCGGGACGGAAAATCTTCACGCGGTTAAACCCCGGAACATCCTCGGCCGTGAAAACCGCCTCGACCCCGCGCAACGCCAAAGCGGGACCCTTATCGATCTTCTTAATCAAAGCGTGGTGATACGGGCTCCTCACAACCGCTGCGTACAGCATGCCCTCCATTTTAATATCGTCAGCAAATACTGCTGCCCCGATTGCCTTGGCCACGGCATCAATACGCGGCAGACTTGCGCCCAAAACCTTGCCCTCATCTTCGTTCGTTATGGCCTGTCCGCTTCCGGCCATCATGGCTGCCGCCCGCTCCACCGCGTCAATAATCTTGACATAGCCGGTGCACCGACAGAGGTTGCCCTGAAAAGCCCTGATGATGTCCTCTCTCCCCGGCTGAGGATTCGCATCCAATAGTCCCTTGGCCGTAATAATCATTCCGGGAGTACAAAACCCGCATTGAATGGCCCCGGTCTCAATAAAAGCTTGCTGCACGGGGTGGAGTTTGTCTTTGGTTCCCAGACCTTCGATCGTGGCCACGCTTTTGCCTACAGCCTTGTCGACCGGAAAATGACAGGACTTTTCCGTTTTGCCGTCAATGAGCACGGCACACGTTCCACAGTGCCCTTCACTGCACCCTTCTTTGGTACCGGTCAGATTGAAATTTTCTCTCAGAACTTTGAGCAGGCTGGTTCCGCTGTGAGCCTGAACTTTTCTCTCAGAGCCATTGACCGTCAAGACAAACTCCCTTAATTCATCCATTTTCAGATTTTCACCCCCTCGGTCAATTCCTTTTCTCTCAATGCCGCTTTAGCACACGGGATCCAGGATTAGGCTTTTGATTAGATCTCACCCTTAAACCAATTTAGCTGTTTGATCCGGTAGACATGGCTGATTCTTTCATTTTTCACTTTGTCCAAAAGCTCAATGTGGAAATACTCGCTGAATCTCAATTCTTCAAGCGTGGCTAAGGTTCCGGAATAAAGCACGGTTCCGGTCATGTCTCCGTCAACCAGTGCCTGTGCCCTCTCCATAAGTTCCTCAGGGCGCATCAGAAGCGCCAGCCGGCCTTCCTGATACAGAGTTTCCTTATTTTCGCCAAGCCAAGCGCGCATCTCGATCTCATCCCAAT
>JAJZPA010000023.1 GCA_021811425.1 Bacillota bacterium | reverse complement strand
TTTCCTGCTTTTTGGGCATTTCACACAGAACCTACTCTATTTAAATCATCAATTGCTTTTTTCAGCTCAGTAATTCGTACATTTTGGACGTCAATAATACTTTGTAAATCTTGTTTGGCTTGGTCAAGGTTTCGATCCCTCCTGGCAGCTCTCAAATCAGGCAGAACCTGGGCAATATCCCCCCGGATACCTCCAAGCGCTTGTTTGTCCTGTCGAACATCTTTTATGGCATCTTTGATGGCCTGGATCTGGTCAGGAGTTAAGCTGTCTTTGTTCTTGAGGAGTTCTTTGATATGCCTTTTGGCCTGGTCATAAGCAACTCGCGCTTCCGCTCGTAAACGCAGAATTTCGGTACGCTTGTTGCGTATTGTTTGCAGCATCGGTGTTACTTCGGCAAGTCTGGCTTTATAATCGCTGGCTCTCTGAGTGATATTGGTATTGGCCGGAGATGAGGTGGCTGCCTGGGCGAAGGCCACATTGCCGGTCAGTAAGACTGCGGATACCAGTATGATGGATACAATTTTTTTCATAATCAACCGCTCCTTCTCATTAGTTTAAATCAAGGTCAGTATCCTGAACCTCGTCAAGGCTGTTGACACCAGTTAATAGAGCGTCCAATTCCTTGTCAATTTCATTTAGAAGGGCTTCTTTGTCACTGCTGGAGATGATGTTGCCGGATTTGGCGACGATGGCGCTACTTCCGGCTGCCTGGGTTGAGGCTGCACTATTGGACGCTGGAGTTGCGGTGACACCGCTGGCCGCTTGATTGGTGCCTGAACTGTCAGTGGGCGGTACTGCCGGATTACTTGTTTCCTGTCCGACACCGGTCACCGCTTGCTGTTGAGTTCCGGCATCGTTCGGTTTGGCCTTGGCCGCGGTTCCCGCTCGGCCACAGCCTGTGAGAGCCAGCGCTAAAATGATGATCAGCGTTAGGACGATTTTGTTGCGCATCGAATTCCCCCATTATAGAGTAATAGTTACGCTTACACGCGCTTTATGAGATGTCATTGGTTAATTCACTAATCCCCCCTCAATAAAAATGTTTACTTACTCTTGGGCTTGGCTTGAGAAGTCCGCTGTGTTTGACCTTGACTAAAGTATAAGGGAGGTTTGTAAACCGAAAGTATCTTCAATTGTGAACTGAATGTAAACATTTAAGCGGGAAGTTCGAAGATCACCTCAGTTCCTGCTCCCAATTCACTTTCAACCCATATTTCCCCCCCATGAAGTTCTACCAGGCTTTTGGCGATGTTTAGCCCAAGGCCTGTCCCACCGGTGGCAGCTTGCCGGGATTTATCGACGCGGTAGAATTTCTCAAAGATAAACGGGAGTTCTGCGGCAGGAATTCCTGTGCCGGTATCTTTAATCTTGAATTCTGTGGTGGCCGGTTTGGGGCTGACCTTGATGAATAGTTCCCCGCCCTGCCCGGAATATTTAACGGCGTTGTCAATGATATTGATCAGGATTTGCTTCAGCTTGTCTCTGTCGGCATGGATCGTGATGGTAGGATCGCAAGCCACCGTTACGTTGATCGATTTTTCTTCTATCAATACTCTGGTGCTGCTGAGGACAGAGTCCATGAGGTGTTTGACATTAAGTTTTTCCGGACACAGCTTGAGCTGGCCCGCCTGAATTTTAGCCAGCTGTAGGATTTCAGTGGTCAGCCTGCTCAGGCGCAGGGTTTCATCTTTGATGAGATTTAGGTATTTGGTATAGTCCTCCGGTTTTATGATGCCATCCAGGATTCCACTCACAAACCCATGGATGGATGTTAGAGGAGTCCTCAGGTCATGGGAGACGTTGGCGATGAATTCCCTGCGCATCTTTTCCGTATTCGCCAATTGCTGTTTCATAGTGTTGAACGATTGGGCAAGTTTCCCGATTTCATCGCTGCTTTGAACAACCAGATCCTCGGAGTTTTCACCGGCCGCCAGCCTACCTGCGGCTCGTTCAATAGCTTTAATGGGTTTGGATATTCTCAGCGAGTTCAAATAAATGACCATAGCACTCAAGAGGATAAACACGAGTGCCGTAAGCCAAATCACTAGGTTGAGTTTGGTCAGATTGCTATAAATCTGGCTGATCGGAGAAAAGAGCAGAATGGCCCCGGCAATTCCGGAATCAGTGTTCCAGGGGATCCCGGAAAATACCACATATGTATCAAACTCCGGGGAATATTGCTTTTTCCGGAAAATATGCCCGCCATTGACGATCGTGCACAAATCACTGATCAAATTGCTTTGTTCCAGATCCGCGCCAAGCTGCAGACCTTTGGGGTCGGTGAGAGATTTTTGGCTAATTCTCAGCACATAGATTTTGGCATCGGAAATATAACCGATCGCATCCAGGGAAGTATTGAATTCCGCTGGCGTGATCGCTTTGTTCTCAAGTTTATTCACCATTTCATTAACGTAGGCGCCGGTCATTTCCAATTTCTTTTGCTTCTGATCAAAAATGTACCAGTTGTAAATCATGGTGATCACAAGAGAAAGAACGGCAATGGCCGAGATGATAATGGCCAGATAAGTTATCAGAAGTTTGGCAAAGATACTTTTGAACATCATCTTACCTCGAGTTTATACCCCACACCCCGGAGCGTTCTTAGGTGCAAGGATGGGCCGCTGTCCCCCAGTTTTTCTCTCAATCTTTTGATATGCACATCAACGGTGCGCGTGTCCACCATGAAATCATAGTTCCAAACCTTATCCAGAAGCTGTTCTCTGGAAAAAACAATGTTCTTATTCATTAAAAGGAAATATAGGAGTTGGACTTCTTTCGGTTTTAAGTCGATTAGCCTGTCCTCAAGATACACTTCATATTTGTTGATATCGACGACAATGCCTGCCGCCTGGAGAATGCCCGCTGATTCAACCGGCTCCGCTCTTCCTCTTAAGCGTGCCTTAATCCGGGCAACGACCTCTTTAGGCTCAAATGGCTTCACAATATAGTCATCTGCGCCAAGATCAAAACCCTGGATTTTATCTTCCAGCAGATCCCGCGCGGTCAGCATGATGATGGGTACCGGGTTTGTCCGCCGGATGATCTTGCATACTTCCCACCCGTTAATGACTGGGAGCATTACATCAAGCAGGATGAGATCGATGTGATGCTCTTTCTGCATCGAGAGTGCGGAACTGCCATCATGAGCGAAAAGAAGTGAAAAGTTGGCGTTGGCAAGGTAGAGGTCCAATAGCTCGCAAATATTCTTGTCATCATCGACAACCAGAATCGTTTTCTTCTCCAATGCTGATCACCCCTTGGTCGAGAAATATATTATGAATTATAAGCCATTATCAAGAATTGTGCATGGGAATTGAGGTTGAAACTATCCGAGATTGACTCGGGGATGTTAGAAGTTCGATACAACATGCAGGATAAGAAAAAGGGCAAACCCGATCAGCCCTCCCACCAAGGAACCATTGATCCGAATCCATTGCAGGTCGTTTCCCGCTTTTTCCTCAATAAATGCATTGAGATCCGCGTTCGAAAAGGTTTCCAGCGTGTTTCTGGCAATCTGTCCGACCCAGTGGTGGTTTGTGCGGGCTAGACGCAGCAGCGATGTTTGGATAAAGTGATCCAGGGATTGCTGTACCATGCCATCTTCCGCAAACCGCTTGAAGAGGTTTGCGATTTGGCTGTCGAACCAACGGGACAAGGGAGCCTCGTCCAGCGCCAGTTCTTGTTGGAGTGTGGCGATAGTCTGCGCCAAGATCCTTTCCCAAGGAACAGAGAGAAGAACCTCTTTTTTCCACTGCTCAAGACCGTTTACATCATCAGAATTGAGTGAGTCTAACAGAGTTTGGATACTGGAATCGATAAGTTGACGCAGCGGGTGAGCGGGATTATAGAGGGCGTGCAGGCTTGTGCAGAGTTGTTCCTGTAAAGCGTCTGCCGCATCTTCGAGATTCAGGGCATCGACGGATTCCAGGAGACGGAAAAGGGTGCGGTTCAGTGGAGAATCCGCGAGTTCGGTTTCTTTATGGGCGTTGAGATAGTGCTTGATGCCTTCTTTGGTGTCGGGAGCGGAGACTTTGCGGATGAGTAGAGTGAGCGCAAAGTTCATGCTCCTACTCTGGTTGTGCCAGACCGTTTGCAGAAGGGATGCGATCTGAGGAGTAAGTGGGGTTTCTGCCAAGTAATCTGTTAAGCGTTTGGCGAGGGAACCGGCTGCTGCCCTCGGCTGGAATGCGCGCAGGCGGGTGCGTAGTGTGCGGGAAAAGGCCAGGGCGGTATGATGCACGGTTTCGGGAGGCGTGGCGGCTGCCCATTGGCGTGTAGGATGGATTTCGCTGATTTTGGCCTCAATCAGTTCGCTGCTTAATAAATTCTCCTCAACCAAATGTTTAATGCCCTCAATGACCTTAGCGCGATTGCGGGGGATGAGGGCGGTATGAAACGGCCAACCGAGCGGACGGCGGAAAAGGGCCGTCACCGCGAACCAGTCGGCCAGCCCGCCTACGAGTGCCGCCTCCAGTGTGAAGGTAAGCAGCTGTAGAAAAAAGACTTGCGGGTAATGATGTTGTAGTACCAAGGAAACGAGGACAAGGAGAAAAACCCCTGTTAACGTCAGGTTAGCTTTAAAGCGATAACTTCGTCTTCCGGTTAGCATAAGAGACAACCCCTCAAGAACCAAGTTGTGATGAGATACATGAGCATTCCGGCCAGACCGCCGATGATAGAGCCATTGATGCGGATCATCTGCAAATCGTTTCCCGCTTTCAATTCGATGAGTTCGGATAAGTCGTTTCCTGTTAAGCTATCCAGCTTGTCTCTGACTATCCGGCTCAGGGCGGAATGGTGCGTATCGATCCACTGACTGATACTCGATTTTAGAACTTGATCCAGGGCATCAAGCCGTTCAGGCTGATCCTGCAGAGCGTGGAGAATGGATGTTGTTCCGAAAGAGCGGATCCGCTGCAAGTCCCGTTTCTCCAGACGAAGTGTCTCCACAAGGCTGGCCCAGAATGAGGAAAGCTGAAGGGGGGTCTCCCTGCCGAGATAAGCGTCCAGTCCTGATTGAACAATGCGCACGGGTTCAGAGCCTGAAAGGAATTCCACCATCGCCTTTTGCATTCCCTTCGCCAATTCAGGGGGTGAAGGCAAGAGGGCATCGACCCATTTACGGGTGGTATGGTCGGCCTCATAGGTATGGTAAGCAGCTTCGATAACGTGTTGGAGAGCCGCAAAAACTTCGGGCTGGGTGACAAGGTTTTGCAGGTGGTGGGCCAAAAATGAGGCAGCCTGACGCTCAAAGCCCTGCTCTTGGCTCTTAGAGAGAATCTCTTTAAGCAGGCTTTCGAGATGAGGACGGAGACTTTGTGTGGACAGGAGGTGTTCGGACACTTGCGCCAGGTTTTGCAGAAACGGCTTCAGATCGAGAGCAGCGCTGAGGTTCTCCCAAAAGGCATTCAGTTCGTTCAAAGTCTGGGGCTCGGAGAGATACTTTACCAGAAACCGGGCTATGTGATATTGACTGAGCTTATCAAGCAACGCCTCTTTACTCAAGAGACTTTCTACCATCTCACTTAAGGACTGGAAGATGCGTTCCCGATTGCGGGAAATGATGTCCGTACGCAAGATGCGGCCGGGACGGATGCCTAAGGGCCTGCGGAACAGAGCAGTGACGGCAAACCAATCGGCTAGCCCGGCGATGGCGGCGGCGCTAAAGGTGCTAAAGGCAAGCCCACCGCCAAAGCTTGTCCGCACGGGATAGCTGATGATCAGTCCGACACCTACGAGTCCCAAGGTTAGATTCGCGAAAGCGTAATGGCCTGTAGGGCTTTTTTTATTCAAAGGTGCTCACCTTTTCTGTTTTGGTAGGAGATGCATTGAGAAGCCCGCCGGCGATCAATACCCCGCTAAAGACCAGAAGAAAGCCGATGATATGGTAGCTGTACAGTTGTTCGTGCAGGAATTGTGTGGCGAGGATGACGTTGAATATAGGGATGAAATTATTGAACATCCCTGATACGGATGGGCCGACTTTATGCACAGCGGTGTTCCACAGGAGGAAGGAGACAACGGACGGGAACACACCCAAATAGATGAGAACGGAAAGTGTCCTCAGCGAGAGTGACGGCAACGGCGCGAAGGTGCCTTGAATGATGGTTGCCGGGATGAGAAAGAGAAGCCCGGCGAGCATGGCCAGCCCGGTACCCTGGGTTGGGTTCATTCGATTCGAAGTCACCTTAATGAGTAAGGTATATAAGGCCCATATCACTGTTGAGAGGATGATGATCAAGTCGCCCGGATTGAGCCGAAGTTCGATGAGGTGTTGCACACTGCCTTGAGCCGCGATAAAGATGATGCCGAGGATCGAGAGCGTCAAACCAAATGACTTGCTCTTGTTCAGTTTCTCTTTAAGCCAAAAATGACTCATGACGGCGACGACGAGCGGGGTAAAGGCGTTAAGCATGGTGGCATTAATGCTGGTTGTATAGTGCAGACCAAAGTACAGCATGGGGTTAAAGAGAAAAATCCCGGTGAAACCCATGGCTAAAACGGCCCAAAGAACAGGCCCTTTGGGCAAGGAGGAGCGGCTTCGCCACAAAGAAGGAAGGAAGATTAAGAAAGCCACGGTGAAGCGCGCTGTGCCGATCAACAGAGGCGGAATGTCCGTGAGAAATTTACCGAGGATGAAATTAGTACTCCAGAAGAATGTTGCTCCAATGAGCATAAGGTAGGCGGCGTAGTTTTTGTTCATATTCATCATCCTTAGGCTCTACTTTTATCTTGGTTCTATTAATCCACAAAGTTGGGCCGCTGTCAATGAAGGGCAAGCGATGAATATGATGCATAACCATAGACCGTTGCTAAATCTATTTATTTCGGGAAAGACTGAAGACAAATCAGAAGTATTAATAATTATCCTTGACAATATAGTATAGGGGGGTATACCATGATGTCGAAGGCAGGTGGAATTAATGGATGAAGGCAAAGTGTCCTGCCCCATTTGCCATGAGGGGTCAGAAATCGGTGAGCGGGCGAGCCATCATAATGAGAAGACGATTCGCGAACTGGCCAACCGGATGAATCGGATCGAAGGACAAATGCGCGGAATCAAAGGGATGATCGAGCGGCATGTTTACTGTGATGATGTTCTAAACCAGATTGCGTCCGCTCAGTCTGCTTTGCATGGAGTGGCTAAGCTTCTTTTGGAAAAGCATATGAAATCTTGTGTCAAAGAGCAGTTGCAGGCGGGAGACGATGAGGTTGTGGATGAGGTTCTAAAAACGATTTTTAAGCTGATTCGCTAAGATTTCCTGGCTTCGTTATGACATGCCGCTGATGATGGTGTCAAAAGCGAGAAAAGGGTAGATACTTAATTTAGAAGTAAGCAAAAAAATCTTTATCTGGGAAGTGAGAGGGTTGGCAACATTAGTAACGGCGGATAAGCGTGGAGAAATTGAGATTCCGGTCTATGGCATGACGTGTGAGCATTGTGTTCGACGCGTGACGAAGACACTGGAAGGGTTGTCGGGGATTCTGGATGTCCGCGTCTCGTTAGCAGACAGTAAGGCCTCATTTAATTATGACTCCAGTCAGGTTAGCCGGGGCCAGATTGATGCCGCGATTGCAGATGCAGGCTATTCGACAGAGCCCATCGCTTCTGAGGACGAAGTTCCTCAGGGCGAGGCTAAGGTGCAAGCTGAGCCAAGTTCCGTGCAACAAGCAGAGCCAAACGGAACAGCAAGTGCAGTGGGGCCGCTCGTCCTGCCGTCAGAAATTAGGGGCCAAGCTACTCCTACAGACAGCTATGCCAAGCATCAGTTTAAGGTGAGCGGCATGACCTGTGCCAACTGCGCCCTGACCATCGAAAAAGGTGTTGGCAAAATGCCGGGGGTGAAGTCGGCTACCGTCAATTTTGCCTCGGAAAAGCTCAATCTAGAGTTGGATGCCTCTGTCGTTTCCGAAGCAGAGATTTTGGCTAAGATCAAAGACCTGGGTTATGGAGCCCAGAGTGCAGACGGTGAAGGCGGGAAGCAGCAGTTTAAAGTGAGCGGCATGACTTGTGCCAACTGTGCCTTGACGATTGAGAAGAAGCTTAAGAAGACACTAGGGGTTAACTTGGCCGCGGTCAACTTTGCCAATGAGACCGTTACCGTTGAGTATGATCCGAAAGTCTTAAATTTAAACGGGATTTTTGAGCAAGTCAGGGATGCAGGCTATATTCCCATTGAAAATCAAGATGAACCGGAAGCGGATCGCAGCGCTATCAAGCAGCGAAACTGGCTTGTTTTTAGTGCGATTCTATCGCTGCCGTTAATCCCAATCATGTACCTGTTGCCAATGACCAAACCGGTGCTTTACACCATGGCTGGCTTAGCCACGCTGGTTCAGTTTACAGCGGGTTGGACATTCTATCGAGGTGCTTATCATGCCTTGAAGAATAAGTCGGCTAATATGGATGTCCTGGTTGCCATGGGGATTACTGCCGCTTATGGCTATAGTGTATTAACCACATTTCCGGAAATCTTCTTTTCCGGTCCAACGTTCTATGATGCGTCCGCCGTGCTGATCACCTTTGTTCGCTTCGGCAAGTATTTAGAGGCGAAAGCGAAGGGACGGGCCGGACAGGCTTTGAAGCGTCTTTTGGAACTCCAGGCCGATAAGGCACGTCTTTTCGTGAATGGGGAAGAAAAAGATGTCGCAGCCTCTGAGGTGAAAATCGGGGATATCGTCGTGGTGAAACCGGGCGAGAAGATTCCGGTGGATGGGGAGATTATCGAGGGCGAGACGAGCATCGACGAATCGATGTTAACAGGGGAGTCGATTCCGGTGGAGAAAGGTCAGGGTGCCGCCGTCATCGGCGCAACCATTAATCAATCGGGTAGTATTAAAGTTAAAACGACGAAAACAGGGAAAGACACGGTGCTTTCGGGGATTGTTAAAATGGTTGAAGAGGCGCAAGGCGTTAAGCCGCCGATCCAACGCTTTGCCGATACCATTTCCAACTATTTCGTGCCCACGGTTGTTGGTTTTTCCGTGATCACGTTTTTTGTCTGGTACTTTGTGGTTAACCAAACGTTTGTGTTTGCCTTTACAGCAGCCATTGCCGTTTTGGTGATTGCTTGCCCGTGTGCGTTGGGGCTGGCCACGCCGACAGCGATCATGGTGGGGAGCGGCGTAGGGCTGAACCGGGGAATTCTTTTCAAATCGGCCGCTGTCCTTGAAAGTATTTCCGGGCTCCAGGCCATCGGCTTTGATAAAACCGGGACGCTAACGAAAGGGAAACCTGAAGTCACAGATATTGTGGCTTATGGCATGGAGGAAAGTGAACTCCTGAAAATTACGGCGGCCGGGGAAAATCCTTCGATTCACCCGTTGGCTCAAGCGGTAGTGGCGCGTGCCCGTAAAGAAGAACTGGCGTTTGAAGCAGTGAAAGACTACCGTGAAGAGAGCGGGCATGGCGTCGTATGCACCTATCATGAGCAAGCTTTGCTGATCGGTAATCTTAAATTGATGCAAAAATATGAGATTGATGTGCGTGTGCTGGAGAAGGACTTCCAACGGCTGACGGAGGCCGGCAAGACGACAATGGTTATTGCTCTGGCTGGGAACGGCATCGGGATTATTGCCTTGGCTGATGTGCTCAAGGATAGCACTAAGGAAGCGATTCGTCGCTTGAATGAGCTGGGTCTGAAAACCTTCATGATCACCGGGGACAATCAAAAGGTGGCGAATGTCGTGGCTCGGGAAGTCGGGATCGGTGAAGTGGCAGCCGAGGTTCTCCCTCAGGATAAAATCAACATCGTGCGCAAGTATCAGGATCAAGGTCTCAAAGTGGCCATGGTTGGAGACGGGATCAATGATGCTCCGGCTCTGGCGCAAGCGGATATCGGCATAGCGATTGGTTCCGGCACCGATGTCGCCAAAGAAACCGGGGACGTGATCCTTGTCCGCAATGACCTGTTGGATGTGGAACGGGCGATCCGCTTAGGGCGGAAAACCTTAAACAAGATTAAGCAAAACCTCTTCTGGGCTCTGATATACAATGCTATCGGGATTCCGGTAGCGGCAGGGGTATTTTATCCTCTGACTGGCGAACTGCTGCCCCCGGAATGGGCTGGGCTGGCGATGGCATTTTCCTCCGTATCTGTGGTTACGAACTCCCTGCTCCTGAGGGGATATGGCAAGAAACTTCTAGATTAAGTGTTAGGGGTTTAAACGCCTGCTTTTCTCCGACTGCGTTGGTCCGAATGAGGATAAATGTAATGGGGGAACGACTATATAAACTAAGCGACGGAGGTGAAAAGTATGAGTGAGACAGTTCTTAAAATTGAGGGCATGACCTGTATGCACTGCAAAATGAGTGTGGAAAAAGCCTTGAAGGGCGTTGCGGGAGTCACTAGTGCCCAAGTGGACTTGGCGAAGAACCAAGCCGTGGTGAACGGAGAGGCCGATCGTGCCGTGATGGCGAGAGCGGTAGAAGTCGCTGGCTACAAAGTGGTAGGCTAATCCAATGTATCCGTCGATAGTTCTGCATGAAGGTGATTGTTTGCTAAGAGGATGGTATATGTGCCGTCCTCTTCGCGTGCGGACGGACAGCTTAAATACAAAAATCAGAATAATTTTTTTCTTGACGGAAACGAGCTATGATTTTATAGTTTAGATGTATAAAAGTATGGCCGTTCTACATGGACAGAGATCAGAACATATGAGTTCAGCAGAAGGAGGTTCGGATATAAGAGAGCTATGTGTTGGGAACCCGTTTCCAGGATGTGGGGAACGGGATACGGGTGTGGTTTGCCTAAGTGGCTGGTATGACCATCAGAGAGGTATGGTGCTGCCAGCAGTCAAGGTGTTCATGTTTTTTCTCACATAATGAGCTTACATGAAAAGAAAGAGGAGGACTTGTCAATGGCACGAAAGATGAAAACGATGGATGGGAACCAAGCTGCGGCCCATGCATCCTACGCCTTTACTGAGGTTGCGACAATTTTCCCAATTACTCCTTCTTCGCCGATGGCCGAGTTCGTCGACGAATGGGCGGCCCACGGAAGAAAAAACCTTTTCGGTCAAACGGTCAAAGTGGTGGAGATGCAGTCTGAAGGTGGCGCTGCCGGGGCAATGCATGGTTCCTTACAGGCCGGAGCTTTGACAACGACCTATACGGCTTCCCAAGGTTTGCTCCTCATGATTCCGAACATGTATAAGATCGCGGGTGAACTATTGCCGGGTGTATTCCATGTCAGTGCCCGCGCTTTGGCGACCCATGCCTTGTCTATTTTCGGCGACCATCAAGATGTCATGGCCACCCGCCAAACGGGTTTTGTCCTGTTATCATCGGCCAGTGTGCAGGAAGCGATGGATCTGGGTTATATCGCTCACTTGAGCGCTTTGAAAACCCGGATGCCTTTCCTGCACTTCTTCGATGGTTTTCGAACTTCGCATGAAGTGCAAAAAATCGAAGTGGTGGAAGCGGAGGAAATCGCCGGACTGGTTGATTGGGAGGCGATTGACGCCTTCCGTCAGCGGGCGCTCAATCCCGAACACCCGGTTCTGCGTGGTACGGCCCAAAATCCCGACATCTATTTCCAAGGCCGCGAAGCCTCCAATCGTTTTTATGAGGCAATTCCTGACGTTGTCGAGTCTTACATGCAAGCGTACAAGAAGCTCACAGGTCGCGAGTACCATCCGTTTGACTACTATGGCGCGACGGATGCCGAGCATGTCATTATCGCCATGGGTTCGGTCTGCGACGCGACCGAAGAAGTGGTCGATCATCTGATGGCCCAAGGCGAAAAAGTGGGTGTGGTAAAAGTTCATCTCTATCGCCCGTTCTCGGCTAAGTACTTTTTTGATGTCCTGCCGAAGACCGTCCAGAAGATTGCCGTGCTGGATCGCACCAAAGAACCGGGTTCTCTCGGTGAGCCCCTCTACCTGGATGTGGTGAATCTGTTCTATAATCAAACGAAAAAACCCGTGATCGTGGGTGGCCGCTATGGCTTAGGCTCTAAGGACACGACGCCTGCCCAAATCTTTGCCGCGTTTGCCAATCTCAAACAAGACCAGCCGCAAAACGATTTTACCATCGGCATTATCGACGATGTGACGAACAAGTCACTGGCGTTGCAGGCAGCGCTCGATACGACCCCAACGGGTACGATCAGCTGTAAGTTCTGGGGACTTGGTTCGGATGGAACTGTCGGTGCGAACAAGTCGGCCATCAAAATTATCGGAGATAATACGGATAGGTATGCTCAGGGTTATTTCGAATATGATTCGAAAAAGTCCGGCGGCATTACCATTTCTCACCTTCGCTTCGGTAAGAAGAAAATCAAGTCTTCTTATCTCGTGTTTGATGCCGATTATGTGGCTTGCCACAATAAATCGTTCGTTGGCAAGTATGATATGGTGGCGGGACTAAAAAGAGACGGTGCTTTCGTCCTAAACTGCAACTGGACACCGGTGGAACTGGAGCAAAATCTCCCGGCTTCTATGAAACACTATATTGCTGCGAACCACATTAAATTTTACACGATTGATGCCGTCTCCATTGCCCAACAGATCGGGCTGGGCGGCCGCATCAATATGATCATGCAGGCAGCTTTCTTTAAACTCGCTAACGTGATCCCAGTCGAGGATGCCGTGCAGTATCTGAAGGACTCCATCGTCAAGACCTATGGTAAGAAAGGGCAAAACATCATCGACATGAACTGGAAAGCGGTCGATGCCGGCATTGAGGCTCTGGTGAAAGTGGA
Organism: Bacillota bacterium; assembly: GCA_021811425.1. Lineage (GTDB taxonomy): Bacteria > Bacillota > Desulfitobacteriia > Desulfitobacteriales > Desulfitobacteriaceae > JAJZPA01. The sequence goes on along the minus strand of JAJZPA010000023.1, from coordinate 13,566 downwards.
CGTTCCGGCTTCCTGGGCAGGAGCGGTTGAAGAAGCGGCGGCCGCTGTGGAACAAGAACTTCCCGCGTTTATCCGTGATATTCACAGTACCATGGAACGTCACGAAGGGGACAAGCTTCCGGTCAGTGCTTTTGCAGGGATGGAAGACGGAACCTTCCCGATGGGTACCAGCGCTTATGAAAAACGCGGTGTTTCCGTGATGATTCCGGAGTGGAATGTTGACAAGTGCATCCAGTGCACGCAATGTTCGTATGTTTGCCCGCATGCGGCGATTCGCCCGATCCTGCTTAACGGGGAAGAACAGGCTGAAGCTCCGGCAGCGTTTGCGACCAAGAAGCCGATTGGTAAAGCTTTGGAAGGTCTGCAGTTCCGAATTCAGGTCAGTTCGCTTGATTGTACGGGCTGCGGCAACTGTGCCGAAGTTTGCCCTGCTCCCGGTAAGGCTTTAGTCATGAAACCGGCGGATGAACTGAGGGAACGCGAAGCCGCGAATTGGGAATTTGCCATGACGGTGAGCGAAAAGCATAACATCATGGATCCCAAGACTCTGAAAGGCAGTCAGTTCAATAAACCGCTCCTGGAGTTTAACGGCGCCTGTCCAGGTTGCGGAGAGACAGCCTATGTCAAGCTTCTGACCCAAGTTTTCGGTGACCACATGATGATAGCCAATGCGACGGGTTGCTCCTCCATTTGGGGCGGCAGTGCCCCTTCGATTCCCTATACCGTCAATGCCAAGGGCCAGGGTCCGAGTTGGGCAAACTCCTTGTTTGAGGACAATGCCGAGTTTGGTTATGGGATGTACCTCGGAGCCAAACAAGTCCGGGCAAAGCTTGTTGATCTCATGAAAGAAGCGCTGGCTCATGGTGTGAGCGTAGGCACTCAGGCTGCTTTCCAAGAATGGCTGGATAATGTGGATGAGGCTGAAGGGAGCAAGGCTGCTTCCGCGAAGGTATTAACGGCTATTGCCGCAGAGAACAAGCCGCAAGATCCCATCTTTAAGCAAATTTTAGATAAGAAGGATGATCTGGTCAAGAAAACTCAGTGGATCGTCGGCGGCGACGGTTGGGCCTATGACATCGGCTACGGCGGCCTGGACCATGTCTTAGCTTCCGGCGATGATGTTAACATCCTCGTTCTCGATACCGAGGTGTACTCCAACACCGGCGGACAGTCTTCCAAGGCCACGCCCACGGCAGCGATTGCCAAGTTCGCGGCCGCCGGTAAGAAGGTGCGGAAAAAGGATCTCGGCATGATAGCGATGAGCTATGGTTATGTCTATGTGGCTCAAGTCTCCCTTGGCGCCAACATGAACCAAACCCTCAAGGCGATCGCCGAAGCAGAAGCTTATAAAGGGCCATCCCTGATTATTGCCTATGCCCCCTGCATCAACCACGGCATCAAAGTCGGCATGGCCAAGAGCGTCACAGAGGGCAAACGGGCGGTGGAGTCCGGTTATTGGCACCTCTACCGTTTCAATCCGGAGCTTAAAGAGCAAGGCAAGAATCCCTTCACGCTCGATTCCAAAGAACCCACCGCCTCCTTCAAAGACTTCATCCTCGGCGAGATTCGCTACTCCTCGTTAGCGACCGTCTTCCCGGAAGTGGCTGACGAGATGTTCGATGCGGCCGCCAAGAACGCCAAAGAGCGACTTGACTCGTATAAGCGCCTGACGGAGATGAAGTTCGAAGCGGAGTAAGTCGGCGAGCGTAGAATATGTGGGGTTTCGTAAACACGTTTAAGGCATCCATCCTATGATGGATGCCTTAATTTACGGTGCGCCACGCATGACGATTACCTAGACGGTGAAAGTCCGTTATAAGGGTATGTAGCGACCAACCATTGTTCCGTACTTACGATGATTCCTTCGGCTTTGTAGAGTCTGAAGTAGAACAATTGTTGAAAGATTATGGACTAGGGTCTCAAATCAATGAAGTGAGAAATTGGTATAATGGTTGTGAATCTCCCCCGCCTACGCTTAGGCTAAGAGGCGGGGGCTTCAAGGAGAATATCGCCGGAAGGCCAGGGTAATCCTCCGTTCAGAAGATTACATCCGGCTCTCAAGACCCAGAGCCTGAGGCAGGATGCCGGCCGTCCCTTGACTCTCCCGACAACTGGAGAGATTTGCTTCCCTCCAGGCCCGATTCCAGGCTTCTACTACTTTCCACCGGATTACCCGGTGGGCCGTAGATACGTAACCTTTTCAGGGCTAAAGCCAAGGTTACAGATGGTTCCATGTTTGTGCTTACTCAGGATGTTTTTCGCACCTTATCATGCGTTCGTTTTGGGAATACTTATCGGCTTAGGTGATGATTACGAAGTAGAATCTAACCGGGAAAGCGGATATGGAAGATATGATGTGACGGTGAACCCTAAGGATAAGCGTAAGCTTGGGATCGTGATGGAGTTTAAAAAGGTGAACCAAAAGAAAAATGAGGATTTAGAAATAGCTGTTGAGGCGGCCTTGAAGCAAATCCAGGATAAGAATTACAAGCAAGAGTTATTAAACAGAAGTATTGATAGCGTTCTGGAAATTGGCATCGCTTTTCAAGGGAAAGAGTTGCTCGTCAGAAAGAGGTAACAATTCGCGCCCGTCAAGTGATTTCAGGTGGTTCTGCCCAACATAGGGAGTAGTAAATACCCAAAAAAGCCAAGTGCCCGTGATTGGGCGCTTGGCTTTGACGGCTTAATCGGTAACTGAGTTGCGGGCTTTGTTTACCAGAATGGCGGTCGGTTCGGCAATTAAGGCTATGAAGAGAATCCCCAGGACCATTAAGATGCCATCCACTGTAACCGGCATCACCCAACTTTGGGTCGCGTCACGGATGGCCCCTGAGACAACCGGCGAAAGAATAGCGCCAATCTCGGCAATCAAATTCCAGACTCCGAAAGCGCTGGCCATTAAGGCCGGGGGGGCGAAGTCGGCTGTGAGGGCGAAGGATACTGACCAAGTGCCGAACAGAAAGACACCGGCTGCAAACACCAGGAAGCCGAGGACGGTCAGAGACTTGCCGCCGATGTAGAGGTAGTAGGCTAGAGCAAAGATGAACAGGGCATGCAGGGACATGGATAAGATAAGCGCAGGCTTGCGCCCCCGGCCGCTCTGATAGAAAGCATCGGCAATCTTGCCCATCAACGGCAGTCCTACTAACGCTGCCAAACCGAACATGGCAGCGGTGGTGCCGGCTACGGAGATTCCGGATGCGGCTGCATCTTTAATAACTTTGATAGCCCAGAAACTATAAAACCAGAGACTCCAAAGGGTGGGGAGAGCACCCCAGTAAACCAGTTGCAAGTTCTTGTTAAAAAAGACTGGTCCAACTTGTTTTCCGAGTTTGGTCATAATTAATAGCATAATCCCAAGTGCCAGCAAGAGAATCAAGACGGATACCCATATAGCACTAATATTTAAGACAGTGCCGGCATAGGCTACAGCCATAATTAGAATAAAAAATACCGAGGCGTATTTCGCGATTTCCAAGAGGGTCTTGCCGTAGTTGCCGCTGCCGGGAACGAATTGCCCGGATTGGACCTGAGATTGAGCGGAGGCGGAAGGCTTTTTGATTAGGATCATTAACAAGATCGCGATGATCAGGGTGGGAATAACCATGACATAAAAGGGAATATACCACCCCTTATCCGGGCCAAAAGTTTTAACGGCCCAGTTCAGAGTCCAGGTGCCGCCCACGGAGGCTCCCACCAATCCCATGCCCAATCCGACGAAAGAAACTCCCATGCCAACACCCAGTTTTTCTTTAGGCGTAGTTTCAGTAATCAGAGCGCGGTCGTTGGAATAGTAGCAACCTTCGCCAAGGCCGGTTAAAACCCGGGCTCCGAGCAAACCCATCATGCTTTTGGCCAAAACTGCGGTAAAAAATGTCCCAATAGCAGCCCAGATTACACTCATGACGAGAATTGGTTTGCGGCCAAAACGGTCGCCGATATACCCCGCAGGGAACTGCATCGCCATATACCCGGCAAAAAACAAGGTGCTCATCAATCCTGCCAAAGCGTGAGGGTTTTTCACACTGGCAAAAAATCCGATTTTATTAGCTATCATGTAAGTTGTAATGGGCGACAAAAGATTGCGGTCCACATAAGCCATGAACCAACCGAAAAATAGCATGACCCAGACTGTATGATAATATTTCCACTTCATTATTTATCCTCCTCGTTTTTCGAGTATATCTATACTGTTTGCTGTGCTTTTTCACCGCTGCTACTGGCTAACTGCCGTAACTTGTAACGCTGGATTTTTCCTGTGGCTGTTTTGGGCAGTTCCGGCGTGAACTCAATCCAGCGTGGGAATTTGTAAGGAGCGATTTTGTTTTTGACGAACTGGGCCAGGTCTTTGGCTAACTCAGGTGTTGGTTCGAAGCCTTCTCTAAGGACGACAAAGGCTTTAGGTTTTAGCAGGCCGTCGATGTCACCACTGCCGACCACACCAGTTTCCAGCACTGCCGGGTGTTCCATCAGAGAATTTTCTACTTCGATAGGGGAGACCCAGATTCCGCCGGACTTGATCATATCGTCGCCCCGGCCGACATACCAGAAGTAGCCGTCTTCGTCCTGACAATATTTATCACCGGTATTAATCCATTCGCCTTGAAAAGTTTGCTTGGTTTTTTCGTGTTTGTTCCAATAATAAGCGGCGATACTGTCGCCCTTGATCATTAAAGTTCCGGTTTCGCCGGTCTGTACGATATGGTTGTCATTATCAACGATTTTGGCTTCGTAATCCGGGACGATCAGGCCGGTGCTGCCCGGCCTAACCTGACCGGGCAGATTGCTGATGAAGATGTGGAGTATTTCCGTTGAACCTATCCCATCCAAGATCTCCAGATTGAATGTTTCCAACCAGCGTTCGAAGATTACTTTGGGCAGGGCCTCGCCGGCTGAGATGCAGTGCCGGATACTGCTTAAATTATACTTTTCCTTGGCCCATTTTAATTGCAGCATTGCGGTGTATGAGGTCGGAACCCCAAAGAACAGTGTGGGTTTATAGCGGTCGATCACTTCATAGACATGTTCCGGAGTCGGGCGGCTGGGTGACAGGATCGTGGCAGCACCCACGTAGAACGAGAAGTAGAGGCCGTTTCCCAAACCGTAGGCGAAAAATAATCTGGCCACCGAAAAGGTCCGGTCATTTTCGTTAATCTTTAAGACTCCTTTGGCATAGTGTTCAGCACAGTAGGCCATATCATGGTGAAGGTGTACTGTGCCTTTGGGGAAACCGGTAGTACCCGAACTATATAGCCAGAATGCCGGATCGTCCTTGCCGGTGTTGGCTGTCTCCAATTCCGTAGACTTTCCCTTGATCAAAGTATCAAAGCTTTGTAACTCCCCATCTGCTTTGCCCACAACAATGATGTGTTTGAGGTATAGTAAATTATCTTTGATCGCTGTCAGATTGTCCGCAAGTTCTTCACTGACCACGGCCACTTTGGCCCGGCTGTCGTTTAACAGGTAGGCATAGTCCGCCGGTTTGAGAAGGGTGTTGGTAGGAATTGGAACTGACCCGATTTTTATCGCTCCAAAGAAACTGTAGACAAATTCAGGACAATCCAATAGCAACAGTAAAACCCGGTCTTCCATACCAAGGCCGAGGGCTTTCAAGGCGTTCCCTGTCTGGTTGACTTTTTCCTGAACTTCACGGTAAGTAATTTGCCGGTCCAGATAATAGATGGCCACTTTTTCTCCTCGTCCATCCTGCATGTGGCGGTCAACAAATAAGTTGACCACGTTGTATCTTTCTTTTTCATCCGTTGTCATAAATACCATCTAAAAAACCCTCCTCTGAAGTAGATTTTTCGTAGTTGTTATCTTACCATTGAATCACCTCCGGATTATCCAAGGGTTACCACCAATTGAGACAGATCCTGCCTAAAGTATCTATCAGAGCGTCCAAAGCCATATAAGAGCAAATAGCAGTCCAAAATATTCAAAATTAATTGTATTTTGCATCAAATGTTAATTTCAATAACTCAACAGTATTAATTTAGCGCCGAACGGTAAAAAGATTTAGTTCATAAGTAAACGTAAGGCTCTGGGGAAAGAAGAATGGTGCATAATTACACCGATGTGGTGTAATTATGCACCGATTTGAGAATAAAAAGTTAGTATTCTTTCGAATGAGACGAACAGGCTTTTTCGACGGCCATCAATGTTTAATATTATATTTAGCGGCTTTGCGTACAATGTTTGAGTGATCAAGACCTAAAAATTCAGCGGCTTTTCTGATGGAAGGATATTGGTCCAAAGCCATGATGATCAGCTTTTTTTCCAATATTTCTTTGGCTTCCTGAATTGGCAGGAGTTCGTTAACGGTCACCGGTGAATAGGATTTAAACCTCGTTTTGAGCTTATTCAACTGTTCTTGGATTGGTAAGGCCCGAATCCATTCATCATCTGTGACAACGAATAACCGTTCAAGGACGTTTTGAAGCTCACGCACATTACCCGGCCAATTGTATGCTTCTAAAATTGGAAGCGCTTCCGGATCCAGGCGTTTTCTTGCGTTGTATTTTTCGTTATTCAATTGAATGAAGTGGATAGCAAGCGGCAGGATATCCTCTTTTCGTTCCCTCAGGGGCGGGACCTCAATGGGGAATACGTTTAAGCGGTAAAACAAGTCTTCGCGGAAACTTCCCACCTGGATCTGTTCCCAAATGTTGCGGTTTGTTGCGGCAATAATCCGGACATTAAGCTTTATGGGTTTGGTGCCTCCGATCCGGTAGACTTCCTGTTCCTGGAGTACCCGCAACAGTTTAACCTGCAGATTTAGCGGCAGATCACCGATTTCATCCAGCAGGAGGGTGCCGTGGTCCGCGATTTGAAACATCCCTGGTTTGCCTTCCCGGCCGGCTCCGGTAAAAGCACCTCCTTCATAGCCAAAGAGTTCGGATTCAAGGAGGTTTTCAGGAATGGCCCCGCAATTGATCTGGACAAAACTGCCGGTCCCCGTGCGGCTGCTTGTCTCATGAATGACCCTGGCCAATACTTCTTTACCAACTCCTGATTCACCCAGAATCAAAACAGTTGCGTCTGTCTGGGCGGCACGCACTGCCAAATTAAATAGTTTTTGCATTCCAGGGCTTTCTGCAATGATTTTATCCTTTTTTAATCGCTCCAGCATTAACTGTGATAATTCGGTCTGGTAGCGGGTCGCCAGTAACTTAGATTCTTTCAGCTCTTCATTAAGCCGGTTTAATTCTGTCACATCCCGGACATTAGTTACTACCCTGGTCACTTTACCCTCCGTGTTAAAAATAGGGTTACCGGTAACCAGTACTTCTTTGCCGGTAGTACTGATTTTTTGGATGCTGGTGATGGTCCGTCCTTCCCGTAAGGCTCTGACCGTGATAGATTCATACTGAAAAATACCGCTTTGGAATAATTCGTCAATGAATCTACCCTCGAAATGCGAGGCATCTAGTCCTGTTAATCTGGATAAGGACTGGTTGATCCTAATCCCCCGTCCTTCTTGATTTGTGATCATGACGCCGTCATAGGAGGACTCGATAATGGCGTCAAGTTCCCGGTTCAGTTGCTGGACGGAAGCCAGTTGGTATGAAATATTCTCCAGTTCGGTAATATCCTGAAAGACTGCAACGGCGCCGATAATCTTATCTTCGAAAATAAGGGGAGAACGGTTGGAAATAATGGTACGGCCGTTAATTTCAAGTTTTTGGCCAAACTGGGTAAGGCCGGTTTCTATAATGGTAGGCAGGCTGCTGACCGGGAAAACCTCGATTATCGGTTTCCCTATGACTTCCATATCCACACCCAGAAGATGGTAGGCGGCCTTATTCATCATCACAATATTACCTGATTCGTTGATGGCAATAATGCCGTTTGGTGCGCTTTCCAGCAACACTTGGTTGCGTTGACGCTGAGATATAACGCCATGGTTCAGAAAGGAGATGAGTTCCTTTAGCTGAATTATTCCAGTGAAATTTCCTTCATCGTCTTCCGCCGCCAGCCAGGAAGCCTGTTTCATATCCCCCAGTTCTGCACCCTTTTTATAAACCGAGATCTCTGTCTGCATCGCATCTTGAACTTTTGCTGCGTGCTGTAGGTTGTTAACTGCTTGAACTCGTTTCAGGGCCGTTGTCAAATTGAGAATACCAACCAGATGTTTGTCTTTAACCACCGGGACTGAACAAAGTTCTTCAGCAATCATGATATTTGTAGCTTCGGACAGGGCCAGATGCGGGTCAAATTGTACGAGACTGGGTTTGACCAAGTTCAAGATTCCCATCCGTATGGCCTCCTGTTTGTAAAATGGTAAGGGTGCGTACTTATATGTTACAACATACCGCAGCAAAGCTGCAGACAGTGAAAATAAGGCAGCCGTTCCTCAATGAATCGGCGTCTCGATCGCCAGTCCCACGATAGAATGGGCAGTGTCAGAAACACTGAATGCGAGGTAACGGCTACATGAAAAGTATAGAGAATTATTACAACTAAATCAAGGGTATATCGCCTGGTCCTGATCGGGATGACCTTTAAAGGTCATCTTCGTCAGTTTTTTAGTCATAGAGTTAAGACGGAAAGGCCTTGACTGAATTTACTAATGCTTACAGAGAGCTTGGGTGTTAAACCTTGATTATCCTATAACACCTTTAGGGCATCCATCTAGAATGGATGCCCTAATTTGTTTTGAAGCGAGCCATGTTTTTCTGGAATAATGGACATAATAACCATAATTTCGTAATTCTGAGTTTGTGTTCCCTCTGACACGCATCTTCGCTTGACGTGTGTCATGGGGATCCGGGCTTGATTCTAATTCTAAAGGAGGATTGTTTCAGTGGCGAAGAAAATGAAAACAATGGATGGGAATCAGGCTGCCGCAATGGCGTCCTATGCGCTGACCGAAGTGGCCACTATTTTCCCGATCACCCCTTCTTCCCCGATGGCAGAAAGTGTGGATGAATGGGCGGCCCATGACAAACGGAACCTGTTCGGGCAGCCGGTCAAAGTGGTTGAGATGCAGTCCGAAGCCGGTGCAGCCGGAGCGGATCACGGCTCCTTGCAGGCGGGGGCTTTAACCACAACCTATACCGCCTCGCAGGGACTTCTCTTGATGATCCCCAACATGTATAAAATCGCGGGCGAACTCCTGCCTGCGGTTTTCCACGTGACGGCCCGGGCTTTGGCGACCCATGCCCTCTCCATATTCGGGGATCATCAGGATGTCATGGCCTGCCGCCAAACGGGGTTCGCCTTGCTTTCTGCCGCTAATGTACAGGAAGCACAGGATCTGGCCTATGTGGCACACCTGTGTGCGATCAAGGGGCGGGTGCCGTTCCTGCACTTTTTCGACGGGTTCCGAACCTCCCATGAGATTCAGAAAATAGAAGTTATCGAGGCTGAGGACATTAAACCTCTCGTCGATAACCAAGCCATTCAGGATTTTCGCAAGCGGGCGTTAAGCCCGGAACATCCTGTGTTACGCGGGACGGCGCAAAATCCGGACATCTATTTTCAAGGCCGGGAGGCCTCGAATCCTTTTTATGCAGCGGTTCCCGACATCGTTGAGAACTATATGCAAGAATTGAAAAAGATTACGGGACGTGAGTATCATCCGTTTGTTTACTATGGTGCGCCTGATGCAGACCGGATACTTATCGCCATGGGCTCCGTATGCGAGGCAGCGGAAGAAGTCGTGGATTATTTGCGTGCTCAGGGTGAAAAAGTAGGGGTTTTAAAAGTCCATCTTTATCGGCCGTTTGCCGCGAAGTATTTTTTCAAGGTTCTCCCGCAAACCGTCCGGAAGATCGCCGTGCTCGATCGAACGAAGGAACCGGGGGCCTTAGGGGAGCCAATGTATTTGGACATTGTCGAAAGTTTCTATGCTCAGCCGACGAAACCCCTGATCGTGGGTGGGCGTTATGGACTGGGTTCCAAAGATGTTACTCCTGCTCAAATTTTGGCTGTGTATAAAAATCTGCAGCAGACCCAACCGAAAAATCATTTTACGATCGGAATTGTGGATGATGTCACCCAGACCTCTTTACCGGAGGCAGAACCGATTGAAACGACAGCGGAGGGAACTATCAGCTGCAAGTTCTGGGGCCTAGGATCGGATGGTACGGTCGGCGCCAACAAGTCCGCGATCAAGATCATTGGAGATAACACGGATCTGTATGCCCAAGGCTATTTTGAATATGATTCCAAGAAATCCGGCGGTACGACGATCTCCCACCTGCGCTTTGGCCCGAAAAAGATTAAATCAACCTATCTGGTGTTTAGTGCCGACTACATCGCCTGCCACAATAAGTCATTTCTCTATCATTATGATCTTCTGAAAGGTTTAAAAAGGAACGGGATTTTCGTCCTCAACAGTCCCTGGACTCAGGACGAGTTGGATGAACATATCCCCGCCTCCATTAAGCGCTATATTGCTCAGAACAATGTCCAATTTTATAGCATTGACGCTATTGCCATTGCCCAGAAGATTGGCCTTGGGGGGCGGATCAACATGATTATGCAGTCTGCCTTCTTTAAGCTCTCCAAGGTTATTCCCATTGACGAGGCGATGAAATATTTGAAGGATTCGATTGTCAAGACCTATGGCAAGAAAGGGCAAACGATCGTTGATATGAACTGGGCTGCGGTAGACCAAGGGAGTGAGGGCTTGGTTAAGGTTAATGTCCCGGCAACTTGGGCGAGCGCCAGTGATGAGACCGCTGAAGGGAACGTTAACGGTAATAAAGCTGAACCGGCCTTTGTGAAGGAGGTTCAGCGTCGTATGGCCCGCCAGGAGGGGGATGAACTTCCAGTCAGCACCTTCAAAGGGATGGCAGACGGCACTTTCCCGCTGGGAACTTCGAAGTATGAAAAACGGGGCATTGCGGTGATGGTTCCGGAGTGGCAAATCGACAAGTGTATCCAGTGTAATCAGTGTTCCTATATCTGCCCCCATGCGACGATTCGTCCGTTTCTTTTGGATGATGAAGAGGCGAGAAGGGCTCCGGATACCTTTAAAACCAAGAAACCCGTTGGCAAGGCTTTGGAAGGGCTGCATTTCCGGATTCAAGTCAGTCCGCTCGACTGCACAGGTTGTGGTAACTGCGCCGAGATCTGTCCGGCTCCTGGCAAAGCCCTGATCATGAAGGATGCCGGGCACGCGATCGAGATGGAGAGCGAAAACTGGGAGTTCGCCATGACCGTCCGGGAAAAGCAGAATCTCCTGGATCGGAAGACTTTAAAGGGGAGCCAGTTTGCCCGTCCGCTGCTGGAGTTCAATGGGGCTTGCCCAGGTTGCGGCGAAACGCCTTATGTCAAACTCCTCACCCAGCTTTTTGGGGATCGGATGATGATCGCCAATGCGACCGGCTGTTCGTCCATTTGGGGTGCCAGCGCGCCCTCGATTCCTTACACGACCGACGCCGACGGGCGAGGGCCGGCTTGGGCCAATTCGCTGTTTGAAGATAACGCCGAATTTGGCTATGGGATGTTCTTGGGGGCCCGTCAGATCCGTGAGCGGTTAGCGGATTTGCTGCGCCAGGCCATGCAGTCCAACCTTAAGGAGGAGACCCAAGCGGCGCTGAGGCAGTGGCTCGACCACTTTCATGAAGGAGAAGCGTCTCGGGCCTATTCGGAGCAAGTGCTCGCCGCGATTCAAGCGGAAGATAAAGCCAACGATCCGATTTTTCAGGAGATCCTGGAGAAGAAGGATTATCTGGTCAAGCGCTCCAACTGGATTATCGGCGGGGATGGCTGGGCCTATGATATTGGCTACGGCGGTTTGGATCATGTCATCGCTATGGGGGACGACGTTAACATTCTGGTTCTCGATACCGAGGTTTACTCCAATACCGGCGGCCAGTCCTCGAAAGCCACGCAGACGGCGGCCATTGCCAAGTTTGCAGCCGGCGGCAAGAAGATTCGCAAAAAGGACCTCGGTCTGATTGCCATGAGCTATGGCTACGTCTATGTGGCCCAAATCGCCATGGGTGCGAACCTGAACCAGACGCTTAAAGCGCTTGCCGAAGCGGAAGCCTATCAAGGACCCTCCCTCATCATTGCCTACGCCCCCTGCATTAACCATGGAATTAAAGCGGGAATGGCGACTTCCATCCTCGAAGGGAAAAAGGCGGTGGATGCCGGATACTGGCATCTCTACCGCCATCAACCGCTGCTCAAGGAACAGGGCAAGAATCCCCTTATCCTTGATTCCAAGAAGCCCACGGCTTCGTTTAAAGATTTTATTTTGGGAGAAATTCGCTATTCCTCGTTGGCCACGGTCTTTCCCGAGAAAGCTGACGAGATGTTTAATGTCGCGGAGCAGCATGCGCAAGAACGCTATGACACCTATCAGCGTTTAGCCGGGATGAAGTATCCGAACGATTAGGCGTGCCGATTTCAATCAGCACACTTCATACCTCTTGCAGAAGGGGGGCTGATCGTTTATACTAAGGGCAGAAAACTTAAGACTACAGGTGCCTCTGCACGAGGAGAATAGGGAAGTCGGTGGAAGTCCGGCGCGGTCCCGCCACTGTAAACGGGGAGCAAGAAGGTGAACCACGGAAGTATTTCCGGAAGGTGCTTCAAATGCATGGATCCGTAAGCCAGGAGACCTGCCTGTAGTTTGCCTGCCTTGTCGACGAACCAAGAGTAGGGTGGACTAGGATGATGGAAAAGTCCTTAATCACTGAGTGATTAAGGACTTTTTTTGCATTTTGACCTAGCCCTGTTGTTCTTGTGGTTGTGCCGACGGTCGGCTAAAAAAAGCGAAAAGGAGTGCAAGGCATGTCAATCATGGAGTTGGCTAAGGGTGGCCACGAGATCCCTATCTTTCGTTCGATCGCCCAAACGGAACATATCGACACCCAACTGTTGATGGAGCGGGTAGCAAACGGGCAGATAGTCATTCCGTACAACGTCCAACACCAGCCCCAAATGGCCCATGGGTTTGGGTTGGGTTTAAGCACAAAGGTGAGCGCTAGTGTGGGCTTGGCAAGTGATGGGGACTCTCTGGCTGAGGAATTAGCTAAGGTCAGTGAGGCGGTGCGGGCCGGTACGCATGCTGTGATGGATTTGAGTACGGGCGGAAACATGGATGCAGCGCGCCAAGCCATTTTGCAAAGCGTTTCCTTACCGGTTGGGACGCTGCCGGTGTATCAGGCTTTCGCTGAAGCCGTTCGCACCAAGGGCTCAGCTTTAGCCCTAGATCCGGAGGACTTTTTCCGGATTATGGAGCGTCAAGCAGCAGACGGTGTGGACTTTATGGGACTGCACTGTGCCTTGCATTCAGGGTTATTGGAAACCGCCAGGCAAGACCGGAGGGTGCTCAACCTAGTTAGCCGGGGGGGAGCTTTGCTGATGGGCTGGATGCTTTACCATGGGAAAGAAAACTTTTTGTATACCGGATTCGAGCGAATTCTGGAAATTGCTCGCAAATACGAGGTCACATTGAGTCTGGCTGATTCCATGCGACCCGGAGCAGGTGCAGATTCCTTATGCCGTTCGCAAGTTGAAGAGCTGGTCATTTTGGGCGAATTGGTTCAACGCAGTCGCGAGGCCGGCGTACAGATTATGGTTAAGGGGCCGGGTCATGTCCCC
>JAJZPA010000216.1 GCA_021811425.1 Bacillota bacterium | reverse complement strand
CGGCACCCAGGAACATGAGGGCTTTGAAGAAGGCATGGGTCATGAGATGGAACATGGAGGCAGTGAGGGCGCCGACGCCGAGGGCAAACATCATGTAACCCAACTGGCTTAAGGTGGAGTAGGCGAGGATGCGCTTGATGTCATCCTGGGCAATGGCGATGCTGGCCGCAAAGATGGCGGTCAAGGCACCGATCCCCGCTACAAATTCCAAGGCCGCAGGGGCTGCGTGTTGAAACATGAAGTACATCCGACCCACCAGATAGACCCCGGCCACGACCATGGTGGCGGCGTGGATGAGGGCACTGACGGGAGTCGGGCCTTCCATGGCATCCGGCAGCCAGACATGGAGCGGAAACTGGCCGGATTTCCCAATCGGGCCCGTAAAGAGCAGGAATGTGGTCAAGGTAATGTAGCTGACGCCGCCAACCAAGACCAGACCCTGGAGGTTGGCGTTCATGGCTTGGGCGAGCTGAGCAAAATCCAGCGTGCCGAATTGACCATAGAGGAAGAGGATTCCGAGGAGCAAACCAAAATCCCCCACTCGGGTAGTGATAAAGGCTTTTTTGGCAGCTTCCCGCGCGGAGACTTTGTGATACCAAAAACCGATCAAGAGATAGGAGCAAAGTCCGACCAATTCCCAAAAGACAAAGAGTTCCAGGAGATTGGTGGAGATGACGAGCCCGAGCATGGACATGGCAAACAGGGACTGATAGGCAAAGTAGCGGGACCAACCCCGATCCCCATGCATATACCCTACGGAATAAATCTGCACCATGGAAGCGACCAAGGTCACCACAAAGAGCATCATCGTACTCAAGGGATCAACGAGTGTCCCAAAGTTGATCGTAAGGCCCTGGATGTCCAACCAGTTGACGTTGACAACCACCGGATGCTCCACGATTTCCGCGCCGGAGCCAACCACACCCAGCACAATCGCGATGGCCAAGGCGAACGAGGTGAGGATGGCCAGAATCGAGATTGTGGCAGACAGGCCTTTGGATCGCTTGGTGACAAAAGCGATCAGGAGAAACGATAAAAAGGGTAAGGCTGGGATAACCCATGCCGACTCAAAAAGCGAATGCATTTGTGTGAACACCTACCTTCTCCATAGACTCTCTTACCACTTCAGCCAATTAAACTCATCGACGTTGGTCGTCTGCCTGGACCGGTAGATGGCAATGACTAAGGCCAGTCCGACAGCTACCTCAGCCGCCGCGAGGACGATAACGAACAGAGCGGCGACGTTGCCAATCAAGCGATCCGTGGCCAGAAAGCGATTGAAGGCCACGAAGTTGAGATTGACGGCGTTGAGCATGAGCTCAATCGACATCAGGATGGCAACGACGTTTTTCTTGACAAACAGCCCGTACAGACCAAGGCTGAAGAGCATCGCTCCAACTAAAAGATAAGTGGAAAGTCCAACACTAAAGTTCATTTGTTCTCTCTCACTCCTTTCGCCAGGATGACCGCTCCGACCAAGGCGACGGTGAGTAGTATCGCTGCCGCCTCAAAGGGGATCATATAGTTGGTGAGCAATAAGTTGGAAAGCGCAGCCGTAGAGTTTTGGATCGTCCAGGGTCCCGGGAGAATCCGCCAGTCCGCATTCGTCAAAATGACAGCGGTGATCATGACGAAAACCAGACCGGCGACGAACAGTCCCCAGCCCCACTTTTTGTTTTCGGGACTCGATTCCCCAACATCCCCCCTGAGCGTGAGCATGACGGCAAAAACAACCATGATGGATACGGCTCCGGTATAGACGAGGATTTGTACCGCCGCGATGAATTCGGCATTCAACATGACATAGAGAGCCGCTACCCCTACGAAGGTGAGTGCCAAAAAGAGCGCACTATGCACGATGTTCTGGGAGGTGACGACGCCCCAAGCCGCCGCAACGGCCAGAATGGCGAAGATAAAGAAGACGATGGTGCTCATGCCTGCCCCTCCTTCCCACCGGATTTTCTAGCTCTTTGGATCATGTCCCACTTCAACTCATCCGCTTCATAAATGGCATTCTCAAACTGCTGTGTGACATGCAGGGCTCCGGTCGGGCAAGCCTCGGTGCAGAGCCCGCAGAAAAGGCAGCGTCCTACATTCATTTGATACGTCTTGAGCACTTTCTTATTGCTCTCCCCTTTTTCGCTCGTCAAACTAATGACTTTGTTAGGGCAAGCATTCGCACACATGTTGCACGAGATGCATTTGTCAGGGTCGAGCCCCATGGAACTCCGGGTTCTCGGGGGAAGCTTTGGCATTTCTTCCGGGTAAAACTCGGTGATGTTCGGCTGCAACATCCGTTTCAGCGTAATTCCAAGACCTGTAAACAACCCTTTACCAAACACTCTGTCACCCTCCAATCCGCAGGACGAGGTCGTAAATATAAATGCCCAAGCCCGTTAGTAAGATATTAAGAATCGAAAGGGGAAGGAGCACTTTCCAGGCCAAGCCCATCAAGTGGTCAATCCGGATCCGGGGGAACGTCCAACGCACCCACATTTGGAAGAAGATAATAATACCCACCTTCAAGAAAAACCAGGCATAACCAGGAAGGATTGCCGGACCCTGCCAGCCACCTAAGAACACCGTTGCGGTCAGGGCCGCCACAGCGGTCATGTTGCCATACTCACCCAAGAAGAACAAGCCCCAGCGCAGCCCGGTATACTCCGTGAACGGCCCGGCGACAACTTCTTGATCGGCTTCGACCAAGTCGAACGGTGCCCGGTTGACTTCAGCAATCCCAGCAATCAAATAAATGACAAAGGCCAAAGGCTGAAGCACCACGAAAGGAACCGTACTTTGAGCCTCGACAATCTTAGAGAGACTGAAGGTTTGGGTAATCATGACAACACCCAGCAAAGAGAATATGAGCGGAATCTCGTAGCTGATCATCTGCGCAACCGCCCGCATACCCCCGAGCATCGAGTATTTGTTGTTCGAACTCCAGCCCGCCATCAGTAAAGACAGCGTAGAAACCGCAGAAACTGCTAGAAAATAAACGATGCCCAGATCCAAGTCAATCGGGGACATCCCCTTGCCATAAGGAATAACCGCCAAAGTCATCATCGGCAAGGCAAACAGGATCATCGGAGCGATTTTGAAAATAAATTTATCAGCACCAGCCGGGGTAACGTCCTCTTTACCTAACAATTTGAGAGCGTCGGCAATCGTCTGAAACCAGCCATGCGGTCCGAGGCGATTGGGGCCAGGCCTTTGGGATGTCCAGCCAGCTATCTTCCGTTCCAACAAAATGAGGATTAGCGCCGCCAAGACGATGAGCACGATGACCAGGATAATATTAATCACATCCATCGTCAAATCAGCCCAAATGGAGTGGGAATCCCCAAACAATGAACGGATGGCAGCCGCAATACTTAATGGTAGTTGATTCAATGCGTCCATCTTATTCTCCCCTCACAGGAATTTCCTACTTATCCACTTCACCAAGCACAGCGTCCAGCGTGGCAAAGATTGCAACAAGGTCTTGCATTTTCCACCCCAGGGCCACAATCGGGAGCATTTGGATATTGATAAAGGTACCTGAGCGAATACGCAAACGTGCAGGCTTTGGCGAGCCATCACTGACGATATAGAAACCCAGTTCCCCTTTGGGGTTTTCTACCCGGTGGTAAACTTCCCCGACAGGCGGCTTGATGACCTTCGAGACTTTCGCCATGACAGACCCTTCCGGAATGTCGCGCATCGCCTGACGGATAATTTTGGCGCTTTCTATAATTTCGTCGAGCCGCAGCAATGTACGGTCATAGGAATCACAGCCGTAGCGCACCGGGACATTAAAATCAAAGCGATCGTAAATTCCGTAAGGCTCTGCCTTGCGAACGTCATAATTTACGCCGGAAGCACGCAGTACCGGACCGGTGATTGACAGGTTTTCAGCGAGTTCTTTCGAAAGAATTCCGATGCCTTTCAACCGAGCCTGGGTAATCTCATTGCCGTAGAAAATCCCAAAATATTCTTCCAGCATCTCCGGAAGATCATCAAGAAAGGATTTCAGTGCAGGCCAAAACTCAGTCGGCGGTTCTCCGCTTAAACCCCCAATCCGCATGATATTGACGGTCAAACGGCTGCCTGCCGTCATTTCGAACAGGTCAAGAATCCGCTCCCGGTCACGGAAGCAATAGGCCCAAGCCGTCCAACCCGCAATATCCAAGGCCATACTGGCTATGAACACTAAGTGGCTGGCAATCCGGGCCAACTCAGCAAAGATAACCCGCAGGTACTCAGCCCGCTCTGGTATTTGCAACCCCATCAGTTTTTCTACGGTCAGAACATAAGCCAAATTGTTGTGCGGAGAAGCCAAATAGTCGAGGCGGTCGGTATACGGAATAAACTGAGGATACGTACGGCTTTCCGCCAGTTTTTCCAACCCCCGATGCAGATACCCCACCTTCGGCTCAATCTTGGTTACGATTTCCCCATCAAAATGCACCACCATGCGAAACACACCGTGCATGCTGGGGTGCTGGGGGCCCATGTTCAATATGAGTTCTTCCGTTCTTTCAACAGCCATGGTTCTACCCCCTAATCCCCTACTTTTAGTGGCATGACAACCGCGCGCTGTTCCGCACTTTCCGTCGCGTAGTCCTTGCGCAGCGGGTATCCTTCAAACTCATCCCACAGGTAAATGCGGCGCAGGTTCGGATGCCCTTTAAACTCAATGCCGAACATGTCATAAGCTTCCCTTTCGAGGAAA
Source organism: Bacillota bacterium (assembly GCA_021811425.1). Classification (GTDB taxonomy): domain Bacteria; phylum Bacillota; class Desulfitobacteriia; order Desulfitobacteriales; family Desulfitobacteriaceae; genus JAJZPA01. The sequence continues at coordinate 69 of JAJZPA010000216.1, read as the reverse complement.
TTAGCGCCTTGCCAAATGCGGGTGACACTATCGATGACCGGATTTTCCCTATCCACAATGCCCTTCACC
>JAJZPA010000215.1 GCA_021811425.1 Bacillota bacterium | reverse complement strand
TGACAGTGCACAGGCCGGTTTTACGGATGGTGATTCCTGGATTCCCGTTAACCCAAATTACCTAAAAATCAACGTACAGCAAGCCAGGCGAGATCCAAATTCCATCTTGCACTATTACCGCAAGCTCATTGAGCTGCGCCGCCAATATCCGATCATTGTGTACGGGGATTATCACCTGCTTTTAGCTGAGCATAAACAGATCTATGCCTATCTGCGCCACTGGGAGAAAGAAACGCTCCTGGTGATTCTAAATTTCTTCCAGGAGACTGCCGCATTTATCCTTCCGGAAAAGGCCATCTTTAAGACAGGGAAGCTGCTTATTAGCAATTACCGGGACATTAAAACTGAAATTGTTCCGCAAGACCTGCAGGAAATCTCCCTGCGACCGTACGAAGCCCGTGTCTATTTGTTGACTTAAATATTTGTGAAGAGGATTATGCGTGGCCTGCAGCGAAATAGGTTAGCGAACATTCAGAAAACAGGAGGTTGGCACATGCCAGATTTAGAAGCGATTAAAGACCAGATAGTGGCAGTCAATGGGGGGAAGCTCGCGGATTTTGTTTCATTGGTTAAGCACCTGCCGGACATGCTCCAGGAGGATGAAACGGTGGAGAAAGTGCTGGAGGGTTCACTGAAAGATGATTTGGTGTTGGTTGTTGCAACCGACTGGCGGCTGGTGCTCCTTGCCAGCACGATTCATGGCAAGGATTTGCGCTTGGCCTCACTAGCTTATGACAGTATTCGTTTTGTCCAAGGTTATGTCGAGAAAACGTTTTGGTCAGGAACCAAAGGATATCTGCGAATTCTCGATGCCGAGTTGAAAGAAACTGTAATCGGCGGAATTTATAAATATGACTCGGAAGATTTTGCTCGGCACGTTCAGCATAAAGTTGATCGACTAAAAGTTTCTGTGGATTTACCTTAAGAAAGTTTTAAAAGCTTATTAAAAAGCGAAAGGAACCATGACGCATAGGACGAATAGAATATTAGACTCACCAGAATAGAGCAAGTACTTGGTTTCCGAACCTTATGAAGCAAGGATGTGAACCGCATGTTGAAGAGGAGAGGGTACGCGGTTATCGGTGCCATCACCATCCTGGGAGCGGCGTGTTTGTTCCTTTCTTTGCAACCGCAGGCGCACTTTTCGGCCCAGGCAGCCATGCAACCTATAGCGAGCCAAAGGACGGTGGATATCGCAGGAAAACCTGCGGCTCCCGGGGTGGTGCTTCAATTTGAAGTGGTGAGTGATATTCATGTTCAAGCCGGTGACGAATTCGCCAAAGAACGCTTTCGGTTAGTGCTCGAGGATATGGCTCAAAATCTACCCAGCCGAACCGATGCGTTGGTCGTCAATGGGGATTTAGGGGACGGAAAGCCTGAAGATTATGACACCTTACGCCGGATTGTAAAGGATGCGCAGAGAAAGGCCGATTACCCCCCGGTTCTGTTTAATATCGGAAATCACGAGTTTTATCAAGCTTTTCACAATCCTTTGACACGGGAATGGAGGGCCGAGAGCTTTCCCAATGGAGAAACGGATGCTAAGGCTTTGGCTCGCTATTTAGCCTTTACGGGTGAAAAGCATGTCTATTATGAGCGGGTGATTCGCGACTATCATTTTCTGTTTCTGGGTTCTGAAAAGTCCCGTATGTCGGATCCGAAACTTGGGGATGCGGCGTATCTTTCGGATCTGCAAATCGACTGGCTTAAAGGCAAGCTGAAGGCTGGGTATGTACGCAATAAGCCCATGTTTGTCTTTCTACATCAACCTCTGTTTACGGCTGCAGGGTGGGGCAAAACCCGTTTTGTCATTCAGCAGGATGAGTTGAGAAAGCTGTTCCAAGCGTATCCCGGACTTATCCTCTTTTCAGGGCATTTGCACGCTCAGTTGGGATCACCCAACACGTTCCTTCGGGACGGCTACACCCTGTTCAATGATTCATCGCCTGCGCGCACTCGAGATACCGCTTTTAAGATTTCCGAAGAGAAAAGTGAGGGGCTTTTCGTTCAAGTGTATGGAGATAAAGTCGTCGTCAAAGGGCGGGATTTTCTACACCATGGGTTCCTGCCTGGGGTAGAGTATCAGGTGAAGGATTCGTAGTAATGCTACCGAATGCATTAGTTAGTAGACTCGTTTCACCCCGGTCACTTCGGCAGTGAAAGAATCCAAGGCGACAAGGTCATCTGGGTTCAGTTCTTTCCAAGAAGTCTTTCCGAGCGCGCGCATTCCTTCTTCCATTTCTAAGACCATCGAGGTTATGGTATTGACAATGCTTGTCGTTGCTTGGTTAATATTCAGTTTGTTTTTTGCCGGGGAGTCATAAAATACGAGTGTCGTTGGAGGTTCCCACGGTATCACTTTTCCCGCTTGTCCATGGGCGAGGGCAAGCAGGGGAACAGTAGCCATGTCAATGGCATCAGCCCCCAAAGCTATGGCTTTCAGACAATCCCCGGGGGTAAAGAATCCCCCTGCTATGATTAAACTTACCTGATCCCGTTTTCCTTGGCTTTTTAAATAACGCTCGGCGCGGATTAAGGCAATTAAAGTGGGAATGCCAAAATCGTCTTGTTTGATCGGAGTCGAACCGTGAGAGCCGCCTTGAGCCCCATCAAGCACTATAGCATCAAAACCTAACTCTAGTGCAGCCGCCAAGTCGTCTTCCAGATGCCCGGCCGCCATTAGTTTTAAGGCAATCGGAATACCATTGGCCTTTTTTCGCAGATCTTTCACGAATCCAGGCCAATCTCTTTGCTGTTGGATTCCGGGAGGTGCCGGAAAAGATATAGCCGGTTCACCCGGGGCCAATCCCGATAATTCTTGCGCCCTGCCTTGAAATTCCACTGCCTCAACGCGTACGGCGCCCATGTCTGCGCCTTGTCCCATTTGGACTTCCAGCATATCAGCGGAGTTAATTTGTTCCTGATTTCTCGCCCCCCAGGCCCAACGTGAGATCTGCAAGACGTATTTACCGGCCTCTGCGCGTTCTTCGGGAAGAAAGGGTCCTTCCCCAGAACATGTGGCTGTCTGCAGGATTTTGGCGGCTCGGGCCAAAGCCCTTTTGGCTTCTTCGCTGAGGGCAATACCATACGCCATACCACTGATCATAATGGGGATGTTGATAACAAGCGGCCTCTTGGCCTTGGGGCCAATCGTGACCTGCTTATGGACCAGGGCGCTTTCGGGTAAAGAAAGTCCGGACATAAGTCGTGGTGCAAACACGAGGTTGGTAAATCCAGGGAATTGCTTAGGAGAGCCCAGAGGTCTGGTGATGATTTGTCCATTCTGAGCGCGCAAACCGATTTCTAGGATATTAAGAGGCGAAATCCGCTTTCCTGCCGGTAGTAATTCCATCAGGTTCTGAGTGTATTTATCCGAAAGTAATCTGCCGACGGCAGCACTGATCTGTTTGCCCGTGACATAACGCAAAAACGGTTTAATAATCAGTATGAGCACTAAAAATAACTGTAGTGCCAGTAATGTTAATAATAGAAATAACCAAAGCGGGCTCGTGATTGTAATTCCCATCCTGCGGTCTCCCAACCTAACCTAATCTAGTCTAACATGTCATGACTCAGTTGCTGTATTAGCCCGCGTTTTCAGCCAAGCCTCAAGCATACGCCAGAATAACAAGAAGTCGCCCAGCGCAAACATAGCCCCACCGAATACTCGAAGGATTAAGTAAGGGTTTATGAGCAGGCGTACCTGCATGAAGTCCATGCCGAGGATCCGCCAAAGATAGGTTTCTAGAAAACCGGCCGTCAGCAGGGCCGAACCCATCGTGATCAGTCCGACGTTGAGTAAAAGTACTGCTAAAACTCCGTGCTTATACGCTTTGGAATTAGGTTCATTGCCCCTACTTAGAATGTAATAACACCCCGCGAGAACGACAAAACCCAGGCTCCCGAACAAGGCCAAATGGGCATGACCGGATGTCACATAGGTTCCATGCATGTAGAGATTAATCCAGGGCACGGTGATGAGCAGGCCTAAAAGGGATGCACCCGTAACATGATAGAACAAACTGCTAAGCACCAGCCACAGTGTAAGCTTTTCCCGGTTTGACTTTTTTTTAGCGGATTTTAAGCCTTTGTAGGTCATATGCACCAGCATGCCGACCGGAACGACTTCCACCAGACTGACAAGTGATCCAATAACCAACCAGATAGCGGGAAAACCTATCCAGTAATAATGATGTCCTGTAGCGTATAAGCCTCCTGCTACGGCCACACTAGCTTCCAGATAAAGCCATTTCTCGACTTGGGATCGAGCTGCCAGACCGGAAACGACGTAAAAGGAGGCAATGAAACCGGCTGACGTTAATTCAAAGGCCATTTCCTCCCACAAATGAACGACCCAGAATTTCGTCGCCTCATCGGCAATCGGATTACGATATCCTAAGGTGTTGGGGAGCAATAAGAGTAAGAGAAAGATGATTCCCACGGTCATGATCGCAAATGCGGGTGTTACAGGTCTTTTGTTAGCGAGCCAGGTTCGGACAAGGTTATAGCTGGCGATGCTTAAGGCTAAGCAAATGCCCAGATAAAAGACCGGCAGGCCCTCCAGATATTCACGCCCATTGCCCAGGCGCAGGGCTAAGGTGCCCAAGATAGATAAGCTAAATAACATGACAATCCAAAACTGCCAGCGGGCTAAACGAGGAGAAAATATTTCGCGGTTTAGTTCGGAGGTGGAAAAGAAATAGACCATACCCATGCTCCCGATAAGCGGCCATAAGTCGGCCAACCCCAGATGGATCGCCCGACCGTACTCAAAGGGAATGG
>JAJZPA010000214.1 GCA_021811425.1 Bacillota bacterium | reverse complement strand
TCCGATATTACGAGAATATTTTACTTTCTATATGAAAAAAATACCTTTGTACTGCTGCATGGCTTTGTAAAGAAAACCAATAAAACACCCGAACGAGAGCTTGAAAAAGCATTAAGCTATAAATCGGATTATGAAAGAAGGTGTCAAGATGAGTAAAGCAGGAGTGAAATTTGAAGATATTAATGCAAGGTTGATGAAGGACGAGGAATTTAAGGCAGAATACGAAAAATTAAAGCCTCGCTATGAGTTAATCGCGCAAATCGTTGACGCACGGAATCAGCTTAACATCACTCAGGAAGAACTCGCCCTGCGCGTCGGAACACAAAAATCCAACATATCCCGTTTTGAAAGCGGTGCATACAACCCTTCGTTGGATTTTGTCACTAAAGTCGCCCGCAGCCTTGGTAAGGAAATCCATATTACGATTAACTGAAAAGTAAAGATGACTATGCAAAAAAAGTAAAAGAGGATAGTATCACGAAAGATATCATCCTCTTTTTATGTTGCAGTCTTACCCATGGCTCACATTCCGATCGTCCCACCGGGACGATCGCAGCGCCAGCCGAGTTTTCTTTATCTGAGACAGTGAATCAGCTTAGGCTTAGGATGTCTTCAATCGCAATATGGAGTTCTTCGACCCCGACGCCGGATTCAGCGGAAAAGGGAAGGATAAGGTGCCAGTCCAGAATGCCCAGGCTTGCGGCAACGATGCTTAGCTGTTTTGACCACTTGCCTCGGGCGATCTTATCTGCCTTCGTCGCGACCACAAGGACGGGGACTCCCCGGCTGCGCAACCAATCATGCATCGAAACGTCTTCTAAGCTCGGGGCGTGCCGGATGTCTACGATCTGGATCACGGCCAGGAGATGCTCCCGCTCTTTAAAATATCGCTCCATCATCGGTCCCCACTGAGATTTAATGTCATAGGAGACCTTGGCGTATCCGTAACCCGGTAGATCCACAAAATACCAGGCTGAGTTGATCCGGTAAAAATTCAGAGTCTGTGTTTTGCCTGGGGCATTGCCCGTCCTGGCCAGATTCCTGCGCCCCAAGAAACGGTTGATCAGTGATGACTTGCCGACATTGGAACGCCCCGCCATAGCAATCTCAGGCAAACCATCAGCTGGATATTGCTCGGGTTTTACGGCCGAACAGACGTATTCTGCGTTACGAATAATCATAGATACCTCTTCTGTTACGCTATAGGATGTTCTTCTGGAAGGGGTTCAGCGACCGGAATGACCCCGGAGGCAAAGACACCGCTCATGGCAGCGTGTCCATAGCCATCTGAATCTGCGGTGGGCAAAAGCGCCAACGAGATGACTTCCTCCATGCGGCTGACGAAGTGGAATTCCAGCCTTTCCCGAACATTCGCCGGGATTTCCTCCAGATCTTTGCGGTTCTCTTCAGGTAGGAGAACAACTTTAATTCCCGAGCGGTGAGCAGCCAGGACTTTTTCCTTCACCCCACCGATGGGCAGAACATTGCCACGCAGCGTAATCTCCCCGGTCATCGCTAAATCCGGGCGCACCGCCCGTTTTGAAAGAGCAGAAGCGATAGCCGTAGCCATCGTAATCCCGGCAGAAGGACCATCCTTGGGAATCGCCCCTTCGGGAACGTGGATGTGGAGATCCACTTTGTCGTAGAAATCCTCCGGAATCCCGAGCGCCTGCGCATGCGCCCGGACAAACGTCCAACCGGCTTGTGCGGATTCCTTCATCACATCTCCCAGCTTCCCAGTCAGGGTTAAATGTCCCTTCCCCGGCAGGGGTGTCACTTCGATGGTCAACACATCACCACCAACCTCCGTATAAGCCAGACCGGTTACGGCTCCCACTTCCGGGTTCATATCCACCATCTGAAAGTGATAACGTGGTGTTCCCAAGAGGCTCTCTAAATCCAGGGCGGTCAGCGGATGTGGCTCCCATTCCTTTTTAACCCAACGCGTCGCCACTTTGCGGCAAAGATTTGCTACTTCCCGCTCCAAATTGCGAACTCCCGACTCCCGTGTATACCCTTGCACGAGCTTTAAGAGAATCTCTTGATCCAGGGGCAGGATCTCCACAGTCAACCCATGAATTTTCAGCTGTTTCGGCACCAAGTAACGTGCGGCGATATTGACCTTCTCATCTTCCGTATAGCCGCTGATTGAGATCACTTCCATCCGATCCAAGAGCGGTCGCGGAATCGTATACAGCGAATTCGCCGTCAAGATAAAAAGGGTATGTGAGAGGTCAAACTCGACCTCTAAGTAATGGTCTGAAAAGGTGTTATTCTGCTCCGGATCGAGCACTTCCAAGAGGGCTGAAGCCGGATCCCCGCGAAAGTCCGAAGTCATCTTATCGATCTCATCGAAAAGGAATACCGGATTGCGCGTACCGGCTGTTCTCAACCCCTGAATTACGCGTCCAGGGAGGGCTCCAATGTAAGTCCGGCGGTGTCCGCGAATTTCCGCTTCATCCCTCACCCCGCCTAGGGACATGCGGACAAACTTCCGATCCAAGGCCCGAGCAATGGACTTGGCGAGCGAGGTTTTGCCGACACCCGGAGGCCCAACAAAGCAAAGAATCGGGCTTTTCATCTTCGGAGTTAATTTGCGGATCGCCAAAAACTCCAGGACCCGTTCCTTGACCTTTTCCAACCCATAATGATCCTCGTTGAGAATAGCCTCCGCTCGCTTCAGATCCGTTTTGTCCCTTGTCGATTTATTCCAGGGCAGCACCAAAATCCAATCTAAATAAGTCCGGACAACGGTTCCCTCAGCAGAAGCCGGTGGCATTTTCTCCAGGCGCTCAATTTCCTTTAACGTCTTCTCCTCAACTTCTTTCGAGAGCTTTGCCTTCGCGACTTTCTCCCGGTATTCATCGGCTTCCTGCTGGCGTTCGTCCTTGTCGCCCAACTCTTTCTGAATCGCTTTAATCTGTTCGCGCAGATAATATTCTTTCTGGGCCTTCTCCATCTGTTTGCGTACTCTGAGGCCGATGCGTCGTTCGAGTTCCAGGATTTCGATTTCTCGCATAATAAGCTCAGTCAAGCGCTCTAAGCGTTCGTCTACTTCTAACGCGTCCAAAATAGCCTGTTTCTCCGGAACCTTCAGATTTAAATGGGAGGCTACAATATCAGCCAACCGCCCGGGCTCTTCCACAGCCAACACTGTACCGAGCGTCTCCGTTGGCACTTTTTTGCTCAGTTTCGCATACTCCTCAAACTGATGGTTGACGCCGCGAATGAGCGCATCAATGTCTGGCGTAAGGGGCCTTACCTTTTCTGTGAATTCCTCAACCCTAACTTTAAAATAGGGTTCTTCCTGGAGGAACTCATGAACTTTCCCCCGGCTGATCCCCTCCACCAGTACCCGCATCGTTCCACCCGGCAACTTTAACAACTGTTTAATCTCTGCGATGGTACCAATCGTGTACATATCCGCCGCAGTCGGAGAATCAATTTCGGACTCTTTCTGCGAAGCTAAGAGGATCATGCGATCCCCTAGCATGGCTTCGTCGATGGCAGCCATCGAACGTTCCCGTCCAACATCCAAGTGAATGACCATATAGGGAAAAACGAGAATTCCCCTTAAGGGAAGCACCGGTAGCTCTCTTACATTCGTCACTAGAATCCCCCCGTTATCGAAGTTCGAAGTTCGAGGTTCGAGGTTCGAACCCGACTTTTTCTCTATTCGTTCTTCAATTTTACCCCCGTCCCAATTCCAGGCTCTCATTTCTCCCAAACCGAGCGATCACAAGGATGTCCGGAAAAGGCTGCTCAGAAAAGGAAAAGCACACTGGAATTAGTGTGCCATTCTGTCTCTTTAACTATTCTAACATGATTGCCCACGCTCAGGCAAATTTCCGGCGGCTACGAAATCCAACCGGCTCAGGACTTCTTCTAAAGAAGGGCGAATCTCTGTCTGCTCCTGAATCCCTTCAGCCAACAAAGCCATATCTAAAACCTGTGCTAAATCCTCAACCGGCACCACTTCGATTCCCGGCGTCTCAGCGCTAAACCGCTCTTGCCAGTTCTCGCGCGGAATCAGGACTTTCGTGCAGCCCGCTTGGCGCGCCGCCTCAATTTTCGCCGTTATCCCGCCGACGGGTTTCACCCCTCCGCGAATGGAGGCCTCCCCGGTCATGGCCAGGAAATTATCTACCTTACGCTTGCGGATAGCCGAAACGACGGCCGTGGCGATGGCGATACCCGCCGAGGGGCCATCAATCGGCACTCCACCGGGGAAATTAACATGGATGTCAAAGTTCTTTGGTTCGATACCCAGCTTGCGGCGAATCACCGTCAGGACGTTCTCCACCGAACTCCGCGCCATACTCTTGCGGCGAATTTTCTTGCCCCCGCTCCCTTGTTCTTCCTCTTCTACGATCCCAGTAACCAATAACCCGCCTGTCCCCGCTGCCACTGCCTGAGCGGTCACTTCAAGTTCCAAAAGCATCCCCATGTTAGGGCCGTAGACGGCAAGTCCGTTTACCACCCCAATTTGCGGCTGCAAGGGGACTTTCTTTTCCGGTCGAGGAGCATACTGGCCCGAAGCCGCCACCCATTCCACGGTTGCCGCGTCAATCTGTTCCAAGTTATCGGTCTGTGCGACACCGGCAGCGAGCTGCACCATGTTAACCGCCTCACGGCCATTGGCCGCGTAACGCTTAATGACCTCAATCGCCCCCTCCGTCATCGCCATGTCCACCTTAGCCGCAGCTCCTTGGGCAATTTCAGCAATCTCATCCGGCAAAAGCCTTCTAAAGTAAATTTCCATGCAGCGAGAACGAATCGCAGGCGGAATCTCTTCCGGCCCCCGAGTCGTCGCC
>JAJZPA010000213.1 GCA_021811425.1 Bacillota bacterium | reverse complement strand
AGTTTTATTCGTGCTGCCTACTTCCACCAGGCGGCCTCCTCCGGCTTTCAGGACGTCTGGGATGCGGAAAGAACCCCCGATTTCAACCAACTCCCCACGGGAAACAATAACTTCTCGGCCTGCTGCGAACGTACTCATAACCAAGAGGACGGCCGCAGCATTGTTATTCACAACCATTGCCGCTTCTGCCCCGGTCAGAGCGCAAAGAATCTTCTCCACATGGACGTAGCGGGATCCCCTCTCACCCGTTTCCACGTTGAGTTCCAGATTACTGTAACGCTGCGCTTGCTCTGCGACAAAATCTGCCACTTCCGAATGCAGCACCGCACGCCCTAAGTTTGTATGTAAGACAACGCCCGTCGCATTGATCACCCGGCGCAGACTCATAGGGCTTTGTTCCAAGCCTCGCAGCACTTCCGCCCTGAGCCAACCCCATAAAGCTTGCTCAAACTTTTCCAGACTCTCTGTCCATGGGCCTTCTCCCCCAGATTCCTCGCTCATCACAAGAGCATCGCGCGCCCTCTGCAAGACCTGTCGAATGGTCTCGGTCACTCGTTGTGCGTCATTCGCCAAATACGGACGAAATTCCTCCCCATGTCCGAATTCAGCCATGACCTCATAGACTGCAGGAATCGCCCTTAGTCGCTCATATTTCTCTTCCACCTTGATTTACACCTCACCATGCTTGTTTTTCCCACTCGACGAATTATTCTCTGACCGCCATGCACTGTTTTTGGGATTTCGACAGGGGACAAGGTATATAATCAGCACACAACACAACTACAGGAGGTAATAACATGTCTTCTTCCCCCCAAACGATCGGTTCCCACAACCATTGCGTGCTACTCTCCTTTGAGCAGGCCCTGCGCCAAAAACGAAGCATCCACCCCTGCATTTTTTGTGGGCACACCCAAAGCACACATCTATTTAAAGGCAAATCCGTTTGTCTCGGATGCCTAAAGCGCATTCTTAATCTTTTCCCCCAAGACCTCAGTACTTTTTCGTGAAATCAATTCGTGCTGGTGAAAAGCTAAAAGACTAAAAGAGAGGGAAGCCCATGGCCTCCCTCTCTTTTGGCTTCCTGTTTGTACGCTTCCACGGATACTTACGATGAGCCGAAAGAACCTTGGAGTGTTTCCACCGCTTTTTCCACTAACACCGATCTGCCGTGTTCGATCAGGAAAGGCCGAGTCATCGTCACCAATTCCCCATATTCGTCCAAGATGGCCTCACCGAGCTGACGTTTGCGACCAGAACCCAGCCGATTCAGCACCAGGTAATATTCCTCTTCAAACTCATAGAGACTCGAACGCAGTTGAGCAAACTGGGGCAAACGCAAGGACGCTGAAATGACATCCTCCAGGTCGCCAAAAACATAAACCCACTCCGTCGTACGCCTTTTACTTGACTTTTTCTTTCCTTTTTCCTGAACAGAAGCCTCGATCGGCTCCTCTTGCTTCATTACAGTGATCACAAACTCATCATTAGAAGCGACGGTCGCCTGGATCCAAAATGGCTGATCCAGGTTAAACTCTACCTCTTCCCTGGCCTGAGCAATCAATTCCCACAAAAGCTGCTCAGTTTTCGGAGAACGTTGGAATAAGTCTGCCATCGTAATATCTCGGTCAGCAAGTTCAGTTAAGGAGATGAAGATGCGAATCGTTTTTTCATTAACTTTTTGAACACGCATAGCCCCCCACCTCTCCTTTCCTCGTCGGGTTCCCCGTTAGTAGTCTATTCTCATTATATCATAATACGCCAGCACTATAAACATTTCCGTTCACCGACTCGTAAACCCCTTACACTTCGATCAGGGTGTACTGCCGGCTACCGAGGCCGATTTCTTCCCCGTAAGCCAGCTGAACATTCCAATCCACCCCTGGAAACAGGGCCCGAAATTTGTCATACTCGCCATGTCTACTCCCCAATTCCGAATGAGGATTGCCATGCGCTTGGTTCACCAAATCCACAGCGGCTTGGTCAATGGCAATCGGATCTTTCGAGGCAAGAATTCCGATATCCCCAACAATAGGAACATCATTCCAGCCACAACAGTCACACAGTGGTGAAACATCCATGACGAACGTGATAAACCCAGTTTTACCTTCTTTGCCCTGAAGCACGCCTGCCGTGTACTCCGCAATCTTCTCCTGAATCATGTCCTGCTCCGTCTTCCAGTTGATAGCGATGGCCTTATACTGACAAGTCACGGTACATTCGCCACAGCCAATACACAGATTGTAATTGATCTGGGCTTTCCCCTCTACGGTGATCGCTTGAACCGGACACCATTTAGCACATTTACCACAAGCCTTGCACTTATCTTCCTGTACTTGCGGGAGAAGATCAGAATGCTGCTGTTGTTTCCCCGCGCGGCTGCCCAGTCCCATGCCTAAGTTTTTCAAAGTGCCGCCAAAACCCGTCGCTTCATGTCCCTTGAAATGCGTAATGGCGATCAAGGCATCCGCTTGAACTGCAGCACTGCCGATTTTTACCTCTTTAAAATGCTTCAAGTTCACAGGCACTGAAGCATAGTCTTTCCCATTGAGACCGTCCGCAATCACCAAAGGGGCCCCCACTACGGAAAAATCGAACCCATTTTCGATAGCAGTTTGCAAATGATCGACTGCATTCGCCCGTGAACCGACATAAAGCGTGTTAGCATCGGTCAGGAAAGGCTTCCCTTCCTTTTTCTTGATCATCTCCACAACCCGCCGCACATACTGCGGACGCACATAAGCAAGATTTCCCCGCTCCCCGAAGTGCATCTTAATCGCGACCAAATCCTTGGGCGCAACCGCATCCATCAGTCCGGCCCGCTGAATCAACTTTTCCATCTTCGTAATCAAGCTCTGTCCCTGCTTGGTCTTAAGGCTGGTGTAAAAAACTTCGGAACTCATATCCTCTTCCCCTCTCAGCTTTCTGCCAGGCCCATTAAGCGAAGTCTTTCGCCTTTTCACAAATTATAGTTTCTATCGGGAGTCTAGTCAACTAGGTTATGTTGAACACTAGGTTATTAAGATCCACTCGAGTGGCACACTATTTAGGAAAACCCGAGCCAAAAAAACACCACTGAGGTCTGAGCCCCAGCGGCATTGCCAAATAATCCGTTAAAAGCATTGCACGCTCCTGAAGGAGAGCAGCACGCATAGGTTGCAATAAAAGTCACTCTGACTTTAAATCACTCCGATTTTGCCTCTTCCTTTACTATCTTCTCCTTGTCGGCCCCACAACTCTTACATGTCTTGGGGCGGCAACGTCCTTCACTCGTCGCACCACATTCAGAACATTTCCAGCTAGCCATTGAAAATCCTCTCCTTTATCACCTTTATTCACTCAATTTTCTTTCTCAAGGAACGTCTTAACAAATAGTCCATATCATCTTCCAGGGATTCTTGACCTGCCACCAACTTTTCAACTTGCCTAGAAACCTTTTCCAGTTCTTCATGATGTTGAGCAGCCAGTTGGTCCAGCTTGTCAAAGCGTTGATCATGTGTTCCCAACTTTTCCTGGATATCTGTTACCGCTTTGAACATGTTAGCAAATCGGTCCACCATTAATTCTTGGAATTTCTCATTTTCCATAGGCCATTCCCCCCTTCCTCATCACATGAGTCTAGACCGGGACTTCTTGAACCTCTCCACCCGCCTTCACCGCAGAGTTTTTGCCCTTCGGACGCGGATGATAGGCACAGGCCTCTTTAAGACACTGCTGGTTGCGCCAAAAGTCTTGACAAACCGGCGGAATATGAGCCTCTTGCGCAAAGGTTGCCACACCATCACGCTCCAAAATATCCATCGCAGCCAAGAGCGCCGTATAGGTGCTGCGTTTGCAGCAGCGCGGCCCGCTGAAGGCTCCGACCTTTTGCAGGATTTCCCCGACTTCCTGGTTCGTCTCCCCCCAGCCCTCTTTTTTCAGGGCAGTGAGGCGGCGCAACACACTGAGACCGATACCCGCTCCGACAGCCGCCCCGCAGGCACCCCACATGCCGCAGATTCCGCCCGGTAGTTGGCCGGCCCGGAGAAGAGCTTCCTGAATCCGCCGGTCACTCACCTCAGCCCCTAGATTGCGCAGCGCCGCCAGGAGCACCACCGGTACCAAAACATGATGCTCTGGCCCATGCAGGTGCACACTCGGCATAGCCATAATTTCCCGCGCCAACTCAATTGGGTTCGTCTTACGACTGTTTATGGCCGCCACCTCGATCAGACCCAAGGCATCTCCACGATGACAATCATCACACACAAAATGCCCATCCGGACACTGAATCGAACTATCTTGTTCCTTCCCACAAAAGACACACTTCTGCAGCGAACTCGTCTCTGCGTAAATTAACTCCTTGCCACAAACCACACACCCTGTCGCATGCTCGTCCCGAACCGCATGGACAGGACTGTTTACCTTCAGTCGAATCAACGTTGTTCACCCCATCTATAATGAGAAATATTTTTTCTCATTATAGCACAAGATTGGGTTCAATGTTCAACGATCTTTAATTAGGGTAATTAGTGTCAGTTCTGTAGAGAGAAACCGAACGTTGCTCAAAAGTCGGCGAACCCCTACGCTTTTTCATCAACCTTCGTCAAACCCGTCATGATCGTCTGAACATATGTCTGAGTTTCCTTGTAGGGTGGAATCCCCTGATATTTCTCCACTGCACCGGGCCCGGCATTGTAGGCTGCCAGAGCCAGCGGGACATTTCCTTGAAAACGGTTGATTAGATCGGCTAAGAAATGCGTTCCTCCGTCAAGGTTCTGCACCGGATCGAAGGTGTCATTGACACCATAGGACGCTGCTGTTCCCGGCATGAGCTGCATCA
>JAJZPA010000022.1 GCA_021811425.1 Bacillota bacterium | reverse complement strand
GACTCAAACAGGACGTTTGAGATTAGAGCATCGCCATGACTCAAACAGGACGTTTGAGATTAGAGCATCGCCATGGATGGCTAGATGCCGGATGGCTAGATGCCGGATGGCAAAGCGCCGTAAGGCTAGGCGCCAGCCAAGTTTTCTTTACCTTCCGCGTTATCCTATGCTAAAATCGACGTTGGGATGTTGTGAGTAAGAATAGTTTATTTGGCAAAAATTAGACAGGAGGATTCAGGTTGGAAAGCATGATCACCCAGCTCGGGTTATTTGTGATTAGTCTCATCTCGACCTTAGGGTATGGCGGGGTCTTTGTCGCGATGGCTATCGAAAGCGCCTGTATTCCCCTGCCAAGTGAAATCATTCTCCCGTTTACGGGGTACATGGTGTTCACGGGACGTTTTGGACTTTGGGAGGCTACGGTTGCGGCTACTCTCGGAAATCTATTCGGTGCAATGGTTGCCTACTATGTGGGGAGTATGGGGCGGTCGGCCCTTTATCAAACGCTATGGACGTTATTTTTTCATTAATGAACGGGAACTGGCCTCTACAGAAAGATTGTTCGCACGACGCGGTGAGATGACTGTTTTTGTCGGACGGATACTTCCCGTCGTTCGCACATTTATTTCACTTCCGGCTGGAATAGCCAAAATGCATCCTGGCAAGATGGCACTTTACACCGTCTTAGGTGCACTTCCTTGGTGTCTCTTGCTCATTGTCGTAGGCGAACGGCTAGGGGCCAACTGGAATGCCTTAAAACCCCTGTTTCACCGTTTTGATCTGGTGATTGGAGGGGCGATTGTTGCGGCCCTGGCCTATTGGCTGTGGCAACATTTTCGAAAAAGATAAAGGATTAGAGAGACAGGAACTGCGTTTTTGGGGGATAGAGCGGAGAAACCGTTATCTGGGTTCTTGGGGGGGAAGAGCAGATTGCAGGGGTTCGAACATATCTTACTCAGCATTATTTATCACTATCGCTATCTTGGCCTTTTAGTGCTGCTCTCTCTGGGCATGCTAGGGCTTCCGGTTCCGGATGAATTTATCATGACATTCAGTGGGTTTCAAACTGGCCTGGGCCACATGCGTTTTGGTAAGACTGTTATGCTGGCAGCCCTCGGAAGCTTTATTGGGATGAATCTTAGTTACTGGATCGGACGAAAACTAGGCATCCCATTTTTGCACAAGATAGCCCCTTATCTCCATTTGAATGAAAAGCGGATTGCCCGGGCCGAGCATTGGTTTAGCAAGTTTGGGGATAGGCTGATCGTAATTGGTTATTTCTTTCCGGGATTTCGTCATTTTACTGCCTATTTTGCGGGCATGAGTGAACTGAATTATGCCCGGTATGCTGCACTAGCTGCAGTCGGCGCAGTGCTCTGGTCTAGCACCTTCATCACGCTGGGCCGGGTTTTGGGAGTACACTGGAAGGGCATTACTGCGCTCCTGCACCGGTATTTAATGAGCGGTGGGATTGTTCTTGCTGTCGTCGTCGTGTTCATCTACATTTATAGCGTCAAACGCGGAAAAACTGCTCCGGACGAGGAGTGAACTCTCGAACTCTCGAACATCGAACTATGCTTCTGGTTTCTGACCTCTGGTTTCTGACTTCTGACCTCTGGCTTCTGACCTCTGGCCTCTGACCTCTGGCATCTGGCTTCTGACTTCTCTTATTTGGCATGCCGGGCAGAGCCCGAAAAAACGCAACCAGTGTGCCTGGATCTCAAACCCGCTATCCTGTTCCAGACGGTCCGCCCAATGGGACAACGGGCAGTCGCCCAATTCCTCGGTGCGTCCGCAGCGGGAACAGATCAACTGATGAGCGTGCTGCTGGCTCGGTCGCTGTAGGCGGTAGCGGATTCCGCCTTGGCCGAATTCCTCCTGCTGGAGCAAATTAAGGTTCTGCAGCATGTCCAGAACTCGGTAGATAGAGGAGATGCCGATATGCATTCCCGTAGCCTCCAGGAGGTGGTGGATGTCATACGCTCCCAGATATTCAGGATGTTGATCAAGTACCTTGATCACTTGTTTACGGGCGGCGGTCAGACGAAATCCGTGCTGGCGCAGGGCTTCTGTTATTTCTTCATAAGTCATGGCTATTTCTCCTTGAAGCCAAGGCTGCGACGCACATTGATAGGGTTGGATGAGAAGAGGAAGCTCATGAGGAAGATGGTAGCGGCAGTCAGGGCAATGCTCGCTCCGGAGGCGATATTCAGATAATATGACAGGTAAAGCCCAACCACGGCACTGGTGACCCCGAAACCGACAGAAAGGCTCAGAAGCACTTTTAAGGAGCGGGTCCATTGCAGGGCTGAGGCGGCTGGGATGACGAGGAGTGCGGTGACTAGGATTACACCTACAGTTTGCGTAGCGATAACGACCGTGATCGCAATCATGGCCAGCATCGAGTAATGCAGTACTGTGCGGGGCAGGCCGACGACTTCGGCCATTTCCGGGTCAAACGCATAGAAAACGAATTCCTTGTAGAAGAAGGTTAAGATCACAAGGATGAGCACGGTCGCTCCCAGAATAATGTTTAGGTCAAAGGGCGTAATGGCGAGCACCGAGCCAAACAAGTAGCCGGTGAGATCCTTAGTATAGAACTTAAGGTTGCTGATGATGGCGATGCCGATTGCCATGGAGGTCGAAAAGAGAATCCCGATCGCGGTGTCCAGGCTAACCTTGCTTTTTTCATGGAGGTAGCCGATGAAGAGGGCCAGAGCCACTGTATAGATGTTTCCGACCAAATAGAGATCCCAGTGCAGGACATATCCCAGGGCTAGACCGGCCAAAGAACCGTGGGCGAGTCCTTCACCGATAAATGCAAGCCGACGCAAGACCACGAAGGTGCCGATCAGCGCAGCCAGGATACCGATTGAAACCGTTCCTAGCAAGGCACGCTGCATGAACGGAAACTGCAAAGGTGCGAGCAAGAAATCCATCGAATTGATCTCCTTTGTTTGTTAGGCTCCGTGCCCGACCAACTTTGTTGGCCAAGGTACTCCCGAAAAGGTTTTGGCTAGGATGTCCGGAGTGAGAACTTCTTCTGGCGGGCCAAAGGCTATAATGTGCTTGTTGAGGCAGAGGATCCGATCAAAATGGTGAAACTCCAGAGCCATCAGATCGTGAGTTGCTGTCAGCGTGGTGATGCCATCTTCATGGAGTTCTTCCAAGAGCCGATAGATAGATTCCTGGGTGGGTATGTCGAGGCCCGTACCCGGTTCGTCGAAGAGAAGGAGGTTTGCTTCTTGGGCGAGGGCTCGGGCGATGAAAACACGCTGTTGCTGGCCTCCAGAGAGCTGACCGATGGGACGAGCCGCTAATTCAAGCATATTTACTCTAACGAGGATGCGCTCGACTAGGGCATGGTCTTCGGTTTTGGGGGAGTGAAAAAAGCCTAAACGTCCGGTGCGCCCAAGCATCACTACTTCGTACACGGAGATCGGGAACTCTTGATCAATGGATTTCCATTGCGGGACATAGCCAATCGGTTGGCGATGGCGCCAGGAACGGCTGGGCACATGCCCGAAGACCTTGACTTCACCCGAGACTGGCTGGATGAGTCCGGCAATGCTACGCAAAAGGGAGGTCTTGCCTGAACCGTTGGGCCCGATAATCCCAAGACAGGTTCCGCTGGGGATGGCCAAGTTGATATTTTTCAGGACTTCATGGTCGCCATAATTGAGGTTAAAGCGATCAAATTCCACGGCAAACGGTTCTGACATAGCACACCTCGCAATGATCATTCCGGCTGGCTAACGCAGTGCTTCCATGACTGTGGCCGGAGGCTATTTGAGGGCAGTGGCGATGGCTTGTGTATTGGTGCGCATCATGGCCAAGTAGGAGTTGCTGTCGGGAGTGTTTCCGAGGGTATCATCATAAAGATTGCCAACATATTTGACCCCGGTATCCTGAGCAAGTTGTTGAACAAGCTTGGGATTAAAGCCTGCCTCACCGAATAGGGCCCGGACGTGTTTTTGTTTGATGAGTTGAATCAGTTCGGCATAATCTTTGGGCTCTGGTTCAGCTTCTCCGCTGTGCACGACACTGCGCAGAATAGTGAGCCCATAGCGATTGGCATAATAGGGCCAGGCTTCGTGAAAAACGATGATCTGGCGGGCCTCTGGAGGAATTTCCCCGATGGTGACCTTAATCCATTGATCCAGTTCATCAAGCTGGTTTAGGTATTTGTCGGCATTGGCCTGGAAGTAAGTTGAATCGGCTGGGGATACTTTGATGAGACTGTCACGAATCGTTTTCACATAGTGTTCAGCGTTTTTAACATCAAGCCAAAGGTGGGGATTTCCGGGGTTTCCGGCTGATTTATCCAAAATATTCAAGCCGTTGGACAAGACTACGGTTTGAAGATGTGGATTGGCGGCGTTTTGGACAAGCTTATCCAAATAGAGTTCTTCCCCGGCACCGTTGGCGAAGAAGATGCTGGACTGGGCGACTTTGCGAATATCGTCAGGTTTCGGCTCAAAGTCGTGGGGATCTAGGCCGGTCGGTACCAGGTTAATCACGTTTACTTTGTCTCCACCGACTTGGCGGATAAGGTCTGCGAGGGGAGAGATGCTCGTGGTCACCGTAAGGGATTGAGCAGAGGCCCCAGAGGGCTGGGGGGTGCATCCGCTCAAGAACAAGAATACGATGAGTGAGAACAAACCTATCATTCTGGATTGACGATACGATTTTTTCATAGGTAGAACTCCTTATTGGTATACTGTTTCAATAAGCAGAGTTTAGTACAGAAGAGAAGAAAAGTCAAATTGTGCCCAAAGGCGCAGGAGGGAAAAGAAGTGCTAAAAGTTCTGGCTTTGAGGGATAAGCGTGCGCTGCAAACGCTTTTGGAGAAGTGTGATGATTACTTGAGCCTTCAAAACGGCGGCCCAATAGGCCCGAACGCAGCTGAGGAACTTCTAATGGTCCGTCCGGAGGATGCGTCGGAACGGCAGAAGCTGGTTTTGGGAATATACCAAGGAGATACGGGGCTTTTGGTGGGTGTATGTGACCTGCTCAAGGGCTATATTGGGCCCGATGTTTTGAGCTTAGGGCTTTTGCTTTTGGAGCCCGCTGCCCGGCGAAGGGGATTGGGACAGCTGGCTTATCAGGATGTGGAGGAATGGGCTCGGAAGGAAGGATTTACTAAGATTCGGATCGGTGTCCTGATGAGCAATGAACTTGGACTTAAATTCTGGCATAAGGTTGGGTTTAAGGAGACAGGAGAGATCAAAGCCTACCGAAGGCATTGGCTGAGAATATTTGAGAAAGGTATAAAAGCCCTGTGAATTGCGGTATAATCAGGACAAACCTGCCAATGAGGGGGATGGAGATGCTAGAACTTCTGAAGCTTTTTGTCCAGGTCGTTGAGGAACAAAGTTTTACGACGACGGCTCGCCGTTTGGGAGTGAGTCAACCTGCAGTATCCAATCAAATGCGGGTGTTAGAAGAAAAATTAGGGGCTAAACTCCTCTATCGCAGGGGAAAAGCGTTAGTGCTGACGCAAGAAGGGGAAGTCACCTTGCGGCAGGCCCGCCTGATCTTGGAGCATTGGCATCAACTCGTAGAAGATATCGGGGCGGTGTCCAGTGAAGTGGCCGGTACGGTGCGTATGGGCGCATCTCATATCCCGGGCGAGTATTTGTTACCTTTTCGCTTGGCTCAATTTGGAGAGCAATACCCAAAGGTGAAGTTCAGGTTGTATGTTGGTGATAGCTTGGAAATGGCGAATAAGGTGTTGGAACAGGAAGTTGATTTTGCGGTCGTGGGGTCGGCCTTCGATAGTGATCGCCTGATGTCTGAATTTTGGCGTGAAGATGAACTGATGCTGGTACTTCCTAAAAGCCATCCCCTGGTCGAGCGTGAAGAAGTCGGTTTCACGGAACTCATGTCTTATCCGATGATCCTGCGAGAGGGGGGATCAGGGCATCGCCGAGCCCTGGAAGAAAAATTGGCCTTGTACGGTGCGGCTCTCGACGATTTCCAGGTGAGCCTGGAAGCCGGAAGTATCGAGGCCGTTAAAAATGCGATCCGAGCTGGGATGGGATATTCATTCGTTTCCCGTAGTGCTTTGGATGTTTCCATGGAAGGCTTGGTGGTCAGAACTTTGTCTGGCATCGAAGTCAAGCGCGGGTTCTATTTGGTGAGTCAGCGCAGCAAGCCGCTGCCAACCGTGGCCCAGGCTTGTTATCGTTTCTTGGCGAGTGAAGCGAGCCCTCCGAAGCGTACGGACTAGACTTAATCTCTGATGGAGCAGGGCAACGGTACTAGGTTGATGGCAGGTGGGTCGAGGTAAATGAGCGAAAGAGGAATGGGGGAGTGGTTTGGACTGGTTTGTGAGCCGTTTTAATAAGTTGGCTTATCAGGCTTTGCAACATTTTGTGGCCAGTAAATGGCCGAGGGTTACCCTAATTTACGGGGGAGCCGGATTGGGTAAAAGCAGGATTCTGTCGAAAATGTACCACAAGGCGCTGGCTCAGCGGCCTAGCGACAAGCCGCTGTGGCTCAGTGCCCCGGCTTTTGCTACGGAATACGCCCTTGCTGCGCAAGAAGGCCGGTTAGGGAGTTTCCGAGAACGGGTTCGTTCAAGTGGATTTCTCTTTCTCGACGATCTGCAAGAACTTAAAGGCAAGGAGAAAACGATTGAAGAACTGTTGCATACCTTTGAACATATCATGGAGCAGGGTGGGAAGGTCGCTGTGGTGTTGGAATCCGAGGAGCTTTCACTTGATTTTTTGGGAAAACGATTGGCTTCACGATTCCTAAGCGGATTGACCCTGGTGCTGGGACAGCCTGAACCCGACGAATTGAAAGGTTTTGCTGAGTATTGGCTTCAGGGAAAGCTGGCTATCCTGGATCCGGGGTTCGTCGAAGGGCTGGCAGAGAGTGCCCGGACGCTTAGGGACGTGAAGCAACGCAGCGAGGAATTTCTCTCCTACCTGGAGCGAAAGCAAGTTCGGGCGACGGCAGGCGAATTTGCTGCTTTCTGGGCAGCACGGCAGGCGGAAATGCGATTAGCCCCAGTGTCGGAAAATGTCCTTAGAGTGGTTGCGGAAATGTATGAAATAGCGCTGTCCGACATCCTCGGGCGGCGGCGTTTTCCGCAGATCGTCGAGGCGCGGCATTTAGCGATCTATGCCATGAAAACGGTTTGCCAGTGTTCTTATGCAGAAATGAGCCGAATTTTCAATAAGGAGCACGGTGCCATTATTCAAGCTTACAAAGGATTTGGGGCAAAGCTAACTGCAAATCCGGGTTTAAGAGCGCGCTTAGAAACGATCAATCAGGTTTTTTCAAACAGATCAGGCAACGCAAGGTTGACTCAGGGAAAATAAGGTGATAAATTGTGATTGGCACTGTATTCTTCGTTGGGGTCGGCCTTTCTGAGGTCGATTTTTAGTATCTATGGTGTGGAATACGAGTATGATTTGCTGATCCTGAGGAGGTGGTTTGATGGATAGCAGTCCTGAGCGAAGGCTGGATGTTCACAGGAATGATGAGCATATGGAGGGACAGAAGAATCCATTAAATAACCCACGAGGGAGGAAACGGCATGGAATTGTTGACCGATCTATATGTGAGCGAATTGATGGGTAAGCCCGTCATTGACCGGAGTGGACGCAGAGTAGGTAAGGTACAGGACATCATTGTTGATAGGGAGTCAACCTTTCCGCTTGTGCGCGGGCTTGTGGTCAGGCAGCAGGGGGAGACGAAGGGGATTCCTTGGCCTGATATTTATCTCTTAAGCAAAAAATTCGTGGCGCTGCAAGTCACGGCTCAAGATGTTCATTATGAGCCGATTGTGGAAGATGCCTATCGGACCAGCATGATTTTAGATCGGCAGATTGTCGACATAAACGGGGCCAAGGTCGTCAGAGTCAATGATATAAAACTGGCGGGAGACGGCAGTGTGGCGCACATCGTTTCCGTCGACGTGGGCTTGGCCGGGTTGTTACGACGGCTCTTGGCTGGACGTTGGGCGGGGGGGGCGAATGCCCGCTGGGTGCGTCCGCAACTGATTCGTTGGGATGTCCTGCAGCCCTTGCCCCAGGATGGGGAGCATTTGGCGTTGAGGGTACCGGCAGATAAATTGGCGAGAATGCATCCGGCTGATTTGGCGGAGATCGTGGAGAATTTGAGTCATAAAGAACGACGCGAATTCTTCGAACAGTTGGATCCGGAAATAGCGGCCGATACGCTGGCCGAAGTCGAAATGGAGATGCAGGTATCTATTTTAAAAGGCATGGACAGGGAGCGGGCTGCGGATATTTTAGAAGAAATGGAACAAGATGAAGCAGTGGATCTGCTCGCTGAGCTGACCGATGAAGATTCCGATCAACTCTTGAGCCTCATGGATCATGAGGATGCGTCAGACTTGCGAGAACTCCTCGAATATGAGGAGGGGACGGCGGGGAGCATGATGACAACAGACTACCTGGCCTTTGCTGAAGAACTGACGACGGATGAAGTCATCCAGCGTTTGCGGGAATTAGCCCCAGATGCGGATTATGTCTATTATCTCTATGTGGTGGACAGTGCCGGGCGCTTGAGAGGGGTCTTGTCACTGCGTGAGCTGATCGTCAATCCTCCGGAACGGAAGATAGCAGAGATCATGCGGACAAAAGTGATCAGTATCACGGGAGAAGAGGATGAAAAGCAAGTGCGACGCTTGTTTACGAAATATAGCCTACTGGCCCTGCCGGTTGTCGATGATTCCGAGGAACTGATGGGGATCATCACAGTGGACGATGTTTTATCCCTGCCGGTGAATACTCGGGGGCTGAAGATGTAGAATGATCTGGGGTTTCATGATCGTTGGGGATTAAGATTCAATATACCAATATACTAGGATTATGTAGAGAATGAGGTGGTCGTGTGACGGAAGCGATTAAAACGATTGCCGTCTTAACAAGCGGCGGGGATGCTCCGGGAATGAACGCTGCGATCCGGAGCGTGGTGCGTAAAGGGCTCTATCATGGGCTCAAAGTCTATGGGGTCAAAAGAGGGTACGAGGGTCTGATTCACGGGGAATTCCGGGAGATGAGTTTGGGCTCAGTGGCGGATATCGTTCACCGGGGTGGAACGATGCTGATGACGGCCCGTTCGCAGGAGATGCTTACCCCTGAGGGGCAGGCTCAGGCGGCAGCTCAGCTGCGCCAGCGGGGAGTGGATGCACTTGTCGTTATCGGCGGAGATGGTTCGTATCGCGGGGCGCAGACCTTAGCCGCTCAGGGTATTAAAATCGTCGGTATTCCGGGCACGATCGATAATGATATTCCCGGGACGGATCTCACAATTGGGTTCGATACGGCGGTGAATACGGTCGTGGAAGCAGTGAGCAAGATCAGGGATACCGCGACATCGCATGAGCGCACATTTCTTGTGGAAGTCATGGGGCGGACATGCGGAAACATTGCCCTGCAAGCGGGGCTGGCCTGCGGAGCGGAATCCATCCTGGTTCCAGAGGTTCCCTTCGATTTGGAAGATGTCATCTCCAAACTCCGGCGTGGGCATCAACGAGGGAAGAACCATAGTATTATTCTCTTGGCTGAAGGCGTCGGCAGCGCTAATACGATTAGCGAGGAGTTGCGGAGACGCTCTGGGTTTGAAACTCGCGTGACTATACTGGGACATCTGCAGCGGGGAGGAAATCCGAGCGCGATTGATGCCGTCTTAGCCTCAGCAATGGGTGGCAAAGCTGTGCAAGCGTTACTGGACGGACAAACGGACATGATGACGGCCTACGTAAACCAAGAAGTGGTCGTTCGCCCGCTTGAGGTGGCTTATGGTCCGCGGCCTCCGTTTAACCGAGCGCTCTACGAGCTGGCTGAGCAGCTCTCGATTTAGGACGGTTTGGACAAGCCCTATTTGAGGAGATTCTGCATAAACCAGAAAACGCCGGTTTTTCTCTAAGTCTTATCAATGGAACCAGGAGGTATCAGCAGCGATGAAGTTAAGGATTGATTATACAAAGATGATGCGATCAGGGGAGAACCCACAAGGCTGGCCTGAAGGCCACTTGGAAGAAATCCAAGAACGGCTGGGCCAAGCCCGGCGGGCGCTTCATGAGAAACGGGAACGAGGCGAACTCGATTTTTCTCTGCTGCTGGGTGAGATGCGGACCCAGGCTGTGGAGATTCAAGCCTTTGCGGATTCTTTACCCGGAGACATCGATAATTTTGTTATTTTGGGGATAGGGGGTTCCGCCCTCGGCCCGTTGGCGGTGCAACAGGCACTTAATCCTTATTACTATAATGAATTGAGCAAGGAGGAACGCAACGGACACCCACGCCTTTATGTTGTTGATAATGTGGATCCGGAGCGTTTTAGGCATTTGCTCAAGATGCTGGATCTCAAGAAGACGATCTTTAATGTGATCACGAAATCGGGCAGCACTTCAGAGACGATGGCCCAGTTCTTGATCGTGCGTGAGGCCCTGCAGGAGGCCTGTGGAGAGGATTATGCCCGGCATCTGATCGCCACGACGGATGCGGAGAAAGGGCATCTTTTGCCGATTGCGCTCAAGGAAGGGTATAATCGCTTTGTAATCCCTGCGGGAATCGGGGGGCGCTTTTCGGAGTTGACTCCGGTCGGACTCTTGCCGGCTGCGGTCTGTGGGATTGATATCCTGGAACTGCTGGAGGGTGCCCTGGCTATGGATTGCCTCATCCGCGAGGAAGCTCAAATGAAAGCCAATCCCGCCCAACTCTTGGCGGGGCTGAGTTACTTAGCCTGGCAGGAGGGAAAAACCGTTTCCGTGTTTATGCCCTACGCGGACGGCTTAAAGACGATGGCTGACTGGTATGCTCAGTTGTGGGCGGAAAGCTTGGGCAAACGTTATAACCGGCAGGGTGAGGAGGTTTGGCTCGGTCAGACTCCGGTCAAGGCTCTGGGGGTTACGGATCAGCATTCACAAGTCCAACTCTATACGGAGGGACCGAATGATAAGGTGTTTACCTTTGTCACCGTGGAAGAATTCACAGAGGATGTTGTGATTCCAACCGATGGGAGCCTGCCAGAGGCTGTGCGCTTTCTCAGTGGGCATTCTTTGGGAGCGCTGTTGGCTGCCGAACAGAGGGCGACAGAATATGCTCTGACACTAGCCGGCCGGCAGCACCGGAGGATTATTCTGCCTAATCTTAGTCCTAACGTTGTCGGCCAACTCCTCATGCTTCTCGAATGGGAAACTGCCTATATGGGCGAACTTCTGGACATCAACGCCTTTGATCAACCCGGTGTGGAAGAGGGCAAACGGGGAACGTACGCCTTGATGGGGAGACAAGGCTTCGAGGACAAACGGCAAGCGATTGAGCGAGTCGGAGAAAAACGGTATGGCCTTTAAAAGGTACGATGAAAGCATTAGGAAGCCTCTGCGGGTCAGGGAACGCGTAGAGGCTTTTTGCTGACTAGAAGCAAATCAGTGTATCCTGAATCTTTTGCCGAATGAGTCGGAATTTTACCAGTCAGAATTTTGTTGCAAGTGATTGACATAGAGAGAAGGGTAGGTGTAATATTAACAAAAAGAAGCATATAAACCGGTTTCGTTAATTGGTTAGCAGAAGCTGACAGAGTAGAGGGTATTTAGATGCAACCAAGGATTGGAAAAACGACCATCGGCGAAGTGGCCAAAAGAGCCGAAGTGTCTAAAACAACGATATCCAGATATATCAATGGCCGCTATGAATTCATGTCGGACGATACCAGAAAACGGATTCAAGACGTGATTGAAGAGATGGCGTATCGACCGAACAATTTGGCCCGCGGTTTAAAGTCGAATAAGAGTGGACTCATTGGTGCGATCATTGCGGACATTACCAGTCCTTTCTCTTCGATTCTACTCAAAGGTATCGGGGATCTTTGCCAGGAAAAGGGATACCAAATCATTATTGCTAACACAGATAACGACCCTGTCAAAGAGCGAGAGTACATTCAGTCGCTTGTCGACAACCGAGTGGAAGGGCTGATTGTCAACACTTCCGGGCAAACCAACGATTATCTGGTTGCGCTCGGGAATCAAGGCATGCCGATCGTTCTGGCCGACAGGGCTATGCCTGAATTAACATTTGATACCATCATGAGCAATAACTACGCGATGACAGTCAGGACGATCCAGCATCTGTTTCAGGCGGGTTTTGCGAAAGTGGCATTTTTTACGGAGGAGATTGGCCAAATCAGTTCCCGATCCATTCGTAGGGATGCGTTTTTAGACGCCTGCCGACAGTTCAAAGGGATTGAGGCCCAAAACTTAATTTACGTGATTGATAGTTCTAAACCCCAAACCGTGTTGGAGTCTTTGGCGCATTTTAAAGAGAAAAACCCCGATGAAACCAAGGCGATCTTTGCCGTCAATGGAGTGACGTTGTTGGGCGTGTTGCAGGGACTTAGTCAATTAGGTCTGGCAATACCGAAGGACATGGGGGTCTGTGGTTATGATGACTGGGGCTGGGCTGCTTTGATCCCTCCGGGGATTACCGTTATTTCGCAACCTTCTTATCAGGTTGGTGTAGAAAGTGCCAAGCTGTTAATTGCCAGAATCAAGGCTAAGAGAAAAGCTAAGCCCAAGAGTATTGAATTGCCCGCTGAACTGATTATCCGGGGGTCGACTGTCTTGTGACAGTGAAAATCAAGTGAACGCCACTTATAGGAGTGGGCGTTGCGGACGTGGGTCAAAGATTTCTTGTGAGGCTTGATTATGGAATGTTAACCGGTAAACTAAACCGTTTCATACTAAGGAGGAGATTAAATTGGGTAAAGCACTCACCAAAGAAAAACTAAAAAACAGTGTGGTAGCCATTATTCGCTGCACAGATAGGGAATTGGCCGGGAAGATCGCCAGAACAGCCATCCAATCAGGTATTAAAGCCATTGAAATAACGTTTACGGTAGAAAATGCGGCTCAGCTGATCGGCGAGCTGACCAGAGAGTTCCCTCAGGCCATGATCGGGGCGGGAACGGTGCTGGAAATTGCGCAAGCTGAGGCCGCTGTAGCGGGCGGAGCAGAGTTTATCGTCACTCCCTGTATCCTCGAAGATATTGGAACATTCTGCCGCGACCGAGATCTATTCTGCTCGATGGCTGCCACCACAGCGAACGAGGTCTATCACTCCTACCGTTTGGGGAGCGATGTGGTCAAGCTGTTTCCGGGCGAATTTTTGAGTCCGGCGTTAATCAAGTCCTTGAAAGGTCCTTTTCCGTTTATTGACTTTATGCCAACCGGTGGGATTGATGAATCCAATATTAAAGATTGGTTTGCCAAGGGGGCTTTTGCTGTTGGGGCCGGTGGGTATCTAAGCAGAGGGATTAATGAAGATAATTTGGACATTCTTAAGGAGCGGTGCGGCAAGCTTCTCGGTGCCCTGGGAGAGGGGACAGGAAAAGCATGAACAGAGAACAGATCGTCGTCAATACCATTGTCTTTTTGAACGAATTGGCCGGAGGAAAGCCGCAAGTTGAATTACTGGAGGGAATCCATTTGCTTGGCTTGACAAAGGTTGAGATCCGCAGGGAATATCTTCGGGTTTTTCCGGATGACCTCCTGCAAATCAAGAGTGCAGCCCAAGCTCGTCAGTTGGAAGTGTTTTATTCCGTGCCCGATGGGTTGTTTAAGCAAGGTGAATTACAGGACCGCGAGCTGGAACAGTATTTGGCGGAAGCGGATAGGTTGGGCGCAAAATTGGTCAAGTTCAGTGTCGGTGAGTTCAATGGGTTTAGCGTTGAGTCCCTGACCAAGCTTAAACAGATCTTGGCAGAGTTCGCAGGGATCGTAACCGTGGAAAACGATCAAACAAAACAAAGTGGAACGATGAAGACCAACAGGAAATTTCTCCGCGTGTGCCAGGAAAATGACCTGAGGATTTACGGCACGTTTGATGTGGGCAACTGGTATTGGGTAGGAGAAGATCCTTTGACAAATGCCCTTGAGTTAAAAAGTTTTACCCGCTACATTCACTTGAAAGATGCAGTTTGCGAAAATTCTGGAGTTAGGGCAGCATCGCTTGATCAGGGCTCAATTGCTTGGCGTCAAGTCCTGCAGAACCTCCCGTCCGGATTACCGGTAGCGCTCGAGTATCCATGCGGTGATCGGCCACTTGAGGCTCTTCAGGAAGAACTGTCTAAACTCCTGGAATTATAAGGTTCATAAGGAGGTGGTTCGGTTCAAGGCTGATGGATGGCAACTCTGGATAAAGAAGGGAGGTGCGTGGCGTGGACTTGAAAGAAATGGTGGATAGGTTTCGACGCGGTTTTCGGTGGTTTGATGGGAACGGGTGCTAAGGTGAACGGCTTTGATGGGGCCGTGGTAGATGGCGGGGTACGGGATGTCAACCAGCTAAAGAACGCTAATTTTCCAGTGTTTTCCCGCAGTATTGTGCCCAGCTCAACGATTGGACGGGTCATAACGCTTGTCCAGAATATCCCCGTGACCTGTGGGGGAGTGATGGTGTATCCTGGTGACATCATCCTCGGAGACGCTGACGGCGTCGTCGTGGTTCCTAGGGCTTATGCAGAAGAAATCTTGCGGATAGCCGAGGAGACGGAGGAAATCGAACGCCAACAAATAGCAGATATTAAGGAACTGAAATCGATCGTAAAGGCTGTGGAAAAATGGGCCCGGATTTAGCGTTGTTTCACAAGCAAATACGATGATGAGGGAGGAAAGATTATCATGGATTTGTTCATCGGCATATTATTGTTGATTACCTATTTCGGTTTGATTTACTATGCTGTCAAGGGCGGCAATCTGATGATTGGATTTTTACTGATGGCGCTTTTGTGGGTGATCATCGGAGGCATCCCTTACAATGTCGCTATTAATGATGTTTTTGAAAAAGCCGCGGAAGGGTATGCGGTAACCGCTGTGGTGGTTATTTTCGGTAGCTGGTTTGGACGGGTTATCGTGGATACCGGCATTGCCGGCTCGATCATTCGAAAGACCGTCGAACTTGGCGGGGACAAACCCTTGGTCGTCACGATTTTGGTGTCATTGGTTACTTCCTTTATCTTTACGAGTACGTTTGGTGTCGGTGCGGTCATTGCCATTGGGGTTATTATTCTCCCCATTCTACTGTCGATTGGTGTTCCTAAAAATGTGGCGGTATCCTCCTATACGCTGTCCGTTGGGGCCGGCATGTATGTAAATATTGTGCTGTTTAAGCAAATGCAGTTGTTCTTCCCCTCTGTCCAATATGACAATAACTATTTGCGTTTTGGTTTTATTGCTATGGCTGTCCAGTTGGTATTCATTATCGGCATGCTCATTTTCAATTTGCGCAGCGGAAAATTGAACCATGCCTGGGCCGTGTCTCAACCGAATTCGACTCCATCAACAGAGGTCCCGGCTATTACCTTCCTTGTTCCGATTATTCCGGTTTTTATGGCGATTGTCTTCAAATGGCAGCCGATTCCGGCGATTCTACTCGCTATCTTTATGGCCTTGCTGCTGACCAAGCGGCTGTATAAGCTTCAAGATGCGGTTGCCCTCATTCAAAAAACGTTGTACGACGGTGTAGCCGATGTGGGCTTGCTGCTGGGTATGTTGTTCACCTTGGCGATGTTTGGTTCGGCAGCGGGTAAAGACGCGCATATTTTCCAGGCGATGTTCGGTTCCGTCATACCCCATAATCCGCTTATCATCGCGGTAGCTTTGGGAATACTTGCCCCTATCGCCCTGTTTAGAGGTCCTTTGATGGTTTGGGGAGCCGGCAGCGCCACCATCGCGATTCTTACGGGATTAAAGATCTTCCCACCGGCTTTGCTTTTCCCGTTACTCTACATTCCCACCATTTCCATGGCCATATCGACCTGTCCGACTCAGTCCTGGAACCTGTGGGCGGTCAACTATACCAAGATCAGCGTAAAGGAATTTCTCAAGACCGGTATCGTATGGGCTTGGATCATCGTGATCGTCAATGAATTAATTGCTGTGAATATGTTTTAAACCTAAGACGGTCGTGTCACCGATAGCTCAGGGGTTATTCCTCTATCGGTGACACTATTCTGCCAACGAAAGGAAAGAAAAGCAGTGGAAAAGCGTGCCGTTCGAGTAGGAATAGATGTCGGAGGTACTCATACGAAAGCCGTGGCCATTCATAATGACACGCATGAAATTATTGGTAAGGCTTCGGTGATGACCACGCATGCTGATGCCATGGGCGTGGCTGCGGGCGTCATCCAGGCTTTTCAGAAGTGTTTGAGCGAAAACACGATTCATCCCGATGAAGTGATTTTCATCGCGCATAGCACAACGCAGGCAACGAATGCCTTGCTGGAGGGTGATGTGGCACCCGTGGGTGTGTTGGGTATCGGCAAGGGCGGGATTGAAGGATTTCTGGCCAAGAGACAGACCAAGATCACTGACATTCCTCTGGGAACAGGCAAGTTCATCAAGGTATCGCACGTTTATCGGAAAGGCACGGAACTTACAGCGCGGAATGCTGAAACGGCTATTGGGGAATTGCAGGAAATGGGTGCCAAAGTCATTGTGGCTAGCAAAGCTTTTGGTGTCGATAGTTTTGACGAGGAAAAGATTGTCCAGGACACGGCTGAGAAGATGGGTCTGCCATGTACCGTGGCTTCAGATATTAGTAAATTGTATGGTTTAACGATCCGAACCAGGACGGCCGCCATCAATGCCAGTATCTTGCCGAAAATGCTGGAGACAGCGAACAGCACGGAGGCAAGCGTGAAGCAAACAGGGATCAAAGTGCCCCTGATGATGATGCGCGGTGACGGTGGCGTTATGGAAGTTGCGGAGATGAAGAAACGGCCAGTGCTGACGATGCTATCCGGGCCGGCAGCCAGTGTGGTCGGGGCACTCATGTACCTTAGGGCATCCAATGGGATCTATTTCGAGGTGGGTGGAACCAGTACGAACATCGGTGTGATCAAGAATGGCAGACCGACGGTGGATTATTCTATCGTCGGCGGGCATCGAACCTATATCAGTTCGCTGGATGTTCGGGTTCTGGGAGTAGCCGGTGGAAGTATGGTCAGGGTAGCGAACGGCAAGATCGTTGACGTAGGGCCGAGAAGTGCTCATATTGCCGGTCTTCCCTATGCGGCGTTTACGCCTGAAGCAGAGATCGTGGAGCCGGAGGTCGAATTTGTCAAACCCAAGCCCGATGATCCGGATGATTATGTTGCCATCAAAGTGAAAAGCGGCAAGAAGATTGCGCTCACCAACACGTGTGCAGCCAATGTGCTGGGGTTGGTGAAACCTGAGTACTACGCTTATGGAGATGTTCAAGCCTGCTATAAAGCCATGGAACCTTTGGCCAAGATGCTGAATCTTTCCGTAGAGGATACGGCGCGAGAGATCTTGGCGAAGTCGAGTGCCAAGATTGTTTCCGTCATTACTGACTTGGCAACGCAGTATAAGCTGGAAACGGATCAGAGTGTTCTCGTTGGCGTGGGCGGCGGGGCAGCAGCCCTGTTGCCGTTTACGGCCGAAACCATGAAATTGAACTATAGTATTCCGGAAAATGCGGAAGTTATTTCTTCCATAGGGGTTGCCTTGGCCATGGTGCGCGATGTGGTGGAGCGTGTCATCCCGAATGCCAGTGCTCAAGACATTGCTGAACTCAAACGAGAAGCGCTGGCCATGGCGGTCAACAGCGGTGCCGTTCCGGAAAGCGTGGAAGTCCATATTGAGATGGATCCCCAGACCCAGAAGGTCACCGCCATTGCCATCGGCTCCACGGAAGTGCGAACTACGGATTTGTTGAAAGAATGCTCGTTGGAGGAGGCCCGGGATATTGCGGCCCAGTCGCTGAATGTCGCCCCTGAAGCGATCCAGCTTGAGACCACCAATGGACATCTTCATGTATTTT
Organism: Bacillota bacterium; assembly: GCA_021811425.1. GTDB lineage: Bacteria > Bacillota > Desulfitobacteriia > Desulfitobacteriales > Desulfitobacteriaceae > JAJZPA01. The sequence continues at coordinate 9,101 of JAJZPA010000022.1, read as the reverse complement.
CTTACCGGCATAACCATGTGAATCAAATCAGAGTCATCGACAAAAAAGGGTTTATCAAACTGCAAAGAAGAGATGGCATGATCCAAGTTTCAACCGCAACGACAGTTTATGAGGATATGAAAACGATCTGGGATGCCTGCTGCCTTTATAAAAGCGATCTCATGCTGGTTCCGGATATCTATATCTTAATGGGTTCACGTCTTTTGGATTACTCGGGGATAACTAACCTGGAACAGGTAGAAAAGGTTCTTTCCACGGAAATTGGGGCGTTAGAGAGTAAGGAAGAGCTGATCGTGGTGGGAGCAAAAAATGACAGGTAATGACGGCTCAAATTTGAAGAAAAAGCTCTCTCAAGCGGTATTGCTGGATGACCTAACTTGGGCTAAGCGCACCCTGGCTGCCGATCAACGGTTGCGGAAAATGAATGAAGAGTCCAGGGTCAACCTTTGCCGGGAATCACTCAGTTGTGCTGCCGAGGTGTACAGGAGACTGAGAGCGAAATATGGGGAGGGCAAGCCGAGTGAATACGCCGCCAAGTTAGGAGTACAGGTCGTTGCAGATGACAGTGAGTTAATAATGCCTTGGCTATATTTTGCCTTATATAATGCTCAACCACCGACGATCAGGGTTGCTGCCCGGGCTGTTATGGCGGTGAGGCAAAGCATCGCGGAAATGAATCTGGAGCAGGTTTTAGGCCAGGTTGATCTTGTGGAGCTTGCGGTTGCTCACGAACTGTTTCACCATCTTGAAGGGTTGGATTCTGAGATCTACACCCGAAGTAAAACTGTGGAATGGGTGAGGCTTAAGTGGTTCAAGGCTAAGAGCCGTTCGCTGAGTGCGAGTGAAATTGCAGGACGGCATTTTTCCAAGCTCTTGATGGGACTTCCCTACTCGCCGATAATTTTTGAAATCATCTTAACGAATGCGTGAGTTCAGGAGGAAGCAGATATGGTTGAAGTTGTGACGATTGGCGAACCCATGGTTCTTTTTGTAGCCGATGCGGTGGGGAGTCTCGAAACGATAGAACATTTTACTAAGTTTTTGGCAGGTGCAGAGGTTAATGTTTCAATTGGTTTAACGCGCTTAGATCATAAAGTTTGTTATATCACTAAGCTGGGCCATGATCCTTTCGGCAAATATATCTATAACTTCTTAAGCGAAGAGCATATTGATACGTCCTATGTTCGCTGGGATGAAGTTAATCCGACCGGTTTCCAGATCAAAGAGAAGACTTTGAGCGGGGATCCTGAAGTGGTCAGTTTTAGGAGGGGCTCAGCAGCGTCTTGCTTAACGAAGAAAGATCTCGCCTCCTTGGATTGGTCAGGGGTTAAGCATCTGCACGTCACGGGCATTCCCCTGGCCTTATCTCCGGACTTCCGGGAAGCAGTATTTAGTCTGGTTGCCTTAGCCAAAATAAAAGGGATCCGGGTGACATTTGATCCGAATTTGCGGCCCAAACTATGGAAGAGTCAGGCAGTCATGGTTCGTGTGATCAACGAGTTGGCTATTCAGTGTGACATCGTCCTGCCTGGGATCGGCGAAGGAGCTGTCTTGACGGGTCATGACGACCCGGAGAAAATTGCCGACTTTTATCTGGAGAAAGGGGTCAAGGCCGTCTCAGTAAAATTGGGAGAGAAAGGAGCCTTCGTCAAGACCCAGAGTGAGTCGTATCTGGTACCGGGCTTCAAGGTGGACCAGGTGGTGGATACGGTCGGAGCCGGAGACGCTTTTGCAGTCGGTTTGATCAGCGGTCTGCTGGAAGGCCTGACGTTAAGGGATTCGGTCCTTCGGGGCAATGCGATAGGATCCCTTCAGGTGATGACGCCCGGGGACAATGATGGGCTGCCCGATCGGGAAACGCTCGCTCACTATCTTCAGGCAAGGGGGTAAAACGAGCTTGAAAATTCAACTGGCTCTGGACCGGCTGAGTATCGAAGAAGCCATCGAGATGGGGAAGAAAACACAAGCCTGTGTTGACATCTTAGAAGTTGGGACATCCCTGATCAAAGATTATGGACTGGAGTCCCTAAGCAGGATCAGGGCGGCTTTCCCGCACAAGGTTATCCTGGCCGATCTGAAAACGATGGACGAGGGCGAATATGAGTTTCGCGCAGCCTTTACTCACGGAGCCGATCTGGCGACGGTCATGGGTGCGGCTTCTATAGATACTGTCAAGATCTGTTACCGGGTGGCTGAGGAATATGGTCGTAGTGTGATGATCGATTTACTGGAGACACCTAAGGAAAAACTTGAGTTTCTGACCTGTTTCCCCAAGGCCGTTTTTTGCCTCCATACCCCTAAAGACAGTGGAATTAGGGAGCTGTCCCAGGAACTAAAAGAGTTCGTGCATAGGTATCCGCAAATGCGGCGCTTGGCGGTTGCGGGGGGAATCAGACTGGACGATGTGCCCAGTCTGAGCGCGTTTCCCGTGGAAATACTGGTCGTGGGCTCCGCCATCTCCCAGGAGCGCGACCCGGAGGCAGCAGCCCGGAGGTTTTGGGCAGCCGTCGGAAACGAGGGGGTGAGGCACGTATGAGCACACTGGAGTCTGTCTTAGCCGAAATAGAATTCGTGCTGGGACAAGTCGAGGAAGACCGTTTGTACTCAGTCCTAAAATACTTTAGCCGGGGATCACGGATATTCGTTGACGGAGAAGGACGCTCGGGTTTGATGGGCAAAGCATTCGCCATGCGTCTGATGCATATTGGTTATCAAGTCTATGTGGTGGGTGAAACCATTACCCCTGCCCTTCAGGCCGGAGACCTTTATGTTGCCATCTCGGGTTCGGGGGAAACGAAGTTTGTGGTAGCCAAGACAGAGCAAGCCAAAGCTGCAGGCTGCAGGATTATAGCTGTCACGAGTAAAAAAGGCTCTTCTCTGGTCCGCTTGGCCGATGAAACCATAATGGTTCCAGGAGCGACCAAAGGGGACCAAGGAGAAGAGCGAAAATCCGTTCAACTTTTAGGGTCTTTATTTGATCAAAGTGTGCACATCGTCCTGGACAGCCTATGTCTTCTTCTGAGCCAGAGGGACCAGGTTTCGCAGGCGATGGCGGTTGAGCGGCACTCTGTCTTAGAGTAGGAAGCTGAATCGGGCGGAGACGACTAATTATTCTTGGCACCGTCCTTAATCCAGTTCTTAATGCTCTGAATCTGCGCACTGGACAAGGGATCCTGTCCGAGGGGCATTTGCGGCTTATCGGTACCTTCTAAGCGTTGTACGAGTTTGGAATTTTCGGGGTCGCCGCGGTTAATGTCCTTCTTGAGGGTATTCTGGTAACTGTCCAGCGCATAATTGCCACTCGTGCCGTGACAGCTCAGACATTTGGACTGGAAAATGGGCGCAACATCGTTTTTAAAGGAGGGATGAGTCACGGCGGTGTTGGACAGGGGTTTAGGCACCGAAGCATACCCTTGGTACGTAAGGAATACCAAGCCAACCGTGACAAGAACGGCAATTCCCAAGGCCACAGGGCGCTTACGGGGGGTGCGGCTTGGATTGCGATCAAGCCAGGGCAGAGCGAACAGAACGACAAAGAAAATGAACGGCAAGCCGACCAAGGCTATAATATCAAGTTTCCCCGGGAAATATTTCAACAATTGGTAGACCCCGAAAAAGTACCAAGCAGGTTCCGGAATATAGTGATTGCGGTTCAGGGGATCGGCAGCCTCCCCGAGTCCTTTAGGATAAACAAAGGAGAGCGTCCAGAGCAAGACACCTGCTAAGAGGACCAAGAGGACCATGCGGAAAGCAACGTTGGGCCAAAAGGGGAGAGAACGGGTTTCAATGTCTTCGCCGCGCTCGCGCGCTTGGGCCAATTCATCGGTTGAAGCCATTCCCTGGCGCAAAACGAAAAAAAAGTGAGGGAGAAAGGCCACCAATATTAAGAGCGGCAACACTAACATGTGGATGGAGTAAAATCTTGTCAGGGTTGCACCTGTTACTTGAGTACCATCACGCAATATGCGTACCAGGAAATCACCGATCAGGGGGACATACCCGGCCATGGCTGTGCCAACAGTTGTAGCCCAATACCCTTCCTGGTCCCAGGGAAGCAGATAACCTGTAAAAGCTAAACCCAGCGTGGCGATAAAAAGCAGGCCACCCATCACCCAAGTCAATTCGCGTGGTCGCTTGTAGGCGGCCTCATAAAAGACCCGAAGCAAGTGAGCGACAATCAGAATGACCATGAAATTGGATCCCCAGGAGTGCAGAGAACGGACAAACGTACCAACCCCAGAACTTTGCAGAATTTTTATACTCTGATAAGCTTCCGTTGCCGAGGGGTGGTAAACGGTAGCCAACAATATCCCAGTCACGGCCTGGCTGATAAAAACATAGAGTGTGGCAAATCCCAGATAGTCCAGGAAATTGCTCTGTTTAGGAACCGGATGGGAGAAAAGACTGTCCAGGAGCGCGTTTGTTTGTAGGCGTTCGTCCAACCATTTTTTCATTGCTTAACCTCCGACAAAGACGCTCTCGCCTTGAATTTTAATCTGTCGCATGGGTAGGTTTTTGGGGGGAGGGCCGGAGAGAACATTTCCCTTTAAATCATAGATCCCACCATGGCAGGGGCAAACGAATTGCTGGGTGGCGTCGATCCAAGTTACAGCGCATTGTAAATGGGTGCAGTGAAAATCCAGGGCCAGCCATCCTTCGGGCCCAAAATTAATGACATAGACTCCTTCATCAATTCCGGCTCCTTTGTACGAGACGAGTTTGGGCTGATGCAGTGGAAAATCCGTCACTTGACCAACTTCTTGCAGGGTTCGGGCCTGAAGCGGGGGAGGATTGAAAAAATCTCCGATCAAGCCAACGTAACTTAGACCAAAAATGCTTCCTAAGGCAGAGATGCCCAAGCCTAAGAATCGGCGACGGGAAGTCCCTGGATTTTTCTTATTCAACATGATTATCTAACCTTCCTCTATCCCGAAATATCGGAGAAGGGCCAATTTATAGACGAGTCATCCGTCTATAAATGTTGTGAATTAGCGATGGTTAATAAAGAACAAGTAGGCGGCCAAATCTGAAGCCTGAGCTGCGCTGAGATGGGCATTGCCCTGAGGCATATTGGCTTGGATAAAGGTGGCCAGTGCAGCTTGACTGCTGTAATTAGCTAAGCCGCCATTTAAAGCTTTCAGTCCACCGGAACCTTTGTCTCCATGGCAAGCCTGACATTGCTGGGTGTACAGGGTCTGCCCCTGGGTGGCCGCTGCGCTCATAGTTGGTTGCGGGGCCGGGGCCGGGGTGGGAGCGGGGGTGGGTTGTGTAGACGGTTTGTTCGGAGTGGTCGTAGCGGAAGTCGACGGTGATGACGCACTAGGAGTGCTTGGAGAAGCCGGTGCCACTGTCTGGGGAGTCGAAGAAGCTTGTGGCTGCTCAGCGGGTGCTGGGGTTGGGGTACCGGGCGTTGTTTGTGAGGTTGAGGGATTGGGGGTGGGTGCATTGGGCGGATTTTGCTGACCGCAACCAACGATGACCACAACCAGGATTAGCAAGGTGAAAAATAACATCAGCGTTCGGGTTTTATTGTTGGTGAAGTGATACATAGTTGCCTCCTCGTTGTTAGTTAGATTAAGTGTGCCGTCACGATATAACGGTATGGAGTGTCCCGGTAAGCATTAAAGGGATAGCAAGTGCTCAAAGTCAGTAAAGACTGTTGCCCTTGAAGGGGTAAGACATCTTTAGGCCCAAGAACACCGGTTTTTTCAACTTTAAATGTCAATACCTTCTGATGAGAGTCGGTGATATAGATCAAGTCTCCAGTCTGCAGACTGTCAAGATGATGAAATTCAAGGTCGTTGTGAGCTGAAATAACCGCATTTCCCGGGTGTCCCGGATAGGGAGAAGCGAGAAGGTGCCCGGGTGCGTATTGCAAAATCTCCAGCGATGTACCATCCAAAATAATTTCATTGAGGCCTAAGCGAGGAACGGCGAGTTTGGCGATGATCGGAGCCGGATAGGTGATCTTAATCTCGGGGACCGGTTTTGGGGATTCGCTAGTAACAGGAGTGTGAGTAGTATGGATGTGATAGATTGGAGCGTCTTCCGGAGGGAAAGCGGGCATGAGCTGGGTTGCCTGAAGTTTTTCCCAGGCTTGAGCCAAGCGGTATTGTTCCCAACGCCAAGTAAGATACTGTTGGGTGTATGGAATGGCTAAGCTGAGGCCGAGGCACAAAAGCAAAAATCCGGCCCAACGTTTGTTCAGGCGAAACCTAAACATACACACTTTCCCCCAAAGGTTAAATCTATTTTTTCAGACTGGGTTTTCTCCAGAACGTAGCGATTCCAACGACCATTATGAAGGCTCCAATCAGAGCGAGAATCAGGGCATTGCTCCCTGTTTTCGGCATATTCGTCGTGGCGATGGCGGGAGCATAGTTGACAGAAGCCACTTTATAAGTGGCACCTTTATTTCCGTCTAACCCTAGATCCCCCTGAGTTTTATCTCCACCAGGATAGATTCCGGAGACATTCAAGACAGCATAGTTGGCAGCAACGGTTCCAGTTTGTCCGGTGGGAATATTGACTTGGAGAGAGAAGTTTCCGTTCGTGTCCGGCGTCACGGTACTACTCAAAGCAGTGTTGTTTTGATAAAGTTGAACGGTAGAACTCGGCACAAAACTACTGCCGCTCAGGGTGGTGCCATTTAAAGCAAGGGTTGGCCATTTGACACCGCTCAGGCTCATGACGTAAGCTTCGACATCTGCAATCTGGGCTTGGGTCAGTAAAGCTTTGTCTCCCCAGGCCGGCATATCCGCCAGCGGGGCACCGGGTTGTGAGCCGTGTTGGAGCATCGAATCCAAGTCACGGGAAAAAATGGCGGGATTGATGTCATAGAGTCCGGGATCCAGTGCAGTATTGGCTACGGGACTATTTACTGCGCCTATTCCGGGATAAGTACCGTTAGCCGCTCCAGCCACACCGTGGCAGGCAACGCAGCTTGTGGTATAGACCTGGGCGCCGTTCGAAACATTGCCGAACAGGGTGGTGCTTGCCAATCCGGGGGTTTGGTTTTTGTTGGTGGGAACTCCACTTTTCGAAGGGTAAATCCCGTTTCCTGCCAAGGCGACCGAACTTAGAGTCAGGAGAAGAGTCAGAGTCAACGTACTACCGAGAACGAGTCTTAGTTTTTTCACAGCTGTCAACCTCCTAAAAAATTATTTTGGTAAGAGAATCTCCTATTCTGATGATAGGCAAGGACTATTTGCTTTTAATAAAGAATTAATGAAGATTGTATGAAGATTTTGGACAGAAGGGTGGAATGCCAAAACATCATGACCTATAATCAACGTAGAGGTGTTGACGGATGAAAACAGGGAGGCCGAGAGTTCTGCTGGTCGACGATGAAATTGGCTTACGGGAGCTTGTTCGAGTTTATTTGGAAAACGCCGGATTTGATGTTCTAGAGGTTGATGACGGAATCCAAGCAGAAAAACAGATGAACCAAACCAGGTTTGACTTAGTGATTCTTGATATTATGATGCCTAATATGGATGGGTTTACCCTATGCCGAAAAATTCGCTTGACCCAAGATGATTTGCCCATTTTACTCTTGACGGCTAAAGGAGAAGAGTCTGACCGTCTGCAAGGGTTCGAGTGTGGGGCGGACGATTATGTGGTCAAACCGTTTAGCCCGCGCGAATTGGCGGCCCGGGCCAAAGCCATGCTCAGGCGCTCACATAAATCCCAGCAGACGGCGGAGACAAATCTTCAGTTCCCACATCTTCTTATTGATCTGAATCTACACTATGTGGCTTGGTATGAACAAGAAATCATACTTACGCCGAAAGAGTTTAGTTTACTCTTCCTTTTGGCACGCTCACCGCGCCAAGTTTTTTCCCGCACGCAAATTATGTCCTTGGCCTGGGGAGAGAACTATGTTGCGGAACTCAGGATCGTGGATGTGCATGTAAAAAATTTGCGCGAAAAATTTAATGAAATTGGCCCATTCTATTATGTGCAAACGGTTTGGGGGATGGGCTACAAATTTGAGGTGCCTAAATGATAGGTCACTGGTCCGTGGGTCGTAGTTTTGCCAGTAAAATATGGTTGTTGATTGTTTCATGGGTATTTATGGTTCTGTTGATTTTCGGCGGAATCTTGGCCAAAGCAACCCATGATTTTTACTATGGGTATGCCGATGAAGAAAATGAGGAACTGACGGATACGGCCATGAGTTTAGCTTCCTATTTAGCTATGCCGGAAAACGCCAGTAAAGAGAAAGAACAATTTGCCTTTTTGGGGAAAATGTTAAAGTATGATTTGATCGCAGTCGATTCTGCGGGTCGAGTTTATTTAAGTACAAACCACCTTAAGGACTGGACGGGTATGACGATGCCTGGAGAAGATATGGAAAAGATCCGATTACGGCAAACGGTCTCCTTTCAGGGAAACGCACCCTATACGAACGAGCACATCTTAAAAGTAGCGACGCCGATTCTCAAGGATGGACAAGTTTTGGGAGCGGTCTTTGTGGTTGAACCCCTAACCTATTTAAATACCGTGGGTCGACTGGTCAATCGCTCCGTAAGTTGGGGTTTGACACTGTCTTTTGTCTTAGCGCTTCCAGTGGGTTTTTTCTTGGCCCGGCGTGTGGCTAACCCGGTGGTGGAGATGGATCGGGCGGTCAGGAATATTGCGACCGGGAACTATTCCACCGCTCTTCCGCAGACTTCGAGTGAGGAACTGGTTTCCCTGGGGCAATCGGTCAACGCACTCTCAGAAGAAATCCAACAGCAACTGCAAGAAAGCACGCGGGAAAAACAGCAATTAGCCAACATCTTAACCAGTATCGAGGATGGAGTGCTTACGATCTCTGCCGAGCAGAAGATTCTGATCGTCAATCGTGTGGCACTTGCGCAGTTTGCTGCGAAAACCCAGGAGAATCTAAGGCTCGAAGATTTAGCGCCTGATTTACAAACCTTTTTGCTTCGGGCACTGGCTGAGATGTCTCCCCAAGAAGGGGAATTCTCCTGGCAAGGACAGATATTTCGCGTCGAGTCTTCTGTACTCCTGACTTCTCAAGAGTGCGGAGGAGTGGTGGCTGTTTGGCATAATATTACCAAAGAAAAACAATTGGAATCATTGCGCCGTGAATT
>JAJZPA010000212.1 GCA_021811425.1 Bacillota bacterium | reverse complement strand
TTGGTTGAGTTCTTAAATCTCTTACTGTATAAAAATTCATAAACGCACCTCATTCCTAAGTTATGGTTACTTATATTATACTCTTATGTCACCCAATCGTCTACAAAATCCTTACAGAGTGTACGCCCCCACAACATTTTCGATGCTAACGCCGCCCATCGGCATCAGATTGGTGAGTGACAGCCCATTAGCATGTTCCGCCGAGTAATGATGATTTGAACTTTGACGTTTCCCTGCTTGGGAGGAAGTTCCCCCTTGTCAGAAAACCCCGTTTATGCTATCCTAAAATTATAATAAGCCATTTGCTTTAGGTGCCCGCAAGGGAGAATAGGGAAGCCGGCAAGCCGGCGCGGACCCACCACTGTGTACGGTGAGCCTCTGCAAATGCCACTGGCCTTAACGGCCCGGAAGGCGCAGAATGTGATGAACCGGGAGCCAGGAGACCTGCCTAAAGCCTCAAAAGTCTTCCTGGGGTAGAGGAAGCAGCGGAGATGACGGAAAAGTCCCCGACCACATTGTGGCGGGGTTTTTTAGCGTCTTCCGGCAAAATTATAGCAATGGGAGGAACAACAATGATCGAAAAAACACTGACTCTGGAAGACCTTGAAAAAACTTTAACCCAGCTCCTGGCAAAAATCCACGGGCTCGACCAAGAAGCGATGGAGCGTGTACAAACCCGACTTGATATGCTGACCAAACCCCAGGGCAGTCTGGGACAACTGGAAGTTATCGCCAAACAACTAGGTGGGATTCAGGGAACCGCTGAACCCCAAGTCCGAGGAAAAGCTGTCCTGCTCATGGCCGGGGATCATGGTGTCGTGGAAGAAGGAGTCAGCGCCTTTCCCCAAGAAGTGACTCCCCAAATGGTCTATAATTTCCTGCGCGGGGGTGCCGCGATCAATGTGCTTTCCCGCCAAGCCGATGCTGAAGTCGTCTGCACGGATGTGGGGGTCGCCTTCCCGCTTGAACCTGAAGAACTCATGCGTAAGCGGGTTCGCAGCGGAACGGCCAATATCGCCAAAGGCCCGGCCATGACCCGTAAAGAAGCTCTGCAGGCACTTTTGACCGGAGCGGAGGTTGCCCAAGGAGCCATCGAACGTGGCATCAATGTGTTGGCGACAGGAGATATGGGAATTGGCAATACCACCCCCAGTTCGGCCATTGTGGCCGTATTTACAGGTCAAGACATCGCCAAAGTGGTTGGTCGGGGAACCGGAATCAACGATCGCAGCCTCGCTCATAAACGCGCTGTTATTGAAAAAGCCCTGGCGATCAATGTCCCGAACCCTGACGATCCGCTTGATGTCTTAACAAAAGTAGGGGGTCTGGAGATTGCCGCCATTGCCGGAGCCATCCTCCAGGCTGCGGCCAGCCGTACGGCTGTCGTCATTGACGGCTTTATTTCCACAGCGTCTGCCCTAATCGCAGCCAAACTTTCTCCCACAAGTGTTCACTACATGATCCCCTCTCACGGCTCGGTCGAGCCGGGGCACCGCAGCGCGCTCCGCCTGCTTGGGTTTGAGCCTATGCTTAACCTGAACATGCGCCTTGGAGAAGGAACGGGTGCAGTATTAAGCTTTTACCTCATTGAAGCGGCCACTCGGATCCTGAAGGAGATGGCAACCTTCGCCGATGCCGGCGTCAGTGAAGGAAGGTGACAACATGTCCCATCTGCTGCTGATCACCGGCGGAGCCCGCAGCGGCAAGAGCCATTTTGCTGAACTGTTGGCCCGGCAGGCTCAACTCCCGGTAACCTATCTAGCGACGGCCCAAGTGGGGGACGAGGAGATGGCCAAACGGGTTGAAAAACACCGTCAGAGCCGGCCCGGCCACTGGGGCTTGATTGAGGAACCCTACAAAATCCTGCAAGTGCTCCAAGAACAAGCGGAAAAAGAATCTGTCATCCTTTTGGATTGCGTGACCTTGTGGCTATCCAACTTGCTCCTGCAAGAGGTATCAAGCTTTACTGCCTCATGGACGATCGCCGAACAAGAAAGGGCGCTGGCCAAACTTATCACCGAAGTGCAAGCGGTCAGCGAACTGGCCCTGCGCATCAAGCCCCAGGTGATCCTCGTCACGAACGAGGTCGGGCAAGGGATTGTGCCTGACCATCCCTTATCCCGTCTCTACCGTGATCTGGCGGGCCGAGCCAATCAAATCCTGGCCCAGGCCAGTGAAAAAACCTATCTTATCGTAGCAGGATACCCCCTGGAGATCAAAACATCCGGAGAAGCGCTTCTCCGAAACTTAACAAGGGAGGGCTAAGAATGCGTGGCTTTCTGATCGCCCTTACTTTTCTGACCCGCCTGCCATTCCCGGCTCCCCAAGCTGTCAGTGAGTCGGAATTCAAACGCAGCCAGCATTATTATCCTCTGGTGGGTTTAACGCTTGGGATCCTTCTCTGGCTCATCGCTTATGCCAGCCGCCTGGCCTACCCTCCCATTGTCTCCGGGGGCATCATCCTAGCCGCTGAAATCTTCCTCACCGGCGGCATCCACCTCGACGGTTTTATGGACAGTATGGACGGGCTCCTATCAGCCCGCGAACCTGAACGCATGTTGGAAATCATGAAAGACAGCCGGGTCGGCGCCCATGCCTCTATCAGCTTAGGAGCCCTGCTGATTCTCAAGTTTGCCCTGTTGGTAAGCCTCAGCTCGTCAGGGCTAAAGATCCTTATCCTTGTGCCCATGCTCTCCCGCTGGGCCTTCCTCATCGGGGTGATCGGCTTTCCGTACGCCCGCAAAGAAGGACTCGGCAAAGGGTTCCATGAATCCTCCCGCTGGCTCGTGTTTGCCGGCGAAGGTGCATTGATATTCATCCTCGCTTATCTCGTGACAGGCTATGCAGGACTAGCCGCAGGCGTTTCAGCTCTCGCTGGCGCATTCCTCTTCGCCTACAAGACTGCCCACCTACTCGGAGGATTAACCGGAGATCTCTACGGTGCCCTGATCGAACTCAGTGAAGTAGTGGCCTTGTTAGCTGCCGTGCCGTTTCTCACCTGAGGATACAAATGAGTTCACACCAAGAACTTATGATTCATCGAACCCGAAGATGATTTGCCCTTTTCCCGTGTTCTTCCCCTGATAGAGCCGCTGATCCGCGAGACGATATAAGCCCTCGAAATCTTCCGCTTCTGTCGGATATTCAGAGACTCCGATGCTAACCCCTAAACCATACTCTTCTAAATGCATATGCGTTCTTAAACGTTCGATGATCCGCTCAGCGCTGTTGCCTTTGGCAAGTTCGGTTAAAATTACCGAAAATTCATCCCCTCCAGTGCGGGCGACAATATCCTGTCCCCGAACTGCAACTCTTAAATTCTGAGCAATGGCACGCAAGGCCCTGTCTCCGGCAGGATGTCCCTGGGTGTCATTTAATTGCTTAAAGCAATCCAGGTCGAGAATTAGGAGCAAAAAGGTGGTTTTCCTCCGGGAGGAACGGGCCATTTCCTCTGTGATGCGTTGATCAAACCCCTGTCGATTCAAGATCCCGGTCAGACGATCCGTTGTCGCCAAGCGTTCGAGTTCATATCGCTGACGAATCGTTTCCAAAGCTACGCCCAACCCGCGTACAAAAGCCGTTAGCGTCTCGCGCAACTGCTCTGAAGGTTCCTTGGAATCTAGCAGCCATAATTCCCCAGCTACCCCTTGATGCGTCCAAATCGGCTGAATGAAAATCCGATGCCAGGGCCAGGGGTAAGGGGCCTGTATCCCCTCCAGATCGAGAATCTCCAGTGTGGGCGTCGCATGGGGAACATACTCCGGCCCTTCCTTCTTCATCTGCCGTGCCACCCAGCTTTGCCAACCAATATCATTTTGGCGCAGTCGTCCGAAAGGTGCCCGGATCTGCCAAAGTTTCTCAGTTTGCAGTAGAAAAAAACCGGCTTCAAGATAGAGAATTTCCATCGCCATCTCGCCCGCTTCGGTCAGGAGCTGTTCCACTGAATCCGCCTGCACTAAGATTTCTGTTCCTCGCAGCAAAAGGGTCAAGGACTGTTCCCTTTCGATGGCGGCCAAGCGCATCTGATGTTCATAAACAAAGGCGGCAAGGAGAGGAACCAGCTGCTCCAGCCAATAGACGATCTCGGATCCGAAGGCTTGATGCCGGGCACTGAAAAGGGCATAGGTTCCTAAAACCTGGCCAAAATGATAAAGCGGTATACACAAGATGGAGCGAACATTTAAGTCATGCCAATCATCCAGTGTCAGCCAGGTTGCGGAGTCGCTGCCTCGCATTCCAACTTCATGAATTACAGCTTTTTCCATCGAACACCGGGTTTTGCCTTCTGTCGCCCAATAGGTTTGCAACCCACCCGCAAAACGGCTTTGGATGGGGCCGATGTCTTGAACCTCACTTTGGGCGCTGGCCGCCAAAAGTTCAAATTTATCTCCACGCTCCAACCAAATTCCAGCCATCGAGGCGTTAAAAAGATCAAGACTCCTTTCACTAAGAACCCTTAACCCTTGTTCCATCTCGTTCGTCAAATTCATTTCCCGCAAAAGATTCAGGATATTTTCCGGTGTGATTAAAGCCTGATCGCCGAGGGACATGGCAGATTCCCTCCTGTAGCATGTAACTCCATTTTGTCCTTATTCTAGACTCGTTTCTCAATGGGCATTCATCTGATTTCAGGAAAACGGGTACACTGTAGCATAATGTGAATTTTCACCCAAGGTGCATATCCCTATATCAATATTTCAGGTTTCCCGATTGATTCGTATTCTATCACAGACCTATGATTCGTACCAGTTCCCGATAAACCTGTTCGTAAGCTTTGCCCATGAGTTTTGCTGAAAACTCCCGTTGCACCCGCGCATATCCTCTGTTTCCCAGGCGCTCCCTCATCCCTGTGTTTTCCAACTGGCGTAGAGCCTGCAGAATTCCGGCCAAGTCCCCTGGTTCATACAAAACCTTGCTGGACACCATGTGGTTTCAATCAGCCAACAAATCCTCCC
>JAJZPA010000211.1 GCA_021811425.1 Bacillota bacterium | reverse complement strand
GCCTTGGCGTGTCAGAGCCTAATATGTCAGAGCCAAATGGCATAAATGTATTCCATATCTGACATATGTTAGATTCGGCGATATGTCTATAACTATATTAAGATTAATTTCTAACTATACTTGACAGGAACAGTCGGATAAAGTAAAATGTAATTAATCTAAAGAAGATGTTCTTCCTAAGAAAATACCACAGAAAAATTGTGATACTTAACACGGCAGACATCACTCTGATGTGTCAGAATTTAATAAAAAATAGAAAGGGGGATCAAGGATGGAACGTTCAGAAGTTCTACGCAAACAAAGAGAGCGGATTATGAATCGGCTCACTGCTGAAGAAGGCGAGCGGGCCAAGCTCCTTGTTGCGCTGATGGATATCGACGATGAGATGGAGGAAATGGGCAAGCCCCAGCGTCCATCTATGCCGATCATGACACGGCGGGTTAAACGGGAGAAACTCGCTTAGTTATCCACAAATTATTCAGGGTTTATCCCCGATCTGTGGATAAAGAGCAAAATAAACCATTTGACTGCGCAAATGTTTTAGCGTAAGATAGGAAAGCGAAGTCAACCAGATGATCGCGGAGGTAGGGGCCGAAAGGCCGCCTCTGAGGAAAGTCCGAGCTCCATAGGGCAAGGTGCTGGGTAACGCCCAGTGGGGGTGACCCCAAGGATAGTGCAACAGAGATATACCGCCCAGCACTTAATAAAATACGCAGGCGAACCCTAAGTATTTTATTAAGTGCCGGGTAAGGCTGGAAAGGCGAGGTAAGAGCTCACCGGCAGCCAGGTGACTGGCTGGCCCTGTAAACCCCACCTGGAGCAAGACCGAATAGGGGAGCCATGAAACGGCCCGTTTCTCTCCCGGGTAAGGTCGCTTGAGGCCGACGGTAACGGCGGTCCTAGATAGATGATCATCACCTCCGTGAGGAGGGACAGAACTCGGCTTACGGGCGACTTCGCTATTTCCTGTCAGACATCAGGGTAACCGCAAAGGTTGCCCTTTTTCACGTTTCTAAGTCCTCAAGCAAAACAATCTGGTCATAATCCTCGAGGTCCTGGGGTTTGTAAGAAGTCACCACGGAGCGAACATGCTGACGCAGTTCTGAGTCAGCGTATTTGAGCATTCTGCCGATGTCCGCAATATCTTGTATGCGCGAGGCCTCCAGCTTCATGAGAACTAAGTAAGGCAATGGTAAGATGGGAAAACCATGAAAGGTTGTTGTCAGTGCCTCTTGTAACGCTTTCTCCGCCCATGGCCTGTCGGAGATATCAATCACGTCGATTTCCCGACCATCTGGGAGTCTCCAGGTGCTGCCTCCGATGCTCAGCTTGCCAACTTTGGTATATCCCAGTTGGTGTAAGCGCTCTTCCATCCGGGCACGGGCGACCATAACGAGATCTAAATCCTGTGTGGCTCTTTCGGGCGAATAAACGCCTACGGCTAAGCCGCCCGCCACTGCGTAGCCAAGGGGGCGCAGTTTATCAATTAAGATCGCCCAGTACTGTAGGGAATGCTTTTTCATCTGTTTTCCCCTCCAATCGATGTGCGAGGATCCTGTACCCGGCCTCGATCGGCGTTTAACTAGGTCTAGCATTTGTTTACGGACGATGGACATGGGTTCACCACCACCTCTTACGTCGTGTGTCATCCACTGTGAACGGGGGTTTAACTATATTATACCAGTTCTTGGCATGCATAAGTAGACTCCACTTGTAAGCGGAGTTTTTTTTATACCATTCAGAAAGTATAACTATTGGGTGGCATAAGGGCAACTAGGCAGCCGCCTGCGCTTAAGGCTTGGCGCCAGCCAAGTTTTCTTTATCCTGTCAGAGACTTCTGAACAAACGCCCTGTCACCCATCCTCCCTTTCCCCAATACACTATTAGAGGTCAAAGACGAAGGGGGGAAATGCCTTTGAAAGATGTGGTTGAGGTACATAACGTCGGCATGAAGTACCAATCCCTCGATGGAGAAATAACCGCACTGACCGATATTAATTTTGGCGTCCGAGATGGGGAGTTCATCAGCATTGTTGGCCCCAGCGGCTGCGGTAAATCCACGTTGCTTTCCATCATCTCCGGGCTGTTGCCTTCGACGTCCGGTTCGGTATTTCTCGGAGGGGAAAAGGTCTCCGGGGTTTCACGGAAAATTGGCTATATGCTCCAGAAAGACTACCTATTTGAGTGGCGTACGATTTTGCAAAACGTCATGCTGGGTCTCGAAATCCGCAAAGCTGTGACCCCTGAGGTGAAAGAACGAGCCGTGGAGTTTCTGAAAACCTATGGCCTTTACGAATTCAGGAATAAGTACCCGGGTCAGCTCTCTGGCGGCATGCGGCAACGGGCAGCCCTGATCCGAACGCTGATGACGGATCCGGAAATCCTGCTCTTGGATGAGGCCTTTGCGGCCCTGGATTACCAAACACGGCTTGCCGTCAATGACGACATCTATGCGATCATCAAACAAGAGAACAAAACCGCGATCGTCGTCACCCATGATATTGCGGAAAGCATCAGCATGGCGGATCGGGTCATCGTCTTATCTAAGCGGCCGGGAACTGTAAAAAAAATCTATGACATTGCTTTAACCTGTACAGAGCGCACCCCCATGTCTTCACGCGAAGCACCGGAATTTCGCCATTTTTTCCTAGGGATATGGAAGGAGTTGGACGTCCATGTCGAACTCGCTTAGGCTTTCTCCGGAACATAAAGCGTTCCTGCACCAAGTCCGCCTGGGACAAATCCGGATTCGGCTCACCCAACTCTTGATCTTGGTCACGGCCTTCGCCCTCTGGGAATTCCTCGCAGACGCCAAGATCGTCGACCCTTTTATCACGAGTCAACCGTCAAGAGTATTAAAAACCATAATCAGTCTCTATGAACAAGGGGTGTTGTTCTACCACATCGGCATTACCTGTCTGGAAACCGTTGTCGGTTTTCTGCTGGGAACGGTCTTGGGAACCCTGATCGCCATTATCTTATGGTGGTCCGAATTCTTGTCCAAGGTCTTGGAGCCCTACTTGGTGATCCTTAACAGCTTGCCGAAAATTGCGCTCGGACCGGTGTTCATCGTCTGGATCGGGGCCGGACCGGCGGCGATCATTGTCATGACCTTGGCGATTTCTCTGATTGTCACGGTATTAGAAGTTGTCAACGGCTTCTGGGCGATCGACCAGGAAAAGATCAAGCTCGTACAGACCTTTGGTGCCGGTAAGTTTCAAATCCTGACGAAAGTGCTTCTTCCTGCCTCCCTGCCGACGATCATCAACGCGCTGAAGATCAATGTGGGACTTTCTTGGGTCGGGGTCATCGTCGGTGAGTTCCTCGTATCCAAAGCCGGTCTGGGCTATCTCATCGTCTACGGAGGGCAGGTTTTCAAACTCGATCTGGTCATGACCAGTGTAATCATCCTGGGCGTGGCCGCGTTTGTGATGTATCAGGGGGTGGTATTGCTTGAGATGCTCCTGGTAAGGAGAAAAGCGCACTAGGTTCGCGATTATAAAACACATAGCGAAGCAAAAGCGTAAGGAGGAAACAAAATGAAACGATTGACCTTGTTACTTATGGTGTTGCTTTTAGGGACTTCTCTCATACTCACCGGCTGCGGCACCCAGCAAACTGACCTCACCAAGGTGAGGCTTTCCGAGGTGACCCACTCCATTTTTTACGCGCCACAATATGTCGCTTTGACCCAAGGGTTCTTTAAAGAGGAAGGCCTTGACATTGAGCTTTCCAATGGCCAGGGCGCGGATAAAGTCATGACGGCGGTTTTGTCAGGCCAAGTTGATATTGGCTTTGCGGGGCCGGAAGCGAGTGTCTATGTTTATAATGAAGGCAAGGAAGACCATAGTGTCGTTTTTGCCCAGCTGACAAACGGCGACGGCACCTTCCTCATGGGCCGCCAGCCTGCACCGAACTTTAAGTGGAGTGACTTGAAAGGCAAGACCGTTATCGGTGGGCGTAAGGGCGGCATGCCGGCTATTGTCCTCCAGTATGTCTTGAGTAAAACAGGACTGACTCCGGGAAAAGATGTATCCATCGATACCACGATGCAGTTTGCGGCTATGCCTGGGGCTTTTATCGGGGGCAGAGGGGATTATGTGATCATCTTTGAGCCCACGGCCTCAAGCATGGAGAAAGAAGGCAAGGCCTATATTGTCGCCTCCCTGGGTGAGGAAAGCGGAGAAGTTCCTTACACCGCCTACTTTACTAAGAAAAGTACCATCGAGAAGAACCCGCAGCTGATCCAGAAGTTCACCAATGCCATCTACAAAGGCCAACGCTGGGTTGACAGCCATTCTCCCGAAGAAATCGCTAAGGCCATCAGGCCCCAGTTTCCCGACGACAATGAGGCTCTCCTGGTGAGCGCCGTTAAACGCTACAAGGAACAGAACACCTATAAAAAGGATCCGCTCCTGCAGGAAAAAGACTTTTATCTCTTGCAGCAAATCATTCAAGATGCCGGAGAGCTCAACAAGACGGCTCCCTACGGAAATGTCGTGACCACGAAGTTCGCCGCAACGGCCATGAAGAACCTCAAATAGTTGTAGACTCACTTCTCCAACGAGCGGAAATAGGCTTGGGCAACTTCCCGGACAAATTTGATATGTTTCGCTTCTTTACCGGACAAAATAGCCAACAATTGATAAAGTTCCCATTCGTTTGCGCTATTTGACGTGAGCAACGCTGCCGGCTCCACTGTGAGGCTGGCAGCGATTTCCGTCAAAAGGTCCAAAGAAGGTATCTTGCTGCCTCTTTCGAGATATCCTATGTATGCTCCGCTCACATCGATCATTTCGGCGAGCCCTTCCTGGGTAAATCCTTTTAACTTCCGAAAATATCTTATGTTATGTCCTATGCGTTTGCGCATATCGTGCAACCTCTCCACCTCCATCTCCTATTGTATAGGCAGGTGGGACTAAGTGTTTATAAACTTCTGGTCAGTAAAATAAGAAGAAATATATACTGCTG
>JAJZPA010000210.1 GCA_021811425.1 Bacillota bacterium | reverse complement strand
CGAGCCTTACGGCGCTTTGCCATCCGGCATCCAGCCATCCATGGCGATGCTCTAATCTCAAACGTCCTGTTTGAGTCATGGCAGCGCTCTAATCTCAAACGTCCTGTTTGAGTTGGCGACGGCGGCCGCCAAGTTGCCCTTATGCCACCCGAAATTACTTTCTGATTGGTACAAGCAAAGACGCTTGTTTAGGAGGAATTCCTAAACAAGCGTCTTTTTTGCTTCGAAGAGCGAAGGAGGTGACAGACATGTTAACACTACAACGCAAAAGGAAGTCCGCACCCCAGCAAGAGTATCGGACTTCCTTGGAGAAACAGGTCTCATTTGAGCCTTGTCTCCTTTAGATTATCCCATGGAATACTTAGGGATGCAATAATCTACAGAAGGTAATTTTAAGCATGGGAGGTTTTAATGATGCATAAAAGATGGTCTTGGCTACTAGCTCTTATAATCCTATTTAGCTTTCCGGTTACGGCATTTGCTTCTGATGGTTCTGCCGTTGACAGCGGTGATACCGGTTTTGTCATTCTATCGGCTGCCTTGGTTTTACTTATGACACCCGGTTTGGCTCTTTTCTACGGTGGGATGGTGCGCAAGAAAAATGTTCTCAGCACTCTGATGCATAGTTGGAGCATCATGGGTATTGTTTCAATTCAATGGATTTTGTTCGGATTTAGTCTGGCTTTCGGAGCGGATCATTGGAATATTATTGGCAGCTTGGACTGGTTAGGATTGAGCGGCGTAGGCCAAAATCCGGATCCGAACTATGCCGCCACGATACCCGCCCTGGTTTTTATGGCTTTCCAACTGATGTTCGCAATTATCACTGCAGCACTCATTAGTGGTTCTATTGCCGAACGCATGCGATTTTCAGCCTTTCTGCTCTTTGTTATTTTCTGGACCACACTCGTCTATGATCCGTTGGCTCACTGGGTCTGGGGTACTGGGGGATTCTTGAGAAACCTGGGTGCTTTGGACTTTGCCGGCGGAACGGTCGTCCACATCAGCTCGGGTTTTAGTGGCTTGATTGCCGCTCTGATCCTGGGGAAACGGAAAGGCCACGGAAGCGAACCGATGCTTCCTCATCATGTTCCCATGACTGTCTTAGGGGCGGGGCTGCTTTGGTTCGGCTGGTTTGGGTTTAATGCCGGAAGTGCGCTTGGCGCTAACGGACTGGCAGGCGTCGCTTTTGTTACCACCAATACTTCGGCAGCCGCAGGGGCTCTCGCTTGGTTGCTCGTAGAATGGCTGCACAGGAAGCAGCCAACCATATTAGGGGCTGCGAGCGGGGCTGTAGCCGGACTCGTTGCTATCACTCCGGCAGCCGGTTTTGTCACCCCGTTGGCCTCTATTGTCATAGGCCTTATCGGAGGATCCTTGTCTTATGGGGCTGTCAGCATCCTGAAACAAAAACTGGGGTATGATGATGCCTTGGACGCCTTTGGTTGTCACGGAGTGGGCGGTACCTGGGGAGCCCTTGCGACCGGCATTTTTGCCACGAAATCCGTGAACCCAGCCGGTGCTGATGGGCTATTATACGGCAATCCGGCTCAATTGGGGATTCAGGCCTCCGCAGTTTTGGTGACTATCGTGTTCAGCGTTCTGGCTACGTTCATCATCTTGAAAGGTATAAACTTGGTTATCAAACTCAGGGCCTCTGAGGAGGAGGAAGACCTCGGTTTAGACTTAACCATGCATGGTGAGGAAGCCTATCGGGGCCTGATCGGCAACGCCAGCACAGCCCCTTCAGTCTTCAAAGCCGAACATCTGGCCATAAATCCTGCCCTTGTGGGAAACCATACTAACATTTAAGGAGGGGAGAACCTTGAAGAAAATTGAAGCGACGATCCGGCCTGGAAAATTGGACGAAGTCAAAGAGGCCCTAAATAAGTCCGGGATCAATGGTCTCACGGTCATGCAAGTGATCGGACATGGCAAGCAAAAAGGGCACACCCAAGTTTACCGTGGCCAAGAATACAGTGTCTACCTATTACCCAAAGTCAAAATCGAAGTCGTTGTACGAGATGAATTGGTCGAGGTTGTCACAGGAATTATTGCTGACGCCGCCCGCACCGGGCAAATTGGGGACGGCAAAATCTTCGTCTCCACTGTAGAAGATGTGGTTCGGATTCGAACCGGTGAACGGGGAGAAACGGCCCTCTGATTTAGAAGTCGGAAGTAGGAAGTCAGAAGTCGGATATAGAAAGTGTTTGGACCTCCTCAGAAATTGACACTCATACCTAGCTCAATTTTGTCAAATACTAATACAAATGCGAGGAGGTATCAAACATGGCTGAAAACCGTTGGTTAAAACGTTTCCTGCAGACACCGATCGAAAAACATGATAGTGCTCCCTGGGCAAATATCGAGAAGACAAAACCGGTTTCCAATGTGGCTATTCCTAGCGAAGAGGAGGTCAATAACGCCAAGCAGTGGGTTGACATGAACCAGAAGTGAATGAACTCGGAGGTCGAAGGTCACAAGCCATAGGTCAGAGTGAATGTGAGTTCCTATTTGAGCCCCCACTCCGGGGGCTCTTTTGTTTAACAAAGGCGAAGCGAGTTCACTCCTGTCAGAAAAATCCCTCTATTGATGAATTTATAAGCAAAATCTGGCAATACTGGAGCTAAGGACTAGTGAGTGAGTGAATAAAGGAGTTTTGAGAATGTATAATTGTCAGTGCCGAGACTGCAGTGGAACATGCCGCTGCAACCAATGTGCTTCCGGATGCACCTATTCGAAGTATGATTTATGCCGGATGGAGGTGGCGGTCAGAGAACATAAGCGCCCCGTTAGCCGGATCGAGGATTTCTGATCAGCACTTAACAGTTTTCCTTGGGTTTACCTAAATACTCACCGACCACCTTCATCGCACAATAATTGCCACACATCGAACAAGCTTCTGCCCCTGCGGCATTCCTTTCGCCACGAATCCGTTGTGCCGTTGCAGGATCAATGGCCAGCTCGATTTGCTTCTCCCAATCCAGTGCCTTACGGGCTTTAGCCATTGCTAAGTCCCACTCCCAAGCGCCTTGAACTCCTTTGACCAGGTCGGCAGCATGTGTGGCAATACGGGCGGCGATGACACCGGCATGGACGTCTTCGGCGGTCGGAAGCCTCAAGTGCTCAGCAGGCGTCACATAGCAAATAAAGTCTGCTCCTGACATGGCCGCCAGAGTACCCCCGATAGCCGCTGTAATATGGTCGTAGCCAGGGGCTATATCTGTTACCAGGGTACCCAGAACAAAAAATGGCACACGGTGACAAAGTTGTTTTTGCAGGAGAATCGTTGCTGCTACTTGATCGGCTGGGACATGTCCGGGGCCTTCCACCATTACTTGTACACCAGCATCCAGAGCGCGCTGAACCATTTCGCCAACAACCACCAATCCTTGAACTTGAGCACGGTCGAGAGAATCAGCAATACAGCCAGGCCGAATAGCATCCCCAATACTGAGCGTGACATCGTATTTCCTAGCGATCTCCAAAACACGATCAAATTGGGCATAGAGCGGATTCTCCCGGTCATTGTGCAGCATCCATCCAGTCAGAAAGGCTCCTCCCCGGCTGACAATGTCCGTAACCCGACCCTGAATTTTTAGTCTTTCGAGAACGGACTGATTGAGAGCCACATGAATAGCCATGAAATCGACTCCATCAGCAGCATGGCGTTCGATCACTTCAAACATATCCTCTGCTGTCATATCTACGATGCTGCCGCGCTTGGCAATACTCTCCATAGCGGCTTGGTAGATAGGCACTGAGCCAACTGGCAACGTTGTTGAATGCAGAACCTGTTTCCGGAAGCCATCGATGTCTCCACCCGTGCTCAGATCCATGATCGTATCTGCACCCGCATTTCCGGCCACCCGCAATTTCTTGAGTTCGTCTTCAAAATCAACACAATCAGACGATGTTCCGATACTGGCATTCACTTTAGTCCTCAGCCTTTCGCCGACGGCAACCGGGGCCATACCCTGACGTCCTTTGTTCTTCAAAATAACGACACGCCCTTGTGCCACCCGTTGAGACAGTTCTTCCGGTGCAAGCCCTTCCACCGCTGCAAGTTGTTGGACTTCGGGAGTAATGATTCCTTGTCTGGCCTTGATCAGTTGAGTCATTCGTATCCCCTCCATTAATATTTAATATTTTTTAACCCTTTGATACTTGCCCAATTTCTTTTTCCGCTTTCTTCAGCACTCCCAGGGCCGTTCCCCAAAATATTCCCCGGCAATGGTCATAGCACACCCATTCCGACACTTCTGGCAAAAAGCCTCCTGGCTTTTCCGCATGTCCGAGAGCTTGTGTGTATCCAGTGCTAAGCTTCTCTGAAGCTCTAAGTTCTGTTCGCGCCGGGCTTGGCTCATCTGCAAATCCCACGCATCGGAAAATGGGTATCCTTTGGCTAGGTCAGCCACATGGGCTGCAATACGCGCGGCCATGACTCCACGGTAAACATCCTCTGCATTAGGCAGGCCCAAATGCTCTGCCGGTGTCACATAACAAATCAAATCTGCTCCCGCAGCACCGGCCATGGCTCCGCCAATGGCGGCCGTGATCTCATCATAGCCCGGTGCCACGTCAGTGGATACCGGTCCAAATACAAAATATGGGGCACCCTGGCACATTTGTTTTTCTAGTTGTATCGTCGCCGAAATTTGCTGTGGGGGGACATGACCCGGCCCCTTAACCATAATCTGTACGCCGGCCTCGCGACTGCGTTGAACCAATTCGCCCAAAATGACCAGCTCTTCAACTTGCGAACGGCATAAGGAATCTGCACCTGCTCCGGGCCGCATGGAATCAGCCAGACTCAATGTGACCTCGTATTTGCGAGCAATTTCCAGAATTCGCTCGAATCCGGTATACAAAAAGTTTTCTTTCCCATGGTAAAGCATCCAGCCCATCAGCAAAGCTCCCCCCCGGCTAACTAGGTTGAGCACCCTCCGGTCTTGCCTGGCGGTAGATCGGA
>JAJZPA010000209.1 GCA_021811425.1 Bacillota bacterium | reverse complement strand
TGGTGGTTTGATCTTACGGCGTAGGCAAGCATTTGTCTAGGGAATGTTTTATAATGTTTCGCAAATCCCATTGGAGAGCAAAAGCTCTTTTGCCCTTTTGTTTTATGTTCGATAGACGACTGTTGTATCCATGCTGTATCCATGCTGTGCGAATCAATCTCATAGACACCGGGGGCGATTACCCCCTTTGGGAATTTTTTGACATGAAATTCGAGTGTGCGGGTGCTATTGCATATGACATACAAATAATACCCATTAAGTCTGCCAAATTACCAAGTATCTCTCTGTATCATATGTTATAATATGGGCAGGAGGGATTAGCTTGGAAATTAAGCATGGGCGCGGTTATGTCTACGCATTGCGTTACCACTTGGTGTTCTGTGTTAAATACCGGTATGCGTTGTTAACAGACATGCGGGCTGAGCGACTCAAGGAGATTTTCCGGGATATTGCTAATGAACATAAGTTTGAGATCGTCACGATGGAGGTAATGCCTGATCATGTGCATCTACTTCTCGACTGTTCGCCGCAACATTTTATCCCGGATATCGTCAAAACCCTTAAAGGCTATTCGGCCCGCTTGCTATTCAAGGAGATGCCGGAGTTAAAGAAAAGGCTGTGGGGCGGTCATTTATGGAATCCGTCCTATTTCGTGACATCCGTCAGTGAAGTCTCGGACACTGCTATCCGGCAGTATATTGAGTCTCAGAAAGAAAGGAGGGAGCAAGATGTGTGAAAAAGCGTACCGATTAAGACTCCATCCGACGGCGGGACAGAAAACCTTAAGCAACAAAACCATCGGTTGTGCGCGGTACGTCTACAACAAGTTTCTGGCAACGCGGATGGATCGCTGACCCTGTCCACGACCGCGATGAGAACGCGGCCCTAAATATTCTCAATGAAGGTCTGCGGATATTGGCAGTCTGATATAGAGTAAGACGAACCGCAGGAACTGCGGGGATAGTCTGGTCGAGTCTTTGTAAGACCTATTTACTCTTAAGTACACTTTCTCTAAGGATGTTGAAGTTAATGAAGAAATTGAAGAAAGGTTTTTAAAACAAAGGAATAAACATTAATTTATTGAGGGAGGAAAAAGAATATGTCCTATGGTGAAGATGCCCCAACTAAACGGCGAGTTGTTACGATTCCCTACTTGAAGGAAAAGAAAGCGAAAGGCGCAGCGATCACAATGCTGACAGCGTATGATTTTCCAACTGCCAGCATTCAAGATGAGCTGGGGATTGATATCATTCTCTGCGGAGATTCTTTGGGCATGACGGTCTATGGTTACAAGGGCACTGTACCGGTAACGATGGACCAAATGGTGGCGCATTCGGAGGCAGTGAAAAGGGGAGCGCCCCATTGCTTTGTGATCGGGGACATGCCCTTTATGTCTTACCAAGTATCAGTAGAACAAGCAGTCACTAACGCGGGACGTTTTATGAAAGAAGCCGGAGTGGATGGGGTCAAACTGGAAGGCGGCGTGGATATGGCCGACCAGGTCAGAGCCATCACCAAAGCGGGAATTCCGGTCATGGGCCACATTGGGCTGACGCCACAGTCTGTCTCCGCGTTAGGTGGCTTTAAGGCCCAGGGCCGAGATGTTTCCGGCGCCTTAAAGCTGATCGAGGATGCCTTGGCCTTAGAAGAAGCCGGAGCTTTTGCGATACTGCTTGAAGCCATACCGCCGGAGCTAGGTAAGATTATTTCTGAAAGGGCGGGGATTCCGATTATCGGGATTGGGGCTGGACCCTATACCGATGGTCAGGTTTTGGTGGTACACGATGCCTTAGGCTTTTTTGAGGGTCATGTTGCTAAATTTGTCAAACAGTATGCTAATCTGAATAAAGTAATTAAAGAAGGCCTGCAAAATTATATAGATGATGTAACCAATAGAACTTTCCCCGCACCGGAGCATTGCTACGGTATGGAGTCCGAAGTTCTCAAAGCGATCGAAGTAAAATTAAAGCAAAAATAACATTTCTCTTTAAAGTGCGGGCATAGCATAATTATTTGCTATGAACGACGAAGACCTGAAACGTTTGTACTGGGAAATTATAAAAAAGAGGTGTTTAATGTGAGTAAGAAAACGGTTAACGATTTTAATGGCATGGTCGAAGCAAGAGAAAAGATAGTCTATCTGACCGCGTACGACTATTTGACAGCAAAGATGGAAGAAAAAGCCGGCGTTGATATGATCTTGGTCGGCGACTCTTTGGGTATGGTGTGCCTGGGTTATGACACCACATTTCCGGTAACCATGGATGACATGATTCGACATTGCCAGGCTGTACGTCGCGGTGCACCGAATACGTTCATCGTTGGAGACATGCCCTATATGTCCTACCAAGCATCGGATGAACTAGCGGTGGCTAACGCCGGAAGATTTATTAAAGAAAGCCTGGTGGATGCCGTCAAATTGGAAGGCGCTGGCCCCATGATCGCCAACCGGATCAAGGCCATCACCGCAGCGGGTATCTTGGTCATGGGCCATATTGGCTTAACACCACAGTTCATGGGCCAAATTGGTGGCTATAAGGCCCAGGGCAAAAGTGCCAAAGCCGCTTTGAGTTTGGTAAAGCAGGCTAAGCTAGTTGAAGAGTCCGGAGCATTCAGTCTATTGGTGGAAGGCGTACCCTCCGCAGTTGGTAAGGCCATTACGGAAAGAGCGAATTTCCCAGTACTGGGAATTGGTGCCGGCCCCTACACCCATGGGCAATTGCTAATTTACGCCGATATGGTAGGCCTCTACGATAATTTCACTCCCAAGTTCGTGAAGAAATATGCCAACGTTGGCGAAGTCATGGTCAAGGCTTTTTCCGATTATGTCCAGGAAACCCGTGAGGGCATGTTCCCTATCGATGGGGAACACACCTACAAAATGAAGGATGAAGAAGCGGTCGAGTTCTGGTCTTTGCTGGAGAAGGAAGGGTAAGGTCAGTGTGACAATTATCACACCGAATAACTTACTCATGTCACGCTTTCAAAACTCCAAATAGGTTAATATTTAATCAGTCAGCGAATCAGTGGTGGTTCGAGATTGAAAACCAAACAAATTTTGGAGTGGAGGAATCATAACGATGAGTATGTTCTGTTACCAATGTCAAGAAACGGCGAAAGGCAGCGGCTGCACCTTGAAAGGCGTTTGCGGCAAAACGGAAGATGTCGCAAACTTGCAAGATCTTTTGATCTATGTTTTGAAAGGGATTTCTATTTATGTAAACCTTGCACGGGAATTGGGCATCGTGCGCCAGGACGCGAACAAGTTCGTAATGGAGAGCCTTTTCGCCACCATCACCAATGCCAATTTTGACCAAAACAGTTTTGTGGAACGTATCCGTGAAGCGTTAAAGATCCGCGACAGCTTAAAAGCAGACATCGTCAAAGCTGGTGGGGCCATTCCTGCTAATCTTCATGATTCAGCGACTTGGTATGCGACCTCGGTTGACGAGATGGGGAGGAAAGCCGCCGCAGTTGGCGTGCTGGCCACTGCAAACGAAGATGTTCGTTCCCTGCGCGAACTGCTTGTCTACGGACTCAAGGGGATGGCCGCTTATGCTGAACACGCTTTCGTGCTCGGTTATGATGATGACAGCATCTTCCGCTTTATCACCAAGGCTCTCGCGGCGACGACTGATGACAGCCTCAGTGCAGATGAACTCGTCGCTCTCATCATGGAAGCTGGTAAATACGGTGTGGATGTCATGGCTCTGCTCGATAAAGCCAATACCTCTACCTACGGCAATCCGGAAGTCACGAAGGTGAACATTGGGGTGCGCAAGAATCCGGCAATCCTAATCAGCGGCCATGATTTAAAAGATTTAGAAGAACTTTTGCAGCAAACCGAAGGATCCGGAGTCGATGTCTACACCCACGGTGAGATGCTTCCGGCTCACTACTATCCGGCTTTTAAGAAATACTCCCACTTCGTCGGCAACTATGGTAATGCCTGGTGGAAACAAGACAAGGAATTCGATTCCTTTAACGGTCCGATTCTTCTGACCACCAACTGCTTGGTGCCGCCGAAAGCATCTTATAAAGATCGCCTTTATACCACGAATGTCGTTGGGTTTGAAGGGGTAAAACACATCCCGGATCGCGTAGGCGGACAGCCCAAGGATTTCTCCGCTATCATTGCACAAGCTAAGACCTGCCCGCCCCCGACAGAAATCGAAACCGGAGCGATCGTCGGCGGCTTTGCCCACGCGCAAGTGTTGAGTTTGGCGGACAAAGTCGTAGACGCTGTGAAGAGCGGCGCGATCAAACGTTTCTTCGTGATGGCTGGCTGCGATGGCCGCATGAAGAGCCGCGAGTACTATGCGGATTTTGCGGCGGCACTACCGAAAGACACCGTGATTCTCACCGCCGGTTGTGCTAAATATAAATATAACAAGCTAAACCTCGGTGATATCGGCGGGATTCCCCGGGTTCTGGATGCCGGACAGTGCAATGATTCCTATTCCTTGGCCGTGACTGCCCTGAAGTTGAAGGAAGTGTTTGGCCTGGACGACGTGAACCAGCTTCCGATTTCCTACAACATTTCCTGGTATGAACAAAAGGCCGTGATCGTGCTCCTGGCTCTCCTTTACCTCGGTGTCAAGAAGATTCACCTCGGACCGACCCTTCCGGCCTTCCTCTCTCCGAACGTGGCTAACGTCCTCGTCGAGAAGTTTGGCATCGGTGGTATCACCAATGTTGAGGATGATATCGAAATGTTCATGGAAGGCTAATCCTAATTAATCTCATACGAATAGAGATTGGGAAACAATCGAGGCCGGCCCCTTGAGGGACCGGCCTCGATTCGCTTATGATCCCGGAGTTCCATCGGAAGTCCAGGCGAGACAAAAGTGTTCGCGCGTTGTTAGGATACGAGGTCTGCTTTAATCCGCTGGTACTCCTCGGAGGCAATCTCGCCTTTCGCTAGACGCATCTGCAGGATTTCCAGAGCCGGATGTGCCTCGCTGCGTGGGACAAGCTGAGGTTGGAATTGCAAACGGTGGTTG
>JAJZPA010000208.1 GCA_021811425.1 Bacillota bacterium | reverse complement strand
TTTGACATCCGGCATCTAGCCATCCATGGCGATGCTCTAATCTCAAACGTCCTGTTTGAGTCATGGCAGCGCTCTAATCTCAAACGTCCTGTTTGAGTCATGGCAGCGCTCTAATCTCAAACGTCCTGTTTGAGTCGGCGACGGCGGCCGCCTAGTTGCACTTATGCCACCCGAAATTACTTTCTACCCTGATTGGTACTAGGAAGCCTTTCCTCTTCTTAGGACGACCTGCTCGAACCTCCGGTTCACCTGGGGTAACACTTTGCACACATTTTCTTTGAAGGCTTTACCATAGAGTTCTCCCCTCCAGGTATGAAATCCTCCTTAATCGTCGCTAAGGGGGCGCTTTTTCGCATAAAGTGCCCCCTTATCTTGATTCCTTTTCTGTTCTCGGATGTTTCCCGGCTATTGCCTCCCCTCCCCGTTGTCATTTAAGAGTGGCGCGTGACA
The DNA here is from genome assembly GCA_021811425.1 of Bacillota bacterium. Classification (GTDB taxonomy): domain Bacteria; phylum Bacillota; class Desulfitobacteriia; order Desulfitobacteriales; family Desulfitobacteriaceae; genus JAJZPA01. Next base: position 4,569 of record JAJZPA010000208.1, on the reverse strand, counting down.
AGCCCGTTATTGCACTCAAAGAGTACTTTTTTGCTGTCATACACTGTTTCCAGATAAATCGGTTTTCCCCACAAATACTGAACCAGAGCGAGCGTCTTTTCCAGATAAACCAGGTCGAGATCCAGTCCTTCGTGGCAGTGGCGCATCTTCAAAGCACCTTTCCCTTCATAGTCTCCATCAACAGCTACAATACGCGGATGCCCACCATGCTCCAATCCTTGAACCAAGTTGTCTCTTACCCTTTCCCAGTCCGTTTCCGCGACTTGCCAGTGTGCCCCTACTTTGCGAAAGTTAAAAAGATTCAGGTCCTCAACCAACTCTCGATTCAGATAGTTGCGCACAAAAGAAAGGTCATTTTCTGTCTCGCGCAGCTCAAAAAGAGACTCCAGACTTTCTCTCTTCTCGATAGATTCCCAAATCTTATACCCTAGAAAATAGGGGTTGAGCGAGTAACTGGATGGCTGCAGCACTTGGCTATGCATGAGGGCAAAATCCAGGGTCTCGCTGTCTGACAGAGAAATTTCCCTCATGATCCGGGCATGCCAAAAAGTGGCCCAGCCTTCATTGATGATTTTGGTCTCAATCTGGGGATAGAAATAAAGCGATTCTTCTCGGACTAAACTGAGGACGTCCCGCTGCCAATCCGCAAGGGTTGGCGAATTTAGGATGACAAACCGGAGCAAATCCTCATCCTCATGCACTTCTGCCTTCGTTTCCGCTTCTTCTTCATCAATCTTCCACAAATCCTCGTACTGTTCCATGAGAGTCGGAAGCCTGCGGTTCCGAACCCGTTCCTTCTGTTCGCTCTTGCGGGCAATGTGCGCCCGGAAATCCACATGTTCCTGGATCGCCAACACAGCATCCAAGGTCTGTTCTACCTTGTCTCGTCCATACTGAATCTCGTAGTCCCGAATCTGTTTTGCATGGGCTGCCATCCGCTCAACCATATCCTTCGGGGTACGCTTAAAATAGTGGTTGTTTTTGAAGAAATCGACGTGCGCGTAAACATGAGCGATGACAAGCTTATTTTGGATCAACTTATTGCCTTCAAGCAGAAAAGCATAGGCTGGATTGGAATTGATCACCAACTCGTAAATTCGGCTCAGATTGAGATCATACTGCATTTTTAAACGATAGAACGCCTTGCCGAAACTCCAATGGGTAAAACGAACAGGCATCCCGTAGGCTCCGAAGGTATACAGCGCTTCCGGCGGGGCGATCTCAAAATGAACGGGATAAAAATCAAGTCCCATTCCCCGTGCGACGTCCGCAATCTCGCTGGCGAACCGGCCTAATTCCTTGCTTTCTTGGTCCATGAACTCCCCCCTAGCATTAGGAAAATACCGTTTTCAGCGCAGCATACACCTCATTTCGATCCCTAATGGTCACTAACCTCAGTTTCGGATCCGTGATCCGTTTTAGGGTGGACATCAGGGTACTGGAGTAATGCGTTCTGAGGATTTCACCATAGCCTACGACACGGCTTGCTTCAACAAGGCGCTGCATCAAATTTAGGGCTCTCGCATTGTCGGAGCCAATGTTATCCCCATCAGTGAAGTGTACAGGATATAGGTTGTAATGCTCAGGGGGGTAATCCGCTTCAATCATATCCAGAGCCAATTGATACGCTGACGAACAGCGAGTCCCCCCGCTTTCTCCCCGTGTGAAGAATTCCTCTTCGGTAACCTCCTTCGCTTCCGTGTGGTGAGCCAGAAAGCGCATCTCCACATTCTTATATTTCGTGCGCAGAAAACGAACCATCCAGAAAAAGAAGGTGCGGGCAATATACTTTTCAAATTGGCCCATGGAGCCTGACGTGTCCATCATCGCCAGAATCACTGCGTTCGTTTCATAATTGGGGCGCGTCTCCCAGGTTTTAAAACGCAGGTCTTCCGGGGTAATGCGAATCCGATCCTTTGCGGCTGCTTGTTCCTCCTCTGGAACTGCCTGGTACTTTTCCCTGGCCTGTCGTTTAATGCTTTCGAGCAAGGTGCGTTTTTTATCAACGTTTGCCATCAGCCCGTTTTTACGGACGTCATTAAATTCAGGCCGGTCATGCGAGATCAACGGGCGTTTTTTGTCATCGAGGTTTGGCAACCGAAGATCTTCAAAGAGAATCTCGGCGAGATCATCGTAGGTTATTTCCGCTTCATAGATGTCCATCCCCGGTTCCTCTCCGGCTCCACTGCCGTCCCCTTTTCCTTTAGTTGCTTCACGGCCAAGGATATCCCCGGGCGCAACCTTACCGTTTCCAAGGCCGGTGTGTTTCTTCTTGTTGAAATCGTAACGAAATCGAAATTCCTCCAGTGAACGCATCGGAATTTTTACCGTTTTCTTGCCATCGCTAAGGATGATGCTTTCATCAACGATAAGGTCTCCCATCTGCTGTTTAATCGCTTCTTGGACTTTTTCCTTATGCCGACTCTGATCGAGATAGCCTTTGCGGTGCAGGCTCCAATCGTCGCGGTTAACAATCGTCTCATCGTTCACATGCCTTCCCCCTCACTAGCGGTTGAGGAGAGAACCAACATACTTCACAATCTCGTTGGCACAGATCGGGCAGTAGCCATGTTGACTGATCAAGCGATCGGTCACATCATTCACACGCCGCAGTTGTTCTTGATCGGGATGAGTCACGGACGTTGTCACTTTCACAATATCCTTGAGATCCGCAAACATCTTCTTCTCAATGGCTTCCTTTAGGCGTTCATGGGACGTATATTGAAAAGCCTTACCTTTGCGGGCAAACATGGAAATACGAATCAAAATCTCCTCACGAAATGCTTTCTTGGCATTTTCCGAGACACCGATGTGCTCCTCGATGCTACGCATGAGTTGTTCGTCCGGGTCGAGTTCTTCTCCTGTAAGGGGATCGAGCAGCCCGGAAGAATTGCAGAACGCTTCTACATTATCCAAGTAGTTGTTAAGAAGGGATTTCGCCGACTCTTCGTAAGCGTATACGAAGGCTTTCTGTACTTCCTTTTTAGCCACTTCATCGTATTCTTTGCGTGCCACGGAAATTAGGTTGACCAGACTTTCCTTTTCTTCCTTGGTAATCGAGGTATGCTGAGAGAGACCGTCTTTTAAAGCTCGTAAAATATCCAACGCATTGATACAAGAGTGTTCATCCCGAATCAGGGCTGTCGATATACGGTTAATCACATAACGCGGATCCACTCCACTCATGCCTTCGCCCTGTTCCTCTCCTTCCAGCATCAGATCCTTCACGTCTTTCTGGTTAAACCCTTCCACATCCTCCCCATCATAAAGCCGCATCTTCTTGATAAGATCCATACCCTGTTTTTTTGAGAGCCTAAGGCGGGAAAGGATACTGAATACAGATGCCGTCCACAAGCTGTGGGGTGCAAGATGGACAGAATCTAAATCGCTTTGCTTGATGAGTTTTCCATAGATTCGTACTTCCTGGCTGACTTTTAGATTATATGGGACAGGCAGCACGATGATCCGCGATTGCAGCGCTTCATTTTTCTTGTTTGCCACGAAGGCCCGGTATTCGTTTTCATTCGTATGGGCCACCACGAGTTCATCGGCGGAAATTAAGGCAAACCGTCCGGCTTTAAAATTTCCTTCCTGGGAAAGGCTCAATAAATTCCAGAGGAATTTTTCATCACATTTGAGCATTTCCTGAAATTCCATGAGACCCCGGTTGGCTTTGTTTAACTCCCCATCAAAACGGTAAGCCCTGGGATCAGACTCTGAGCCATATTCAGTAATGGTAGAAAAATCAATGCTTCCGGTTAGGTCGGCGATGTCTTGCGATTTCGGATCAGACGGAGTAAACGTCCCGATTCCCACCCGTTCCTCCTCAGAAAAGATAATCCTCCGAATCGGGAATTTTTCCACATCTCCTCTAAACTCTTCTTCCAACCGCAGACGGCAGACAGGGCAAAGGTTCCCCTCGATCTTAAGGCCATATGCCTCTTCAAATTTTGGCCGTAGAGAGGCCGGCACCAGATGCAAAGGATCTTCATGCATTGGACAGCTATCTATAGCATAGACCGCCCCTGCCTCGGTACGGGTAAATTTCTCCAGTCCTCGCTTGAGCAGCGCGACGATCGTCGATTTCCCGCCGCTCACCGGACCCATAAGGAGGAGGATACGTTTTCTGACATCAAGACGTTTGGCCGCAGAATGAAAATAGTCCTCAACCAGTTTATCCAGAGCCTTATCAAGCCCGAAAAGCTCCTGGCTGAAAAAATTATACTTTTTGTAGCGACCATTCGTCTCTATACCAGCACTGCGTATCATCTCATAAATGCGTGCATGGGCATGCATGGCGAGATGAGGGTTCTGCGTCACCAGCCCAAGGTATTCAGCAAAGGTTCCTTTCCAAGCGAAGCCGGCTTCGCCTTCCCGATAATCTCTTAACCATTGAATGACCTCCATGATACCCCCCCTTTCGCTTATTCCTAAACAGCCACGGCCATACTTAAATATATGCCTTTCCTCAGGAGATGAGACATTCACCTTGCAAATTGCTGAGCAAAACAGGGGATACGCTAACGCATCCCCTGTTTCAGTGATTTGCCTTCTTCCTGTTTGTCCTTA
>JAJZPA010000207.1 GCA_021811425.1 Bacillota bacterium | reverse complement strand
CAGCCAGGGGGCAGAGGCGATTGTGGTCGCTTGCAATACGAGTTCGGCCACGGCCCTGCCAACATTAAGAGAGTATTTTGACATACCGATTTTGGGGATGATTGAACCCGGGGCGCGCTTGGCCGTTGAAGAAACTGCTCAGGGAAAGATTGGCCTCATTGCGACAGAAACCACGGTGCGCAGCCGGGCCTATTCGCTTGCAGTGAGCAAGGCTTTGGCCAAAGGGGTTCTGCCGCAGAATCAAGGGTTAAAGAGAGCTTGGAAAAACGGGGAACAGCCTATTTTTTTGGCGCAGGCTCAGGCTTGTTCGCTCTTTGTTCCGTTAGTGGAAGCAGGGCTTTTCAATTCCGCTGAGGCGCGGGGGATTGCCCGGACTTATCTGGCATCCATCAAAGAAGCTGGAGTGGATACCCTGATTCTGGGGTGTACGCATTATCCGTTCTTATCTCCGGTGATTCGGGAAATCCTAGGCGAAGGGGTCAAACTGGTCGATCCTGCTCTGGCTGTGGTAGAAGAGTTAAAAAGGGTTTTGCAGAAACTGGATGAACGCGAAGAAAGAGAGCATCTGGACGAGGAGAAGCGCTTAGACGAAGGAGAGCAACTCGTAGAAGCTCAGAGAATTTGGCGGGTACGTTATTTTGTCAGCGGTGACCCCGAGCTTTTTCGCCGGGTCGGAAATACCCTCCTGAAGGAGCCGATTGGCGAGGTTCGCCTTGCACCATGGGTCGATTAGAAAGGGGGTGTTGAACATGGAACAGAAAACATTGATTCTGGGAGTGATTGGGGCGGATGTCCATGCGGTGGGGAACCGAATATTGGACTATGCGTTTACCCAAGCGGGTTTTAAGGTGATAAACATTGGTGTGCTGGCCTCTCAGGAGGAGTTTATTCAAGCAGCCATTGAGACGAATGCGGATGTTATTCTGGTGTCTTCCCTTTACGGGCATGGGGAGATCGACTGCCGGGGCCTTAGAGAAAAGTGCCAAGAATCAGGGATTGGCAACATCCTTCTCTATGTTGGGGGGAACCTGGTTGTAGGGAAGCAGGATTTTGCCCCGGTGGAGCGGCTGTTTAAGGGAATGGGGTTTGACCGGATTTATCCGCCCGGAACCATGCCGGACGTCCCCATCGCCAACCTGCGTCAAGATTTGGGACTTGTCTAACAAAGTCCGACATCCGACTTCTGAATCGCCCACGCGCCATGGATGGCATAACGTGCGACTTGGGCAAACGACGGACTTGGGTGGAAGCAGAACCGTCCCCTTGCTTCCCCGACATCCGGCTTCTGACTTCTGATTTGGGGGTGAGTGCTATGCAGGCAGTGTTGCTCGTTGATTTTGGCAGTACGTATACCAAAGTGACGATCGTGGATCTCGAGACAGAGCGGATCATCGGCACTGCTCAAGCAGGAACCACGATAGAAACAAATATGATGGAAGGGTTACATCAGGCGCTCGAGAAGATCCCGGAGCCCCGGGACGGCTGGCAGTTCGTTCGCAAACTGGCCTGTAGTTCGGCAGCCGGTGGGCTGAAAATGGTGGCGAGCGGCTTGGTGAAGGAACTTACGGCAGAAGCAGCACGCCGGGCGGCATTGGGAGCCGGGGCTCGGGTGCTCCAAGTTTTTAGCTACGAATTGTCTGCAAGCGATCAGGAGAAAATAGGGGCGCTGAAGCCGGATATACTCCTGTTGGCTGGTGGGACGGATGGGGGGAACAAAGAAATCCTCCTAAAAAATGCCGAACATCTGGCCGAACTGCCTTTTTCGATTCCCGTCGTGGTTGCGGGAAATAAGGTGGTGGCTTTGCAGGCGGCAGAGATCCTGAGAAAGCGTCATCATCCGGTGGTTGTGGCCGAGAACGTCATGCCTGAACTGAATGTCTTGGCGGTGGATTCGGCTAGGTTAGCCATCCGGGAGGTTTTTCTGGATAACATCATTCACGCGAAAGGGCTCGACAAGGCGGAAGAGTTTATGGAGCGGGTCCTCATGCCGACGCCGGCGGCGGTGCTGTCAGCGGCTGAACTGTTGGCCCAGGGCTTCGATGACGAGGCGGGTCTGGGAGAACTCCTGATCGTGGATGTTGGTGGGGCAACGACGGATGTGCATTCTTTAGCTCAGGGAGAACCAAGTAAGCCGGGGGTAATGCTGAAAGGGTTGCCGGAGCCCTATGCTAAGCGCACAGTCGAAGGAGATTTGGGGATGCGCTATAGTGCCTTGGCCCTTGGGGAAGCGGTAGGCAAGCGCTTGGCCAAGCACCTTGGCTGGACAGAAGAGAAGGTACATCGGCAGTTGGAACTTTATGTTGCGGAGCCTTGGCGGGTGCCTGAGTCTGAAGAAGAAAGTTCTTTTGATACGGCGATGGGGCGTCTGGCGGTTGAACTGGCGGTGGAAAGGCATGTGGGAAGAATTGAAGTCGTGTACACCCCCTTTGGCGCGTCCTATATTCAACAGGGCAAAGACTTGACCCCGTTACCGGTCGTGATTGGGACGGGGGGAGTGCTCTTACGCAATGCTCAGCCGCTGGGGATTTTGGCAGGAGCAGTTTTCAACCCGGCGGAACCGACCTTGCTCAAGCCCCAGGAACCGGAGTTTTATCTGGACAAGGATTATATTCTGGCGGCGATGGGTTTGTTGCGGGAGATTTCTCCGCTTGCCGCCTTGAGGATGATGAAAAAATATTTGGTTAAGATTTAGGAGGGAAAAGTCATGGAATTATCGGTAAAGAAGATGGATGAAGAAGTATTTCAAAGACAGCGCGAGGAAGTTCTCGCTCAGTGGTCCACAGGCAAGGAAGTCAATTTTGAAGAAGCGGTGGCTTATCATAAGGCATTGCCTAAGAGCAAGGTGATGGCCGCGAAACTGGCGGAAGGAAAGGCGAAAGGAATCACTTACACTCAACCCCGAGCCGGTGTGGCGCTGCTGCAAGAGCACATTGAGTTGCTGCGTTACCTTCAGGACGAAGGAGGAGCGGATTTTCTGCCGACCACGATTGATTCCTATACCCGGCAAAACCGCTATAACGAGGCGCAAGCAGGAATCGAGGAAAGCCGCACGATCGGGCGTTCGATGTTAAATGGTTTTCCGGCTGTGAATCACGGGGTGACGGCCTGCCGTCGGCTCATGGAGAGTGTCCAGGTTCCGGTACAGGTTCGTCACGGGACTCCGGATGCTCGCTTGCTGGCCGAAGTTACCCTGGCAGGCGGGTTCACGGATTTCGAAGGGGGATCAATTTCCTATAATATTCCCTACTCTAAAGATGTTCCGATCGCAACCACGATCAAGCACTGGCAGTATGTGGATCGTTTGGTTGGCTTATATGAAGAAAATGGGGTCAAAATCAACCGCGAGCCGTTCGGCCCTCTTACGGGAACGCTCGTTCCGCCATCTATCTCCCACGCCGTGGCCGTCATTGAGGGCGTCCTGGCAGTTGCTCAAGGGGTGCAAAGCCTCAGCTTGGGTTATGGGCAGTGCGGCAACCTCGTTCAGGATGTGGCCGCCTTGCAAACCTTGCCCGTTTTGGCCGAAGAATATCTACACAAGCTAGGGTTATCCGAGGTGATGATTACGACCGTCTTCCACCAATGGATGGGCGGCTTCCCGCAGGATGAAGCCAAGGCGTATGGTGTAATTTCCTGGGGTGCGGCGACCGCAGCTCTGGGGAAGGCGACAAAGGTGATCGTCAAAACACCGCATGAAGCCCTGGGAATTCCGACGAAAGAGGCTAACGCGGCTGGACTCAGGACGACTAAACAAGTTCTGAATATGTTGAAAGATCAAACCTTCCCGCAGACCGAAGAACTCGCACTGGAAAAAAAGGTGATCCTCGCGGAAACACGGGCGATTCTGGATAAAGTCCTCGAACTCGGGGAAGGGGATATGGCGCTGGGAACCGTGCGGGCCTTCCAGGCCGGTGTGATTGACGTCCCCTTTGCCCCCAGCCGCTTTAACGCAGGCAAGATTCTGCCGGCGCGTGACACCACCGGAGCGGTTCGGCTCCTCGATTTCGGGAATCTGCCTTTTGATGAAGAAACCAAGAGCTTCCACCAAGAGCGGATCGCCAAACGCGGCCGGGATGAAGGTCGGGATCCGTCGTTCCAGATGGTGATTGATGACATTTACGCCATTGGCAAGGGGATGCTCGTGGGGAGGCCGAGGCCCTAGGGAAATCTGGGGTAGGGATATTCGCGGCACTAGACTCACCCCAGTTCACGTATTGAGGGGGAATGTCCCACGGCACCACGCTCGCCCGGACGCTTGCAGACCAAACTAGCTGCTCTAGGCTCGCTTTGGGGTCGGAGGGGTGAAATCCTCAGCCGTAAAGATATTCTTTGTGGCATGCGGCTTCGGCGATACTCTCCACAGGAGACTATCGTGCCAAATTCGCCATCCATGGCTCAGTTGGCGACGTCACACGTCCTGTGTGACGCCCCTCTATTCTACAGTGCGAGCCTTTTGCAGAGTTTGGTTACTGCTCGCTTTAGGGTTCGCTTAGGTGCTCGCGTGACATTCCTGGGTCGGGGAAGGAAACGGGGTAAGACCTTGGAGCCGAACAACCGCACAGAGGGTAAGGTCTGACCCCGTTTCTCACTCGTATCCAATCTCTGGCTTTCGCTCTTTGTACCTGAAGTTTTTAGGGGTTCCCTAAGTGCTCGCGAACATCCCTGGCTCTAAATAATTACTTTGGATAGTGGGGTGGAAGTTTATGAAGATTATTGATGTCTTGACGTCTGCAGGTTTAACCGGTTTTTATTTTGATGATCAAAAGGCGATTAAGGCCGGAGCGGGGCATGATGGGTTTGCGTATACCGGAGAGCCGTTGACGCCTGGGTTTAAGGCGGTGCGCCAACGAGGGGAATCCGTTTCGGTGCTTCTCCTTCTGGAGGATGGACAGGTAGCGAGTGGGGACTGTGCGGCGGTCCAATATTCCGGGGCTGGGGGCCGAGACCCCTTATTTTTGGCAGAGGAGTTTATCCCTGTAATTTTGGAGGAGATTCGCCCGAAGCTTATGGGTGAGGAATTAGATTCTTTTCGGCGGTTGGCGGGGATGACGGAGGCTCTCGTGAGTCCGAAC
>JAJZPA010000206.1 GCA_021811425.1 Bacillota bacterium | reverse complement strand
TTCTACCGGGTGGCTTCAGGTTCTCAGGTTTATGAGTTGTACCATGATGTTAACGAAAATGTCTGGGTAATTTATCGGGTATACGATTAGTAAGGTGTGATTAGGGCTTGTGATCCGTAATAATTTGTAATGATGGAAAGGGGGAGCAGCATGGGAGATTTTGTTCACCTGCATGTGCACTCTCCTTATTCGTTTTTAGGAGGGGGCAGCCACCTTCACCGTTTGGTTCAGGAGGCTAAACGGCTAGGGTTTAAAGCTCTGGCGCTTACGGATTGGCACAGCTTGGCGGGGGCTGCCCGGTTTCAGGAGTTGATGCGAGAAGCAGGGTTAAAGCCAATTTTCGGGGCGGAGGTTTTGATCGGAGCGCGCCCGGAAGAGGGTTTTAGACTGGGGAAAAGGGAAAGTTTGGGGTTATTTGAGCAAGAGAGAGGGTTGGGGACTAAGCGAGTAAAAGGTCAAATGGCAGGGTATCATCTGGTTCTTTTGGCGAAAGATGAGCAAGGGTATCAACATTTGAGCCATCTCATCAGTGAGAGTCATTTGGCCCATGAACGGGGAAATCCCAGGGTAGAGTGGGAGAGCTTGGAGCGCTATCATCAAGGGCTCATTGCTTTATCCGGCTGCCGACGGGGGGAAGTTCCGTTTTGGCTTTTGCGTGGGGATTATCTGCAGGCAGAAGCTGCAGCACGGGCTTACAAGGGGCTCTTTGATGAAGATTTTTACCTGGAATTGCAGGGAGACAGATTGCCGGGGCAGAAACGTTTAGTGGTTGGGATGGAACGCTTGCAGAAAGAACTGGGGATTTCTTGGGTGGCGACCAATAATGTGCACTATGCCGTGAAAGAGGACTTTCCAGTCTTTGATACCCTCACCTGTGTGCGGCAACAAATGACTTTGGAGGATGTGCATGCGGAACGGCGCTTAAACGGTGAGAATTATTTAAAAACCATAAAGGAGATGGAGGAGGTTTTTCGGGAGATGCCGCAGGCTCTGGGGCAAAGTGTGCGGATTGCTGAGGCCTGCAATGTCAGTTTAGGTAGGTTTTCCTATTTCCCAGAATACCCACTACCGACTTCTGCGGCACGAACGCATTTTTTGGAGGAGTTGGTTTGGCAGGGAGCGCGGGAGCGTTATGGTGTGCTTACGCCGCCGGTGCGTGAACGCTTGGAATATGAATTAAAGGTGATTCATCAGCTTCAGTTTGCGGATTATTTCCTGGTCGTCTGGGATGCGCTCCAGTTTGCCCGGCGGAAAGGGATTCGGTTTGCGGGGCGCGGTTCGGCTGCAGACAGTGCGGTGGCGTATTGTTTAAAGATCACGGAAGTGGATGCCATCGGGCGGGGACTTTTATTTGAACGTTTTTTGAGCGTAGAGCGGGCGGAAAAACCGGATATTGATGTTGATTTTGATTCGCGTTATCGGGATCAGGTGGCTGCCTATTTTAGCGAACGTTATGGGGCAGATAAAGTGGCTGCGGTGGGAACCTATCAGACGTTCCGAGCCCGTTCGGCCATTAGGGAAGTGGGGAAAGCATTTGGCTTTCAGGAAGCGGAACTGGATGATTTGGCGAAACGTATGCCCTGGATCAATGCAGACGAGATTCGGGAAGCGATCCCGTTTTTCCCGGAGCTTAGGGTTCTGTCTCAGGAGAAACAGAAACGTTTTCAAGAACTATTTGCCTTTTGTGCTCGGATTTCTGAGTTCCCTCGCTTTTTAGGAACACATCTAGGGGGTATCGTGGTGAGTCGAGAGCCTATCGCCCAGATCGTTCCTTTGCAGTGGTCAGGCAGAGGAACTCCGGTTGTCCAAGCGGATAAACGAGATATTGAGGAATTGGGGCTCTTTAAGATCGATCTTCTCTCCTTGCGCACCTTATCGGTCGTGGAAGACAGTATCCGGGATATTCGCACGTCCCGGAGTGGGTTTCGGGAAGAAGAAACGGTGAAGGATCACCCGGAGGTTTATGCCCGATTACAAACCGGAGAGACAATGGGGATCTTTCAACTAGAAAGTCCGGCCCAGCGGGCCTTGCAGAGCCGTTTGGAGGCCAATCGCTTTGAGGATGTGGTGGCCAGTGTGGCACTGATCCGTCCAGGCCCAGTGCAGGGGGATATGGTCGAACCCTATATTGCGCGCCGCAAAGGGCTTGCCCCCGTGGAATACCTGCATCCGGCGTTGGCAGAAATCCTTAAGAAGACCTATGGGGTGGTGCTTTTTCAAGAGCAGGCGATCGCGATCGTGCAGAAGGTGGCCGGCTTCACGCCCGGGGAAGCGGATCGGTTGCGTCGGGTGATGAGCCATGCCCGTTCCAAGGAAGAGATGGTAGAAATCGGTCGGATGTTCGAAAAACAGGCGGTTGAGCGGGGAGTTCAGCCGGAGGCGGCGAAGAAAATCTTTTCTTACTTAGTGGGTTATGCAGGCTATGGATTCTGTGAAGCCCATGCGGCGGCCTTTGCGACGACAGCGTTAAAGACCGCTTATCTTGTTGAACATCATCCGGCTGAGTTTTTTGCGGCTTTGCTCAATCATCAGCCAATGGGTTTTTATCCGCCCAATACCTTGGCTTTGGAAGCGAAGCGCCGGGGAGTGAGACTCCTTCCTTTGGATATCGAGAAAAGCGTTTGGGAATTTCGGGTAGAGGAGGGGAACATCCGAACAGGGTTTAAACAGCTGAAAAGCATAACAGAAGCAAGTGCTTGCAGGATCGTGGAGGAGCGGGAAAAACATGCCTTTCGTTCCTGGCAGGATTTGGCCAGGCGTGCGGGCGTAGCGTCTTTGATCCTGGAAAACCTGGTTTTGGCAGGGGCTTTTGAGGTGCGTTACCCTAACCGCAAGGCCCTTCTCTGGGAGATCCATAAGGGCTGGGATGATGGGCTTTTTAGGGATGAAGGGTTTGTTGTTGCAGAGCATGCGGTTGGCCTAAACGATTCTTCGAATTACCCGGATTTTACCCTGCTGGAAAAGACGGAGTGGGAATATCGCTTACTTAAACTCAATACCACGCACCGCTTGATGGCACTCTGGAGACAGATGTATCATTGGCAAGGGGAGGGGTTGCTGACTACAGCGAGTGTGCGGGACATGCAGGATGGAACCCGAGTGAGTTTAATCGGGCTTATTCTCCGCCCGCATCGACCGCCGACACGGAGCGGGCAAGTGGTGGTTTTCTTTACGTTGGAGGATGAATTCGGCTTTTTGGATGCGGTTTTATTTGAACGGGATTATCAAAAGTATGGGGAGTGGCTATTTGGCTCACGGGGCGGGCCGCGCCGGGTAGCGGGAATTTTGCAGCACAGGGGTCAGGGGTTTTCTTTACTGGCAGATAGGGTTTTGCCACCATGAAGGGTAGAGCGTTTCACGGCCTTCGGAGTTTCACTCAAAAAAAGAAAAGAATTCCTGGCGCTTTCTATATTTTAAATGTGCTATAATAAAAGAAGCAAAACATCAAATATGAGGGGGGACTTAAAACGGATCCGATCACACATGGTTTAATCGGAGCAAGTTTGGCCTTTTTATCAGGGCATGCCCCAAGTTTGGACGATCCTATTTTCCTAGCCTCGACTTTGGGAGCTATGCTTCCTGATCTTGATATCGTAACCCATGTCAAGGGACGTTTAAACTATTTACTGAAGCACCGGGGTGCCAGCCATTCACTCTTGGCTCTGGGCGGAATGGCGGTTGGTTTGGGAAGTGTTTTGTACAGCTTCTTCCCGGCAACATCCTGGAGTACCCTCTTTTATTGGGCTCTATTAGGAACCCTCTCACACGGGATGGCCGATCTTTTAAATTCTTTTGGAGCAGAATTGTTATGGCCTTTCTATAAAAAGAAGCTGACAGTCAACATGATTATGCTGACTGATCCGGTGCTCTTTACCCTCTTTTTGGCTTCGCTTGTTGTATCGTTCAATTGGCCTCAAGCGACGCAAGCTGCGAGTTTAGCATTCCTAGGGAGCGGAGTTTATCTTATGTATCGGCAAATTGGGCGGCTGAAGGTGCGTGAAGACTTAATGGCAAGGTACGGTTTGAACGATAAGCGGGAGGTCAAAGTTCTGCCAGCCATGTACCGTCCGTTCAGCTGGAACTTCCTCTTATTTCAGGAACAGCTTGTACGCTTTGGAACGATTCGCGGCAAGCATCCGAAAGTGGAGCGCACGCTTCCGCGTTGGGATGAAGCGGATCCTTATGTCAGTACCGCCATGGAAGGGGCAGTAGCTGCGATTTTCGATCAGTTTACTCCGTATTATCACATTGTTGCTGCAGAAGATGAGAATGCCGAGTGTTGGGTCGAGTTCATGGATCTGCGTTATTGGACCCGGGAAGATTTTCTCTACACCGGGAAAGTCGTCATGAATTCCGAGGGCGAGATTGCCCAGGAAAGTTTTCATACCACGAATCGAGAAGGAATCCTGCTCGGTTATTAACTGTTGGAGGGCTCACAGGAGTCCTCTTTGTTATTTTTCGATGTTTGGCTTTAGTAAAACGAGTTCACGATGGCTAACTTAGTTTGACATCCCCCACCCTTTTCAAAGATAATAGATACTGGACAAGCATGGGGGTGAAAAGATTGGCTGGCAGGAAAACTTCTGGTAAGCGACGGAATAAGCATCCTTGGCTGAGGCTTCTTGGAATCATCTTTCTGTTCCTATCAATTTTCGGATTTTTGGGGACTTTCGGGATTAGCAGCTGGGGAATTTCCCTGTCTTCATTTTTAAGATTAATATTGGGAGGTTTTGCTTGGATCGGGCCGTACCTGTTTTTAGGGATAGCCTTTTATTTGTGGGTTAATTCTTGGGAGGAGCGTCCCCCAAAAGAGGCGGCGGTTGACCGTCACGCTCTTCCCCTACCTCCGACCAAACTTGTGACACTCAAGGGGTTTAATCAGTATTTCACTTCGGAAACCTGGTCAGACGTTGATCCTGCGTCTCAACCTACGATCGCTGAGTTGGGGAAGGACTTTTCAACCTATTTTGGGGAAGGGGAGGCTTCGTACAAACCTCCCGTCCATCTCACATCCTTGCGTGGATTTCGTACCTATTTTGACAACGCCGAGGAGTTATCTACGTCTGAACCGAAC
>JAJZPA010000205.1 GCA_021811425.1 Bacillota bacterium | reverse complement strand
GTCGGAACCGCCGCCGCTCTTATTTGACCTGACCAGCTTGACCATAACGGCCTCAAAACGCTATAATCTGAGCGCTGAACGGGTGCTTCAGGTGGCTCAGTCGCTCTATGAGAAAAAGGCCATCACTTATCCCCGAACCGATTGTCCCTATCTACCCGCTGATCTCATTGTGAAATTACCGGCTCATTTACAGGCTGTGCGCCAAGGACCTTACCTTAATTTAGCGGAAGAAGCGGCTCGTCACGATGTGCCCGGCGGTAAGCGGGTGATCCAGGCGATTAGCGCCCACCATGCGATCATCCCGACCACGGAAAAAGCGGCTCTCGCGCGGCTTACCGCTGAGGAGCGGAAGCTGTATGATCTGATCGTGCGGCGGTTCTTGGCGATCTGGTTTCCGGCTGCCCGTTTTGAACAGACCGAAGTAGTGACCGAGGTGGCGAGTGAACCCTTTCGCACCAAAGGTAAAGTGCTGCTGAGTCAGGGCTGGAAGCAAGTCTATGCAGCAGATGATGAGCCTGCGGAGCGCACAAAAGACGGAGGGGCGGCCGATGATGAGAACGCAGCCTTGCCGCCTTTAAAAGTCGGGGAAGCGATTCAAACGACCCGTGTTTATATCGAAGAAAAGACGACCAAACCACCGAAACGGTTTACACAGGGAGATTTGCTCAAAGCCATGGAAACGGCGGGCAAGCAGATTGACAATGAAACTTTGCGCCAACAGTTGAAAGGGAAAGGCTTAGGCACGGTGGCTACCCGCCCCGCTATCCTGGGAAACCTCTTGGAGCGAGGCTATATTGTTCAGGAGCAAAAGGTGTTAAAAGCGACGCCGAAAGGGAGCGAACTGATTCGCTTGATTCGGGAGCAGCTTCCCCAGGCCCGCCTGCTGATTAGCGCTGAAATGACCGGGCAAATGGAGTTCGATCTGGCTAGGGTAGAAAAAGGCGAACTGGACTTGAACCGGTTTATGTTCAGTGTGGCGGAGGCCATCGGCGGTATTATCGAAGAACTGCGTTCGTTTGAACGAATACACGGTAAAACTCCCTTGGCTCTGGGACCATCGGGGGTACGTAGTAAGACAGGAACAAGCCGTAAAGCAGGAGCAGTCCGTAAGGCAGGAGAAACGGCTGAATCCGATATAGGGAGAACCAAAGTGAGTCGGAAACGACGCCAAGCCCCCCCTAACAATTTAACGGCACCATCTGAGAATCAGAATACCATCACAGCACGAGCTGACCCGGAAGAAGTCTTGCACTCAAACCTCGAATCCGCTAGTCCCACAGCTTCGTATCGAACAACGAATATCGAACCACGAACCTCGATTTTGGCATTGGGCATCTGTCCCCGGTGCGGGGGGACAGTAATCGAAGGCAAAAAAGGGTATGGGTGTGCTAACTGGCGGGCAGGCTGCGGCTTTGTCGTCTGGAAAAATCCCATCTGTGGCAAGGTACTGACTCCAAACCAAATGAAAAGCTTGTTAAAGAAGGGCAAGACACCCTTGATTAAAGGGTTTAAAGCGAAAAACGGCCAATCATTTGCAGCGTATCTCATATGGGAGGACAAAACGAACGGGACACTCAAATTTGAGTTCGTTAAGAAATAACCAATATCGTATTTTTCGTACTTTTTAGATAACACATTTGGAGCTTTTGCCAATAGCCTAGCAACCTCTTATGTGCTACACTCACAATGAAACAACATTCAAGCTTGATGTCTTTCCTGCAAAAAAGAGGAGGTTTTTTATGGCTGGCCTTACCTTTAAAAATGTCGTTAAAAAGTACGACCAGAATGTTGTGGTGCATGACTTTAACCTTGAAATTAAGGATAAAGAGTTTCTTGTGCTGGTCGGGCCTTCGGGCTGTGGCAAGACTACTACTCTTCGCATGATTGCTGGACTGGAAGAAATCACGAGCGGGGAATTGTACATTGGAGACCGTTTGGTGAACGATGTTGCGCCTAAAGATCGCGATATCGCCATGGTATTTCAAAGCTATGCGCTTTATCCTCACATGAGCGTTTATGAAAATATGGCTTTTGGGTTGAAACTGCGAAAGATCCCTAAAGCCGAGATCGAACGCCGAGTCAGAGAAGCGGCACACATTCTTGATATCGAACATTTATTGGAACGCAAGCCCAAAGCGCTTTCCGGTGGGCAGCGGCAGCGGGTGGCCTTGGGACGCGCCATTGTTCGCGAACCGCAGGTATTTTTGATGGATGAGCCTTTATCGAACCTGGATGCCAAACTTCGGGTACAGATGCGGGCGGAAATTTCCAAGCTGCGTCACCGCCTGCAGACAACCGTTGTCTATGTCACGCATGATCAGACAGAAGCCATGACGATGGGAGACCGAATTGTTGTCATGAAGGACGGGTATATTCATCAGGTAGATACCCCGATGAACCTTTATAACCATCCAAAGAACATGTTTGTGGCTGGTTTTATCGGGTCTCCGTCGATGAATTTCTTGAAAGTAAAGCTGGTGGAAGAGAAGGGACGTCTCTGGTTAGTGAACCCGGCTTTTCGTCTGCCGTCCATAGAGGAGCGCAGGGAAGCACTGACCCCTTATGTTAATAAAGAAATCATCTTTGGAATTCGTCCAGAGGCGATCTATGATGACGCAGCTTTTCTGGAAGCGAATCCGGATTGGGTTGTGGATGTCCATGTCGATGTCCTTGAACCGATGGGTGCTGAGCACTACGTTTACTTCTCGCTGAATGAGGAAAATGTGATAGCCCGCCTTGATGCTACAAGTCAGGCGAAAGTTCTGCAGCGCCACAAAGTTGCCTTTGATATGAACATGGCTCGGTATTTTGACATGGAAACACAAGAAGTGATCCATCGTCCCGGCTATCAGACGGCCTATTAAAATTGTTTCCTCCTCCTTCTATAGCGAACACACTCAGCAAGAACATGAGTGTGTTCGTTTTTCGCCATGACTATTTGCGTTTTTTCGCGAAAATGGGTAAGATTTGTCTTGAAATCTTATGCGCGGAGCATAAAGTAGGTGAAGTATGGCATGAAGAAAAACGATGGATCTCAGCGAGATAATGGACTTCAACTGAACGAGCCCAACCCGTTCCTACTCCAGGAATTGTGCACGCGCCTTAACCAAGAATCCGGGTTGGAATTTTCTCCTTGGACCGCGCAGGACGCCCAGAGTCGTCTCACTGTGCTCCAGAGTGATGGGGTGGATAAGGACACTCGGATCCTACTGCGTTTTAATAGCGAGGAGGGAGAAGTTGAACTAGCCGGTCTTGTGCCTGAAGGGATTGTTCCAGGAAAATTGGTATCCCGTTTAACCTCTGCTCTCGGGCGCGCAATCTATGCTGACCTTCAGCGTGAAGCTAAACAGTTTGCTCCGACATGGACATGGGAGAAACTACTGGGTGTCGCCGTGGAACAACAGTGGGATGAGGCCTTCTTTGAACAAAAGGCAACAGAATATGCGCTGCCCATGCTCCCCCTTGGATTCCCTGTATTGATTCGCTGTCAGAATTGGCGTAGCGAGATTCCGATGGTTATAGAGAATCTACTGCCTCAACACGATGTATTTTGGGTGTATCGGCAAGAACTCTTCCTCTTCGTTCGAGCAGAGACGAATGAAACGCGGACTGACAAAATAGATGAGCTTCTGGTATGGGGAAAATCCCTTATTCAACAGATCCATAACATGCTGGCCGATGAATTAGGGATCTTGGCTTCCGTCTACGTCGGTTCTCCGTGCGACGGATTGTGGCAAGGGTACAAGGAAGTTCACCAGCTGGTTAAACTCCAGACGCGGTTTTTCCCGGGGGAAGCAGGTTTGGTTGCGTGGAAATTGGGATTGGCAGGATTGCTGGGCGAAATTTCACCGACGGCAAGCCAACATTACCGTCAGGAAATGCTGAAAGAGCGCTTGTCGCCGGAATTGATCGAGACCCTGGAAACTTACTTTGCCCATGACTTAAGTATTTCTGAAACGGCTCGGGCCCTGTTTATCCACCGTAATACTTTGCTCTACCGGCTGGAGCGGGTTACCGAGTTTACCGGTTATAATCCCAGGGAGTTTGCCGCAGCGGTTCAGCTTTATCTGGCAGTTTGGTTACAAAGACATGACCAAAAGCCTTAGCCGCATGCCCCTGGCTTCAGACTGGCTCTAGACATGGGGAGATTCAGAAAAAAAGACGAAAATAAGTTGAACGCCTCAAGATTAGCTGTGTAGGTAGGAGAACCGAAAGATGGAAAATACAGTAACAATTCGAGATGTTGCGAAGCGGGTAGGGGTCTCGCCATCGACCGTGTCCCGGGTGATCGCCAACAGTCCCTTGATTAGCGAAGAGACGAAACTATTGGTTCGGAAGTCGATGGAGGAATTGGGCTATTTCCCGAATGCCATGGCGCGCAACCTGGCTAATGCGGAGACCAGAACGATCGCCATTGTCATGCCTCGCTCAGCGGAATTAGCCTTTCAAAATCCTTTTTTCCCTGAGGTCATTCGCGGGATTGGCAGTAAAACCAACTCCCAGCGCTATGACCTACTGCTGCTCACTCCAGTTACAGCTGAGGACGAGTACCAGGAAACCATGCGCGTGGTCAAGGAACGCCGGGTAGACGGGGTGATCTTTCTTTATTCCCGAACGGATCAGCATCTCATAAAAGAATTAGTAGAGTTGAGAGTACCGCAGGTTGTGATCGGGCGTCCGCTCGAGGAACTGCCTGTAGCATGGGTTGATAATGATAATATTGAAGCAAGCCGACAGGTGACTCATGAGTTGCTTCGGTTGGGGCACCGGGTAATCGGGTTTATTTCAGGACCGTTAGATTTTGTGGTCTCCCAAGATAGGGAGGAAGGATACAGACGAGCACTAACCGAAAAGGGTATAGCCTGGGATCCGGCGCGGGTGCGGGCCGTGGACTTTTTGGAAGAGGGAGGGTACCAGGCAGCAGGGGAACTTCTGGACGGGTGTCCTAGGTTGACTGCTTTTGTGATCATGGATGATATCATGGCCTTTGGCGCGGTGCGGGCGGCCCGCGAGCGCGGCCTGCAGTTGCCGCAGGAATTGTCCATTGTGAGTTTTAATAATTCACCGATGGCCCAGTATATGACACCGCCGC
>JAJZPA010000204.1 GCA_021811425.1 Bacillota bacterium | reverse complement strand
TGATTCGCCCAGACCTCAGAATAAAGAATCAGCACTCGTTTGTTTAGCCGATAGTGTGGAAGCTGCGGTACGCTCCATGCGCCAGCCGACGCCAGGCCGGATTGAAGGATTGGTTCGCAAAGTCATTAAAGAAAAATTCAATGACGGGCAGTTGGATCAATGCGAACTTACGTTTAAAGATCTGGATCGGATTGCCATCGCTTTCGTCCGGGTCTTGAGTGGGATTTTCCATTCCAGGGTGGAGTATCCGGAACTTCCCGCAGGGAAAGGAGACTCGGGCAGCACGCCAAACGGTGCGGTAGTTACATGAGCGGATGCAGTCGGGAAAGAAACGGAGTGAATTGCGTGCTCGACTTGGATGTGATCTGGGATGAGGGTTCGATTCCGGAAAGTCAGCGTGACCCGTTGGCCGTTCTCTTGGAACAAGGGATTTCGGCAGCGATAGTACAGGCAAAAGGACCTGAGGATGCGCAAGTCTGCCTCACCTTAACCAATGATGCGCGGATTCGGGAATTAAATCGCACTTATCGGGAAGTGGATCGACCGACCGATGTCCTTTCTTTTGCCTTGCAAGAACAGGTTGAGGAGGAGCCGGACATTTTTGGTTTCGAGGACAGTGTACTCGGGGATATCATAATTTCGGTGGAGCGGGCGAGGGAGCAGGCTTTAGAGTATGGGCATTCCTTTCAACGCGAAATTGTTTACTTGGCGGTGCATGGAACCCTCCATCTTCTCGGTTTTAATCACGAAACAGAGGCAGAGAAAAAGGCCATGCGCCAAAAAGAAGAAGCGGTTATGACTGTTCTTGAGCTTAGGAGAGAATAGGCGGAGGAATGTATGGGGAATTTTAATACAGGGTTTTGGCGCAGCTTAAAACAGGCTTGGCGAGGATTTTTGTACGTTTGGAAGACGGAAGGGCATTTGCAGTTTCATCTCTTTGCGGGAACGGTGGTGCTTGGCGCGGCCTGGTGCTTCAAACTCTCGCGGATGGAGTGGCTGTTGCTCTCATATGCAATTGGCGCGGTGATCGCCACCGAAGTGATCAATACGGCTATTGAACTGGTTGTGGATTTGATCGAACCCAATTTTCATCCCTTGGCCGGGATGGCAAAGGATGTGGCAGCGGGTGCGGTCTTGGTGGCGGTGATCCAAGCGGTGTTCATCGGGGTCGGAATCTTTTGGACACCGATGCGGAACTGGATAGGAGCGTGGTTACCATGACGTCAGATGCGCCGGGCTTTGCGGCTACCCTGGAAGGCGAGGAATTAATCCGGCGGGCCAGGGAAGCTTATAAAGAGGCCTATGTCCCCTATTCTCATTATCCAGTGGGCGCTGCAGCGCTTTTTTCATCCCAATCAGAAAGTAATCTGTGGATATATTCAGGCTGCAATGTGGAAAATGCCAGCTACGGTTTGACCGTGTGTGCGGAACGTAATGCCATCTTCCAGGCTGTCGCCCAGGGGCAGCGGGTTTTGCAGGGTATCGCGATTGCCGTTCCTGGAGACGGGTTTCCTGCTCCGTGCGGGGCTTGCCGCCAAGTGATGCGGGAATTTAGCGAGGATTGCCCGGTAATCCTTGTGAATGGACGGGGCGAGACGAAGGAGACAAGTCTGAAAGCGCTATTGCCGAATGCTTTTGGGCCGGAGTTTTTATAGGTTCACCATCTTGTTGGAATTAACGTAGGCGCCGGCTGGAGGAACACTGGATGTGATACTGGGGTTAGCCGGAGTTTTCCGGGTACGGTCGATGGAGGGGATTTTTTGAATAGTACAAGGGAAAAGGGATTTCGTTCCGGTTTTGTCACCGTCGTCGGGAGGCCAAATGCCGGGAAGTCCACACTATTAAACCACCTTTTAGGGCAAAAGGTTTTAATCATGTCTGATAAGCCGCAAACGACCCGCAATCGGATTCAATGTATTGTGACGGAGGAGCGGGGGCAGATCATTTTTTTAGACACGCCTGGCATCCACAAACCGAAACACAAGCTCGGGGAATATATGGTGGGAGAGGCGAAAGAATCCCTGGGAGATGTGGACATCATTCTCTATATGGTGGATACATCCGTTGAATTCGGGAGCGGGGAGGAATTCGTCCTTGAGATGATTCGCAAGGCTGAAACACCATGTATATTGGCCCTGAATAAAGTGGACGTGATCAGCAAGGAGCAGTTGGCCAAACAAGTACAGAAATATGCTCAGCTCCTGGATTTTAGCGCGATCGTTCCGGTTTCAGCCTTGACGGGCGAGAACACGGATGAGCTTTTGAAGGTGATTTTCGCGGGTCTTGCTGAGGGGCCGCTCTATTACCCGGAAGACGAGGTCACGGATCAGCCGGAACGGTTCATCATGGCCGAACTCATTCGGGAAAAGGTGCTCCAGATGACGCGGGACGAAGTGCCCCATTCCATCGCTGTGGTTGTAGAAGAAGTGGAGGAGAAGAAGACCCTGGTGAAAGTCCGAGCGACGATTATGGTGGAGCGCGATTCGCAAAAAGGGATCATCATCGGCCAAGGCGGCAGTATGCTGAAAACCATCGGTCGTCTGGCCCGAGTGGATATCGAAGCTCTGTTGGGGAGCCAGGTGTTCCTCGAACTTTGGGTGAAGGTGAAAAAAGACTGGCGTAACCGTAGCGACACTTTGCGCCATCTTGGCTATGATTCAAGAAAACATTGATTTAAGAAACATGTAAGTTAGTAAGTAAACAAGTAAGTAAACAAGTAAGGGGATAGTGACCTATGCAGATTTCGCACACGATCGAACATACTTTGCTCAAGGCTGATGCCTGTGAGAAGGACATTGTCAAGCTTTGCCATGAGGCGAGCGAGCATAAATTTCACGCCGTCTGTGTCAATCCGGCCTACATCAAAACAGCCGCCAAACTCTTATATGGTACGGGAGTTGGGGTGGTCGCCGTGATTGGGTTTCCGTTGGGGGCGACATTTACTGAGATTAAAGTTCAGGAGACATTTATGGCCAAGGCCCAAGGGGCTAGCGAAGTGGATATGGTCATAAATATCGGCTGGGCCAAGTCCGGGGATTGGGAGGCCGTGGAGCGAGACATCCGCCGGGTGGTGGGAGCGGCGAAAAGTTGCGGACTGACGGTGAAAGTGATCATTGAGACTAAACTCCTCACGGAAGCAGAAAAGCGTCGTGCGGCTGAGATCGTCAAACAATCCGGCGCGGATTTTATCAAGACCTCGACCGGCTTTGCCGGTGGCGGGGCCACAATTGAGGATGTCCGGAACCTCAAAGCCTGGGTAGGCGAAGGGGTCAAAGTCAAAGCCGCTGGCGGCATTCGCACTCGTGCAGCCGCCCTCGCACTCATCGAAGCCGGTGCCGATCGTCTCGGCACCAGCGCCGGGCCTGAACTCGTGTAATCAATGCATACTTCCTCGAACCCCAACAAACACTAAGAAAGGGTGTCAGAGTGTGGCCGTCTATCATGCGGATGCTTTAGTCATACGCAGCCGCGAGTACGGGGAATCAGATCGGCTGCTGACCCTCTTTTCCCGAGAGATGGGGAAGCTTCAAGCGCTAGCGAAAGGGGTGCGCAAGCCAAAGAGCCGCCAACGGGCTGCAGCCCAGCTTTTTACTTATGGAGAATATCTACTTCATCGGGGGCGGACGCTGGATACCGTGAATGAGGCAAGTCCGAAGGAAAGCTTTCCCCACCTTTGGAATGATTATGATCGGACGCTGGCGGCAACACGAGTCGCGGAACTTCTGGACATGGCCACGATTCCGGGGCAGATCTATCCCGAAGCCTTTACCCTGACTTTAACCGTGTTCTTTTTATTGGAGCACTTTGATCCCTATCTTCTGCAAGGCGCTTATACGTTACGGCTTTTGCGCCTACTCGGGTATGCTCCACGTTTGGGGGAATGTGCGGAGTGTGGGGGAGCGCTCTGCGGGCCTCGTTTGTTTATCAGTTCGGCTGCCGGGGGGGCGCTCTGCCTGACATGTCGCGAACAGTATGCGGGAAGATGGATTTCCGCTGGAAGCATGGCCTTGATGAGGCAGCTCCTAAACGGAGAAATGCGAAAACTTGATCGGTTGCGCTGGAATGCAATGATGCAGCAGGAAATTCTGGAAACACTAAGGGCATATTGTGAAGAGACTTTTGAGAGAAGACTTAAATCCTGGCAGATGGGGAGTGCGGCAGTTGAGGGCGGGGGACAAGACCGTGGCGGGAAGGAAGGGTCAACATGAGTGAAGGCATGAGTGAAGGCATGAGTGAAGGCATGAGTGAAGGCATGGGTGAAGGTATGGGTGAAGGTATGGGTGAAGGTATGGGTGAAGGTATGATCAAAGGACCCTGGACCGAATTGGAGAAAGTCGATATTCTGCGGGAACGCATGGGACTGAATTATGAAGAGGCCCGGAAGGCTTTGGAAAAGGCTCAGGGGGATCTCGTCAAGGCCCTTGCCGATGTCGAAAAGGGCCAAAGTGATTTGTCTGATGGTTTTAAAGAACGGGGGCAGGTCATGTGGGAGGGCATGCAGGAAAAGTGGCAGCGGCTGAACCAAACCCGAGTGAATCTGAAACGGGAAGACCGAACCCTTCTCAGCGTTTCGGCTCCGGCGGGCCTGGCCATCGCCTACACCATCCTGCGTCGGCCCGGCCTACGGATGCTCGGGCTCATGGGGATTGCAGCCGCAGCCCTCAGACACTATACTTTTGAAGTTGAGAGTTTTGAAACCTTTCCTCCAAGCAATATGAAGGATGCTTATGATGAAGCAGAGTTGGGGATATAATGGAGATGAACTTTGCTTGACAGAGCCGCTTTAGGCGCATATAATAGCTGTAAAATCATCCCTTTTGATGCGATGATGGGTAAAAAGTCCGTGTGCAATCTTTTAGCGAGCCGGGGAGGGTGGAAGCCGGGCAGAGGAAGCGGAAAAGGCGATCCAGAGCATGAGGTCATGAAGGTGGATCCGTTGATGGATTGAACGGATCAAACAGGGTGGAACCGCGGGAGCAAGCTCTCGTCCCTGTAGCGTTTGGGCTACGGGGGCGGGAGTTTTCTTGTACCAATCAGAAAGTAATTTCGGGTGGCATAAGGGCAACTAGGCGGCCGCCGTCGCCGACTCAAACAGGACGTTTGAGATTAGAGCGCTGCCATGACTCA
>JAJZPA010000021.1 GCA_021811425.1 Bacillota bacterium | reverse complement strand
TTTCCGGAATCTACCGGCGGACTTTTAAGCCGAGTCCACCGGAGAGTGCAGCCGGTGTACCGCGTAAGATACGAGCGGAAATTAACGGTTCATTGCCTGTTTTGCGCCAAGCTGTGGAAAGGGTATTGTCTGCAAGGGGTTATCGTTTAAATACCGAAGAGCACGAGGGAATCTGGACTTTTATTGGCATACGGCATCGTTTAGGGAACTGGGGATCGGTTGTTACGCATCTTTCGTTTGTGATTCTCTTGGTCGGGGCCCTGTTGGGGAGTGTTATGGGCTTTAAAGGATACTTTATGGCCGTGACCGGTGAGGTTGTACCTATCCAAAAAATCCAGATTGAGAGAGGAAAGGTGGCAGAGAACTTTAGTGTCCGGATCAATTCGGCGGAGGATCGTTTTCTGCCGAACGGTGAACGGGACAACTGGTATACGGATCTAAGTATTTTAGAAAGCGGAAAAGAAGTGGCCAGGCAAACTCTTTCCGTGAACCATCCTTTCACGTATCGGGGGATTACTTTTTATCAAGCAAATTTTGCCAATGGCGCGCATTTTACCGCGGATGTAAAAGGCCAGAAAATCCCTGTTGTCTTGCAGGATCAAGGGGGGAACTATTTTCAAGCTCCGGGGACGGATCTTTACCTGATTGTAGCGGCTATGCAAAGTGGTTTCAATAAACAGTCGGTTATGTTTCAAGTGTATAAGGGGCAGGGTTCGCGACCCGTACAAACCGGACAACTGACCGTCGGTGAAAGTGTGGATGTTCAAGGCCAGTACCACCTAACTTTTGACGGAAACGCGGCCGCTACAGGCCTTCAAGTAAAACAGGATCCGGGAATTTGGGTTATTTGGCTCGGGAGTGCGTTGCTGTTGGCGGGGCTGATGCTATCCTTTTATTGGCGTCCCCGGATTGTTGCGGGGGTTTGGGAAATGCACGGCGCAGGTCAAGGGAAGCTGATTTTAGGGGCGGCTACCGGAAAGTCAAGTGGCGGCATACATGATGAGTTCGCTGCTTTGGTGGGCATGCTTAAAGACCGGCTAGAATCGAAGATGGGGATGGAGAAGGAGGAGTAACTATGAATTCAGGATTAACGAATCTTGAAACGTCCATGTTCTATTTGACCATAATGGCTTATCTCCTGAGTATGGCTTTTTATTGGGTTTGGTTTGGCTTTAAACAACAGATGGTTGGACGATTTGCGACACTGCTTGCTATTGTGGGATGGGTCGGAAACACCACGGCAGTGGTTATGCGAATGATCATTGCTGGACGCCCGCCTCTGTCGAATGGCTATGAATTTATTTTGACATTTTGTTGGGGGATTATCACGGTTTATCTGTTTGTCGAATTTCGTTATCACATTAAATCCTTAGGGGCGTTTGTCGTACCGATTCCTTTCTTGCTATTGGCCTATATCGTGATGAAAATGGGAGCGGAGGAACGAGTGGCCCAAGCGATTCCTCCGGCTTTGAAAAGTCAATGGCTGACTTTTCATGTGCTTACGGCGATCCTGGCCTACGGGGCTTTTGCCATATCTTTTGGGCTCGGGATTATGTACCTTTTGAAAGCCCGTCACAGCGGCGGTAAGTCCGGGGAAGCATCTTCCCGCCTGCCTGCTCCCGAAGTCTTAGATGAATTGGCTTACAAAATGGTGGGATTTGCTTTCCCCTTGCTGACACTATGCATTATTAGCGGCGCGATCTGGGCAAATTATGCTTGGGGAACGTATTGGTCCTGGGATCCTAAAGAAACCTGGTCACTCATCACTTGGATTATTTATGCCGGGTATTTGCATGCCCGCTTGATGTACGGTTGGAAAGGCAGACGGGCTGCCTGGCTGGCAGTTTTCGGATTTGTGGCAGTGCTGTTTACCTTTTTTGGTGTCAATTATTTCCTCCCAGGGCTGCATTCGTATGCGTAACGCTGACCTAAAGAAATAGTTATTAAAGACTACTAGAATTAGTACAAATTGCAGAAGGGAAGTTTTGCTAAAGGTCGAATATATAAAGTATGTGCCTTAAATCTTGGGGAAGTTCGCTGATTCGCGAGTAGATGAGTGAAAGTAGTTGAAATCATGTCACATTATTATCCGATTTTTGTCGATCTTGAAAATCAGCCCGTGCTCGTTGTCGGTGGCGGCCAGGTAGCCAAGCGGAAAGTGGACACCTTGTTAGAGCATGGAGCCCAAGTACGGATTGTGGCTCCTGACGCTATACATGAGATCAAAACCTTGGCGGAAGCAGATCATTGTGTCTGGGAAAAACGAGCTTACCAAAGCACCGATGTGCAGGATGCCGTTTTGGTCTTTTCCTGTACGGACAGAGAGGAAGTGAACGCTCAGGTCGCTGGGGATGCCCGTCAAGCCGGGCGTGCGGTCAATGTTGTGGACGATCCGGAAAAGTGCAGCTTTATCGTTCCTTCAATCCTGGAACGGGGGGAGCTATGTATTGCTGTATCCACCGGCGGAAGCAGTCCCTTGGTCGCCCGGCAGATCCGTGAGGAGTTAGAAACGCTCTATGGGGAAGAGATGGCGGAGTACCTTGCGATTTTGAAGCACTGGCGTGCTGAGGCCAAACAACGTCTACCGGCGAAGGAACGGCAGGAGTTCTGGGCTCGGGTGACAGACGGGGAAGTTGGTAGACTCGTCAAGAGCGGGCGGACATTGGAAGCGAAAGAGGTGGTTAAACAGTGTTTCCAGTCGTTGTTGGCTTAAACCACCGCACTGCCCCCGTAGAAGTCCGGGAAAAAATGAGTTTTCATCATAGCAAAATTCAAGGTATTCTGCAAGAACTTAAGTGTTACCAGGGGTTACAAGGGGTCGTGATCATGACTACCTGTAATCGGCTTGAAGTTTATGCGGCAACGACGGATGTGGAAATCGGTCAGAAATCCATCATGGAATTCTTGTCCCGTCACGCTGAACTGGATGAAGGGCAGCTCTATCAGTATCTCTATGTCCACACCCTCTATGATGCGGTTCGTCATCTCTTCCGCGTTGTTTCGGGTTTGGATTCGATGGTGTTGGGAGAGACGCAAATCCTGGGCCAGGCTGCTAAGGCCTACGAACAAGCGGCGCAAGCGGGAGTGACCAATAAAGTCATGAATGTTTTCTTTCAAAATGCGTTAACGGTTGGCAAACGAGTGCGGACTGAAACCCAAATTGATCAGCATCCTGTCTCCATCAGTTATACAGCGGTGGAGATGGCCAAGCAGGCCTTCGGTTCTCTCAATGAAAAATACATCTTGGTCGTTGGTGCCGGTGAGATGAGCGCTTTGACGACCAAGCACTTAGTGGCTGCCGGGGCCTGCGGGGTGGTTGTGTCTAACCGTTCCCATGCGCGCGCCTCAAAATTGGCAACTGAGTGCGGTGGGAATGCTGTTCCGTATGAGGAGTTAGAGGGCTGTTTAGCCCTAGCGGATATTGTGATCTCGGCAACAGCTTCCGTTAACTTCATCTTGTTGCCTGATCAAATCGAGCGTGCGATGCAGGCCAGGCAAGGAAGGCCACTCCTGCTTATTGATATTGCCGTTCCTCGGGACATCCATCCTTCAGTCGGTGATATTCCGGGGATCACGCTGTATGATATCGACGATCTTCGAGGAGTCGTGGATCAGCACCAACAGGCAAGGGAAGCCGCAGCCCACCAGGCGGAAGGGATTATTGAGGAAGAAATGTCCCAGTTTCTTAAATGGCATAATTCCTTGTTCGTGATTCCGACTATCGTGGCCCTTCAGGAGCGGGGGCAACAGATCAAAGAGGTTCAATTGGCTCGGGCTTTGGAACGGCTGGGGGGGCTGACGCCGAAAGAGGAAAAAGTGGTCCGTTCGCTGGCTAACTCGATTGTCAACCAAATCCTCCATACTCCGATCAGAAACCTCAAGGAGTATGCCACCACCCGGCAAGGGCATCTTTATACCGAAATCCTCCAGAATCTGTTTGATATCGATGTACAGGAAGAGGTTGAACGGCCTTTACGCATACTCGCGCAACGCTCGCTCGGCAAGGGGGGGCAGGAATGAGTACCGTCACCATCGGAACGCGTGACTCAAGCCTGGCCCTGTGGCAGGCCGAATGGGTACGTTCTCAACTGGAGAAAGCGTATCCAAGTCAGCATTTTGAACTGATGCCAGTGAAGACAAAAGGGGATAAGATCCTTGATGTTCCTTTAGCGAAGATCGGGGATAAAGGACTGTTTACCAAAGAACTGGAACAGGCGCTTTTGGGTCGGGATATCGATTTAGCTGTACACAGTCTGAAAGACTTGCCCACCCTGTTGCCGGAAGGGTTGATGCTGGCGGCATTTTGCCCGCGGGAGGAACCCCGGGATGTGTTTTTGGGCAAAAACGGCACAAAGCTGGAGGATTTGCCGCCCGGGTCGGTCATCGGAACCAGCAGTCTTCGGCGCAAGGCCCAGCTCCAGCACCTGCGCCCAGATTTAGAGTTTGCGGATCTGCGGGGCAACCTGCAAACCCGATGGCAAAAACTGCAGGGCTCAGACCTCGCCGGCATAGTTCTGGCAGCCGCTGGGGTCAAGCGCCTCGGTTGGGAAGAACGGATTACCCAGGTTATTCCCACTCAGTGGGTCCTGCCTGCTGTCGGACAAGGGTGCATCGCTGTGGAGATCGCCGAGAACCGTTCGGAGATGGCTCGGATGTTATGCATTCTCAATGACCGGGAGACAGAATGGGCGGTGTTAGCCGAGCGCAGCTTGATGCGCCGCCTTGAAGGGGGCTGTCAGGTTCCGATAGGGGCACTGGCAGAAATACGCGAGAATAGGATCGTGTTAAAGGGTATGGTAGCCAGTTTGGATGGCAAGGCAATGCTATGTGCAGAGGCTCAGGGGTTTGACCCCGTGCAAGTGGGTTTGGAAGTCGCTGAAAACCTATTGGCCCAGGGGGCGCAGGCAATCTTGCAGGCGATTCGCTAGCTTATCCTGAGCATCAGCGAAGGATCTTCACTAGATTCTTCACTTCGTTCAGAATGACAGGGGCTTCTTAATGAGGATAATGGGATGGGAGTGTGTCGATTGGGCCAGGGATATGTATATTTAGTCGGTGGCGGCCCCGGTGATCCGGGTTTGCTGACCTTAAAAGGGGCAGAGTGCATCGGGAAGGCCGATGTTTTAGTCTATGATCGATTAGTCTCCAGACGTTTACTGAGCTTAGCACGGCCAGACTGTGAACGGATCTATGTGGGCAAATCGCCGGAACGACATACCTTCACTCAGGACGCGATCAACGAGGTTTTGGTGCAAAAGAGCCGGGAAGGGAAGATTGTCACCCGTTTAAAAGGGGGAGATCCCTTTGTTTTTGGGCGCGGGGGTGAGGAAGCCGAGGCCTTGCTGGACGCAGGGATTTCCTATGAAGTGGTGCCAGGGATCACTTCGGCCATCGCGGTTCCTGCCTATGCCGGCATTCCGGTGACTCACCGCGACTTAACTTCTACGTTTACGGTCGTCACAGGGCATGAAGATCCGACGAAGAATGCCTCGGCCATTCCTTGGGAACTGTTGGCCCAGGGAAATGGAACCGTGGTGTTTCTTATGGGCATGGAAAACCTGCCTCTCATCGGAGAAAAACTGATTCAGCATGGCCGCAGACCGGAAACTTCGGCAGGAGTCATCCAATGGGGAACCAGGCCAGAACAACGGACCTTGGTATCCCAACTTGATGAGATAGCAAAACAGGCTGAGAAACAAGGTTTCTCTTCGCCATCTGTGATCATTGTGGGCGATGTCGTGTCCCTGCGGGAAAAACTACAATGGTTAGAGAAAAAGCCCCTTTTCGGCCTTCGGATTATTGTGACCCGAGCGCGGCACCAAGCGAGCACCCTCTCCAAGGCGATCGAGGATTTAGGTGGAGAGGCGTGGGAATTCCCAGCCATTGAGCTGGCAGCTCCAACCCAGCCTGAGCATTTGGCCAAGGCGGTTGCGAAAATTAAAACCTTTGAATGGCTGGTGTTTACGAGTGTCAATGGGGTTGAAGCCTTTTTTAAAGAATTTAAGCGACAGGATAGAGACATCCGGGAATTGGCTGGAATCGAGTTGGTCGCCATCGGGCCAGCGACGCAGAGCGCCCTTCAAGAACGTGGGTTGAAGGTCGCTTTCGTTCCTCCTGAATATCGGGCCGAGGCGATCATCAGCGGTTTGGCCAGCCGGGTTTTGCGCGGGCAGAGGGTACTTTTGGCACGGGCAGAAGAGGCGCGCGACATTTTGCCGGAATCCTTGAAAGCGCTCGGAGCGGAAGTTTGGGATGTCCCGGCTTATCGAACGGTCATGGGGCAAGGCGGGGCTGAACTGCACGATTTGCTGGCGGAGAAAGCGGTTCATGCGGTTACGTTTACGAGTTCGTCTACGGTGAAAAACTTTATCAAACTGATCGGCGGAGAAACCTCCCTCTTAGAGGGAATTAAGCTCTTTTCCATCGGTCCGATCACTAGTGCCACAGCCCGCGAACTCGGGCTGACCATTGATGGAGAAGCCCTTCATTACACCATTGAAGGGTTGATCGAATCCTTGATTGAGGGGGTTAGGGCATGATCAGCGTCACAAAGCTTCTATATAACACAGAGTACTTTGGGGATTCCCTCCGCTACAGCCAGCAGTCGAGAGGAGCCTTACATGGAACCACTACGGGTTCTGGACCTGTGGTCGTCTGGAATTCTACCCGCACCTGCAATCTGAAGTGTGCCCACTGTTACATGGATTCGGATGCCCGCAAGTATGAGGGAGAGCTGACGACCAAGGAAGCCAAAGAATTCATTGATGATTTAGCAGCTTTTCGAGTGCCCGTACTCCTCTTCTCCGGCGGGGAACCCCTGATTCGCCCGGATTTCTTCGAACTTGCGCAATATGCCATCAGCAAAGGCATCCGAACCACGCTTTCTACGAATGGAACGCTGATTACAGCGGACGTGGCCCGGCGCTTAAAAGGGATCGGGGTCGGGTATGTGGGGATTTCGCTGGACGGGCTGCAAGATGTCAATGACAAGTTCCGTGGCAAAGAGGGTGCTTTTGCCGCTGCTATGCAGGGGATTCAAAACTGTGTGGCGGTTGGCCAGCGTGTCGGGCTGCGCTTTACCATCAACCGTCACAATTATGAGGAAATGGACAAGATTTTTGATTTTATCGAGGCTGAAAAGATTGATCGCGTCTGTTTCTACCATTTGGTCTATTCAGGCCGCGGGAACAAGATGATTCAGGATGATTTGAGCCCTGAAGAATCAAGGAAGGCGATGGAGATCATTGTTCGCCGGACAAAAGATTATGAGGCACGGGGGTTAAAGAAGGAGATCCTGACCGTGGATAACCATTGTGACGGGGTCTACTTGTACCTACGCGCTCTGAATCAAGACCTGGAACAGGCTGAACGCATCAAAAATCTCATTTCCCTCAACGGAGGAAATCGTTCGGGTATGGCTTTTGCTGAAGTTGATCCCTACGGAAATGTCCATCCGGATCAATTCACTCAGCACGTTACTTTTGGCAATGTACGCGAACGGCCCTTTGGGGAGATTTGGACGGACACAAGCCAACCTATTCTGGCGGGCCTAAAGAACCGCAAGCCCCTCTTAAAGGGACGCTGTTCGGTTTGTAAGTTTGTGGACATTTGCAATGGCAACTTCCGCACCCGGGCAGAGGCGGTGACCGGGGATTTTTGGGAGTCGGATCCGGCCTGTTATTTAACGGACGAAGAGATCGGGCTTGTGTAAAAGGAGTGGGAGAGATGGACTTAACAAGACGCCCCCGCCGCTTGAGAGCGAGCGAAGCCATCCGTCGGATGGTGCGTGAAAACCGGATTCAGGTTGATGATTTAATCTATCCCATGTTTGTGATGCCGGGTAAAAAGCAAAAAGTTGAAGTGCCTTCTATGCCCGGTGTTTTTCAGTACTCGTTGGATGAATTTGTCGCGGAATTGAAGGAAGTCGTCGCTTTGGGTATCCCCGCGATTCTTCTTTTCGGTTTGCCTGAGAGCAAAGATCCGCAAGGGAGCGGGGCTTATCATGAACACGGAATCATCCAGGAAGCTGTGCGTCTGGCTAAAAAAGCCTACCCTGATCTCTATGTGATTTCCGATGTCTGTCTTTGCGAATACACGGATCACGGCCATTGCGGGATCGTCCAAGATGGTTTGATTCTCAATGACCCAACCTTAGATCTCCTCTCCCGGACGGCGGTTTCGCAGGCTTTGGCCGGAGCGGATATGGTTGCTCCGTCTGACATGATGGACGGTCGGGTTGCTGCTATTCGGGCGGCATT
The DNA here is from genome assembly GCA_021811425.1 of Bacillota bacterium. Classification (GTDB taxonomy): domain Bacteria; phylum Bacillota; class Desulfitobacteriia; order Desulfitobacteriales; family Desulfitobacteriaceae; genus JAJZPA01. Next base: position 20,019 of record JAJZPA010000021.1, on the reverse strand, counting down.
GGATCAAGCAGGTTTTGAACACATCCCGATCATGGCCTATTCCGCGAAGTTTGCCTCTGGATTTTATGGACCTTTTCGGGATGCGGCCGGATCCACGCCCCAGTTTGGGGATCGGCGCACCTATCAGATGGATCCGCCGAATGGCAATGAAGCTATGTTAGAGACAGCCTTGGACATGGAGGAAGGGGCTGATCTGGTCATTGTGAAACCTGCTCTCTCCTATGGGGATATTATTTATCGTACGAAGGAACGCTTTGGGGTTCCGGTAGCTGCTTATAATGTGAGCGGAGAGTATGCGATGGTTAAAGCCGCTGCTCTTCAGGGGTGGATTGATGAACAACGGGTGGTCATGGAGGCCCTGGTGGGGATGAAGCGTGCGGGAGCCGATCTGATCATCACCTATCATGCGCTTGATGTCGCGCGCTGGCTGAAATAGGAGTCAGAGGGAGGACGAAGCAATGATCGTTTCCTGGAATACAACGAACGCCTGCAACATGTACTGTGACCATTGTTACCGGGATGCGGGCTGCAAGGCTGAAGAAGAATTAGATACTGCACAAGCAAAGGATCTCCTCGAAGGGATCGCGCGGGCAGGGTTTAAAATCATGATTTTCAGTGGGGGAGAGCCTCTGCTGCGACCGGATATCGTCGAGTTGGTTGCCTACGCTAAAGCGTTGGGACTGCGTCCGGTGTTTGGCACCAATGGCACCCTCCTGACGCTGGAACTAGCCCAAAAATTAAAAGATGCAGGGGCTATGGGTATGGGGATTTCACTGGATTCGTTGGATCAGCAAAAACACGATAGGTTTCGTCATTACCCTGGAGCCTGGGAAGAAGCGGTGCGAGGGATGCGAAACTGCCGCGAGGTTGGGCTGCCTTTCCAAATTCACACGACCATCATGGACTGGAATGCCTACGAAATCGAAGCCATTACCGATTTTGCGGTGGCTGAAGGGGCAGTAGCCCACCATTTCTTCTTCCTCGTCCCGACTGGACGGGCTGTAAGTATCGAAGAAGAATCCTTGCGGGCTGAGGCCTATGAAGAGGTCTTGACCCGGATCATGAAAAAGCAGCAGACAGTGGATATTGAGTTGAAGCCGACCTGTGCTCCGCAGTTTATGCGCATCGCCAAACAGATGGGGGTGGACGTCCGTTTTGGCCGGGGTTGCTTGGCAGGTACCCATTATTGTATTATCGGACCGAAAGGGATTGTTCAGCCCTGCGCCTACCTCAACATCCCCCTGGGGGATGTTCGTATTACCCCCTTTGACAAGATTTGGCGAGATCATGAGGTGTTTCAAACCCTGCGCACCTTGGAGTACACGGGAGGATGCGGTAGCTGTGAGTTTAAGCGAATCTGTGGTGGCTGCCGGGCGCGGGCGGCCTATTACCATGAAGGGGACTACATGGCGGAAGAACCATGGTGCTTGTATCATGGTCGCAAGGGGGTCTAGTATGGACAAGATTGAACGCAAGCTTTTAAACCTTATCCAGGGCACATTCCCGATTCATCCTGAGCCCTATCGGATCTTAGGCGAGTCCATAGGGGTAAGCGAAGAAGAAGTCTTGGCTAAAGTTCAACATCTCTATGCTCTGGGGGTCATCCGCCGTCTGGGTGGAGTTTTTGATTCCCGGCGTTTGGGGTATTTTTCTACACTTTGTACAGCGAAAGTAGCGGAGGACAAGATTTCTTTGGTTGCAGGGCTTCTTACCAAGATTCCAGGGGTAACCCATAACTATTTGCGCAATCATGCCTACAATATATGGTTTACGCTGATCGCTAGATCACGGGAGCAGGCCGAAAACACCCTGAAAGGTATCCGGGAGGCAGCTGGAATTGAAGTGTTCAGCCTACCTGCGATCAAAGTCTTTAAAATTCGTGTGGATTTCGATATGAGTCAGGAGAAATGGCTGGAAAAAGAAACAGAAGGGGATATCGAAGAGGATATCGAAGAGGATGTGAATATTGAAGAGAAGGTGCAGGCAGGGAGATTTGGTGTCAATCCCCAGCTCGGTAGAACGCCCGAACGAGGATGGCAGGATGAAGATCGGCCCCTAATCCGGGTTTTGCAGAAGGATTTGCCTCATGAACGGGCTCCGTTTGCAGCCTTAGCCCGTCAGATCGATTGGCCGGAGGAAAGGGTTATCGCGCGCACAGAGGCCCTGGTCAATAGCGCGGTCATCCGCCGCTTTGGAGCAGTGCTCCGGCATCAAAAAGCCGGGTTTTTAGCTAATGCGATGGGAGTTTGGCAAGTTGAAGAGGGAAAAGTCCTACAGGCAGGAGAGAAGATGGCTTGTTTTCGAGAAGTAAGCCATTGCTATCAAAGGCCGACTCTCCCGGATTGGCCGTATAACCTTTTTACGATGATTCATGGACGCACCTCAGAAGATTGTCAGAAAATCATGGAGAAGATTGCAGGTGAGACGGGTGTGACCCGGTATGCTATGTTATTTAGCCAGGCAGAACTTAAGAAGAGCAGCATGGAGTATTTTGCGGAAGAAGAGTGAATAGTAGGATAAGACTTTACGGAAAGGCGGGCTAAGGCGATGTATGAAACCAAGAGCAAAGCGGCCTTTGAAAGAGCGAAACGGGTGATCCCCGGCGGGGTGAATTCCCCGGTGCGCGCCTTTCGTTCAGTCGGTCGTGATCCCGTATTTATCGAGCGGGCGTCCGGAGCGCATATGTGGGATATTGATGGTAATGAATATATTGATTATGTAGGTTCCTGGGGTCCGTTGATCCTTGGTCATGCCCATCCGGAAGTGATAGCGGCGATTGGGAAAGCGGCTGAACGCGGTACGAGTTATGGTGCGCCCACGGAATTAGAGACAGAACTGGCGGAGGTTGTCCTGAAAGCGTTTCCGTCGATGCAAATGGTGCGCATGGTAAATTCCGGAACAGAGGCTACCATGAGTGCGTTACGGCTGGCAAGAGGGGTGACGGGGCGCTCTAAGATCGTAAAGTTTGAAGGGTGCTACCACGGGCATGCCGATCAGCTCCTGATTAAGGCTGGGAGTGGGGCCTTGACGCTGGGGGTGCCGACATCGCCGGGAGTGCCGGCAGCGATTGCAGCCACAACCCTCTCCGCCTCTTACAACGACTTGAATGGTCTAAGAGACATCTTTGAGCTTTATGGTGAAGATATCGCAGCGGTTATTGTGGAGCCGGTGGCTGGAAATATGGGGGTTGTTCTGCCCGAACCTGGCTTTCTGGAAGGACTCAGGGCGATAACGAGAGAATACGGTGCTCTGCTCATTTTTGATGAGGTTATGACGGGTTTCCGGGTAAGTTATGGGGGTGCCCAAGCCTATTATGGAATTGATCCCGATTTGACGTGCCTTGGCAAAATCATCGGTGGTGGGCTGCCGGTGGGTGCCTATGGCGGAAAACGCAGGTTTATGGAACACATTGCTCCGAGCGGGCCCGTGTACCAGGCAGGCACCTTGTCGGGAAACCCCTTGGCCATGACGGCAGGACTCACTACCCTACGCAGCCTGCAGAAGCCGGGAGTGTATGAGGAACTCACGGCTAAAACCCAGCGCTTGGCACAAGGGCTGGAAGGCCTGGCGAAGGAAGCGGGGCTTCCTGTCTGGGTTAATACGGCCGGAGCCATGTTTTCAGTTTTCTTTACCGAAACTCCTGTGAAGGATTATGTCAGCGCCTGCACTTCTGATGTAGAGCGTTTTGCCTCCTATTTCCGGGGGATGTTGGAACGCGGGGTATATCTGGCTCCCAGTCAGTATGAAGCGGTCTTCCTGTCTACAGCCCATACCCGGGAGGATATCGACAAGACACTGGAGGAGGCGCGTCAAGTTCTGAAAAGCTTATAATCGGGGGGGGATGAAGATGGAGAAAAAGCGGATCCTGCGCAGCTTGATTACACTAGGCCTTTTAGCCGCTTTGGGAATCGTCCTAGTTGTGTCAGGAAATTATGATGCGGCTAATCCCCATGCGTCTGTGTCCCGTGAGCGCTGGCTGAATGGGCCGGAGGGCCATGGCTATGCTGTATTGAATAATCAGCAGCCACAGAAACAATGCCTGCCCTGTCATGAGAAAAAAGGTTTGGGTGGGAAATCCTATTGCCTCGACTGTCATGTAAAGTCTGGGGTTAAGGCAGAGATTCCTAATCTATAGAAGCGCTCCACATGTTCAAAATAATGGATGGAAAGCACCAGAGCCCTCTTTACGGAATAAACTGGAAATAGATCCAGAGTAAGGAGGGAACAGGGTGGATGCAGAGGAACGCTTTCATTATCTTGAACGTCTAGAGAAATTGCGGGATTCAAAGGTTTTAGTCTATTTTTCTTATCGGCCTTTGGATGATAGTATTCTCGTACCCCTTTACAAACAGCTGCGTGAGATCGGGCGGACAAAGAAGATTGATCTCATTCTTCATAGTTATGGCGGGGCTGTGGATACTCCGATCAAGGTTGTGATGCTGATTCGGGAATTCTGTGATGAATTTGCGGTCATCGTGCCCCTTGTAGCCAAGTCGGCGGCTTCCATGTTGGTCTTGGGAGCAGACGAAGTGGTCATGGGCCCGGTATCTGAACTCGGGCCGATAGACGCGCTCGTGAAGCATCCTGAATATAAGGATCTGTGGGTACCTGTTCAGGCTATGGAACATTGTTTGGACTATTTGCAGCGTTCAATCTTGGAAAGCCCTAATCCTGAAATCGCCATATCGATCCTCACCCCTGTGTTGAATAAGTTGGATCCGTGGCTGATCGGAGACTATGAAAAGGCCTTAAAGGCTTCCCGCCAATATGCTGAAGCCTTACTCTCCCGCTATATGCTGCATGACACCCCGGAACGGGTGCCATTAGTGACGAAAGCATTGACCGAAGGATACTTTTCTCATGGCTACCCTATCGGGCGCCAAGAAGCGAAACAACTTGGGCTAAAAGTCTTGGAAGCAGATGGGGAATTGTGGGATGTTATCTGGGAACTTTATTTAGGCTACGAGGAGTTATTTAGGGCAGCAGAAAGTCCAGAAGATTGACTTCGATATGAACTCGTTCAATTAAATTACGAGGCCCCACTTCCACTTGTAGAAGTGGGAGTCTCACGATTGGATGAAAAGCATCATGTACCACACATTTATGTAAAGTATCACGTTTCCACCTCTGGACGCAAGTTTTGGCTATTGGCAGGCTCCGTGTTTTTATGATATAGTGATGTCATGGAGGTGTACGATGATGTTAATAACATTTGGCTTTGTAACTCCGATGACCATGGTTATTGTATTGGTTATTGCCTTGGTTATTTTTGGACCCGGAAAGCTTCCTGAGCTAGGAAAAGCGCTTGGCAAAGGAATCAACGAGTTTAAATCGGCAACGAATGGGGAAGAGAAGAAAGAAGAGGTTAAGGAAGTTAAAGAAGTTAAAGAGTCAACGAAGGAGTAAAGGTGCTTTGCTGTCTTGGAAATTCACTTTTCGATATACTAAAAGAGCCTGGATAGTAGGCTCTTTTAGTATATCCGGCCGGAATGCCTGGTGGACCGTGATAGTGTATATCAACAAATATTCATGGGAGGGGGAGGGTTTTAATGCGCGTGACGATCAAGCTTTTTGCGACTTTGCGGGAGGGACGATTTAAAGTGGAAAACTGGGAATTGCCCGCTCGGGCTTCAGTAAAAGATGTGCTTGAACGCCTGGGAATTAAATCGGAAGGGATAGCTATCATTTTAGTGAATGGACGGGATACCCAGGTTGAATATGAGCTTCAAGAGGGAGATGCCATTTCCTTATTTCCCCCAGTGGGTGGAGGTTGATTTTTTTTGGCGAACATGACATAGCCTAATAATAAAAAATTATTTGAAAAAGAGCAATTTTGCAGCAGGAGTTTTTACTACACCTGTCGAATACTTTTAATATCCTCATAGGAGAACATGGTTCACATATGAGAATTAAGACTAAGAAGTCATCTTCGCTAGGAGCTGGATTTATGCTTAAGGGGGGGATGCTTAGGGGTGAGACACGAGATGGTGCAGGATGAAGCGACAGAGAATAGATGTAAAATACTTGAGGGGGGACGTTGATGTCAAACAATCAAGGCCCATTGAGCAAGGCATTGGGAATACTGGAAAAAGTTCTTAACTTTTTATCAGGAGGAATCCTAGTCATACTGGTTCTCATTGTCTTTTCCAATGTGTTAGGTCGTTATGTATTTCATTCATCATTGGCTTGGGCAGAAGAAATTTCGCGATTTATGCTGATCTGGATGGTTTTCTTGGGTAGTATTGCAGCTTATGTTAATAACGAGCACCTTGGTCTCGATATTTTGACCAATGCCATGCCGAAAAGGCTGGCGCAAATAGTTGCGGTCGTTGCCGATCTCTTGGTGGTTTATGCTTTATACCTACTGGTTTCCGGCGGCTATACGATGACAAAGGAAAGTTGGGACTGGCTTTCTCCGGCAACAGCGATTCCTTATGGCTGGGTTTACCTGATTGTTCCTTTTGCAGGCTCGATAATGATTATCCAAGCACTGGCCAAAGCCGTACAGCACGTAAAACTGATTTTCCAAACTAATAATTAAGGAGAAAAAGTCTATGTTAGTAGCATTTTTAGTTGCGCTCTTTGGGTTTATTCTTTTGAATATTCCCATCGCTTTTGCCCTGCTGCTGACGGCAGTTGTTTTAATGCTGTTGTCAAGTGGAATAGAACCTGCCATTATGACGCAAAGCCTTGTGCGTGGGATTGATAATTTCCCCTTGATGGCCATTCCGTTTTTTATGCTGGCTGGAGAGATCATGAATGAAGGCGGTATTTCCCGCCGGATCGTAGAGTTTGCGCGTGCTCTTGTGGGACATGTGACCGGTGGCTTGGGGTACGTTGGAGTCGTCGCAAGTATGATTTTTGCCGGAGTTTCAGGTTCAGCCGTTGCTGATACTTCAGCCATTGGGTCTATCCTTCTTCCGATCATGGATAAAGAGGGATACGATAAAATCAAAAGCACTGCTTTGATTTCGGCCGCAGGGACGATCGGCCCGATTATTCCTCCAAGTATTCCTATGATTTTATATGGGGTTGTCGCAGGCGTATCCATTGTAAAGCTCTTTTTGGGAGGAATTATCCCGGGAATTCTTATAGGTATTGGCTTAATGATCATGTGGTATTTCCATGCTAAGAAACAGGGCTATAAGGCAGACCGCAAAGCGAGCGTGAGGGAAGTCTTACATAGCGGCAAGAGCGCCTTCTGGGCCTTGATTCTGCCGATTATCATTCTGGCCGGAATTATTACCGGAATTTACACCCCGACCGAAGCAGGGGTTATCGCCGTCGTGTATGCGTTCCTGGTCGGTCTCTTCGGCTATCGGGAGCTAAAACTGACTAGAATGCCGGGGGTCTTGTCTGCGGCTGTTAAGAGTACCGCTATAGTCCTACTTCTATGTGGAGCTGCAACCTCAGCTGCGTACCTGATTACCACGGCTCAGATTCCGACGATGTTGACAAACACCCTGATGTCTTGGTCTGGTGGCAATCCGATCATTGGCATGTTCCTTATCAATATCCTACTGCTGATCGTAGGTGCGGTCATGGATTTAACGCCTGCTCTCTTGATTCTGGCTCCGATCCTGTTGCCGATCGTGACTGGATTCGGGTTGGATCCGATTTACTTCGGTGTCGTACTGGTCGTCAATCTCTGCATCGGCTTAATCACACCTCCAGTGGGTACAGTGCTTTATGTGGGTTGTGGGCTTTCCAAACTGTCCATCGGGCAGATGGTTAAACCGATTCTTGGATTTGCGTCGGTCATGGTGGTTGTCCTCTTTATCATCACTTACATTCCTGAACTCATCCTCTTCATTCCGAATGCGGTGGGGAGATAACGGTCAGAGGATTTAAAGATTATTGAGTAAAAACCATCGGTTTTTGCTGAGTAATATAGGGCTGTTTAAGGGCAAAAACTCAAAAGGGGGAGAAAAGGAAACATGTTTAAAAAAGCGAAAAAACTGGTTTCAGTCGTGGTCACAGGCATGATGCTGGCCACACTCACCACGGGATGCTTGTCATCCACATCCAGTTCGTCGGCGACACCGACGAAGACTACTCCGACCGCCGCTTCAGGAAGTGCTAAAGTTATCAAGGTTAGTATTGGCCTGAACGAGCAAAGCCCACTCTATGCGGGAATGAAGAAGTTCGGCGATATCGTCAAGGAGAAAACCAGCAACCGTTATGAGGTTCAACTTTATCCAAATGCTCAGTTAGGGGACGACCTCAAAGCGACCGAGGCTCTGCGCATGGGAACCTTGGAAATGACGCCTCCGTCGACATCTCCGTTAACTGGGATTGATCCCAAGCTCATGATTTTTGACTTGCCGTTCTTGTTCCCCAATAAGCAAGTGGCGGACAAAGTGCTAGACGGCCCCATCGGCCAGGATATCCTGGACGGGCTAACATCCAAAGGTCTAAAAGGATTGGGATTCATGGAAAATGGCTATCGTCAGTTGACAAACAGTGTGCGCGAAGTAAAATCTCCAGCTGATCTCAAAGGACTGAAGATCCGGACGATGGAAAATCCGATGCATTTAGCGGCTTGGAAGGCTATGGGTGCTAACCCAACACCAATGCCTTTCAGTGAAGTTTTCACTGCCATGCAGCAAAAGACGATTGACGGACAAGAAAATCCGATTACCACGATTTATCTGCAGAAATTCCAGGAAGTTCAGAAATACACTACATTGACCGGACACATCTATACTCCGTTTATCGTGCTTATGAGCAAGAAAACCTGGGATTCCCTATCTGCTGATGATCAAAAGATCTTCCTAAATGCAGTCAATGAAGCAAAGGTGTTTCAACGTCAGACGGGCCGTGATGCTGAAGCTGGCCAAATCAAAAAACTGAGGGAAGCAGGCATGACTGTTACCGAGCTTACGCCGGATCAATTGAAAGCCTTCCAAGATGCGACCAAGTCGGTATACGATCAATTCGCCGATAAGATTGGCAAGGACTTTCTCGCTAAAGTTCAAACCGAGATCGCGAAAGACAGCAAATAATTCGAGCGAAGTCATAGGCGTTTTTTAGGTCAGAGCGGTGGGTATGAATACGGCTGCCCCATCGTTGGACGCCGCGCTCGTGCCCCCGCTTTGTTTAATGACGGATATGACGGACAGGGAGGCTAGATCATGCAACACTTGGAGGAACGGTTGAGGCGTCATCAAGCGTTTTGGCATGGTAAAGCAGCGGATCGGCCCATGGTGGGCTTTCAGATAGGAAGCTACTTTATGGCTCAGCGCTATCAGGCTGCGCAGGAACTGTTGCAGCCCGGGAAAATCATCACTCCGGACATGCTTGATCCGAAAGCGTTCCTGGCAGATTACGAACGACAGTACCAATGGACCGAAGAGGCTGGGCAGGATGCCTTCTACGTCGCTGAACCCTACACTGGGATCCCGTGGATGGAGGCTATGTTAGGTTGCCAGATCGGTGCGACCAGTGAAAGCATGTGGGCTGAGCCTTGGATGGAACACTGGAATGAAGTAGAAAATTTGCGCCTCGATCCGGAAAACCCTTGGTTTAAAAAGTTTGTGGAATTCGTGGATGTGCTCGTCGAGCATGCGCGAGGGAGATTTCCAGTTGGTCAGCCCATCCTCAGGGGACCGTCGGATATTGTGGGAGCCATTATTGGCCAATCTCGTTTTCCACTGGAGGCGTATGATAATCCGGCTCAGATCAAAAAACTGGCGGGCGTCGCCACTGAGGCTTTTATTAATGTTGTGGACACCCTACAAAAGCATGTCCAGCCTTTTCAGGGTGGATATTCAATTGGGTTTTATCATCTTTGGACACCCGCTCACTGCATCTGGTATCAAGAGGATCTTTCGGCACTCCTGTCTCCGGCCTTGTTTCGGGATTTGATTCGCGATTCAGGAGTAGCGATTTGTCGCTATGAACCCTATAATGCCGTTCATGTGCATCCATCATCCTTCTTCGTGCTGGATGAGATCTTGAGCATGAAGGGACTGAATGTGGTAGAAATCAATAAAGATGTTGGCGGGCCGTCGGTTGCTGACATGCTTCCTGAATATAAAAAGGTATTGGCTGCTGGCAAGAAGCTCATTATTTGGGGCGCACTGGATCAAGTAGACCTGCAAGTGGTGATGGAAGAATTGCCAAAACGGAGCATCTACCTGGATATTGTTGCCGAAACTGTTGAAGAAGCCAAGAGCCTGATGGATACTGCAAATGAGATGGCTACTCGGCGTTAGGGGTTGGAGAACAGAGTAAGGCCAATCCACCTTGAGAAGGAATAACAGGAAACTCTGGCGAATTATCTTTTGATTATGAATTATATTCACATATATGAACAATGAACATCCTTGAGGAATATCTTAGGAGACCGTGGATCTCAAGAAGTATCCCAGCTTTCTCCTAAGTGATTTGCCTTTTAGATTAAGAAAATCCGGAGAAGGAGGTGCAAATACAGAGGTTAACAATAGATATCGTTCATTAGCCCATTTAAGAAAATATTAGAACGGAGGAGAATTTAAAGTGCAACGTAAAACAGTAAAGAGTTTTTCCCTGGCTATTGCCACATTATTAATTGTTTCTCTTAGCGGGTGCGGGTCTAATGGATCAAACTCAGGCGTTTCTGCGGATAAAGCGCCTATCAGAATTGGACAGGCCACTGCCCTCACTTCTGAGTACACGGTTGTTGGCCAGTATCTTTCGAATGGGACTAAGATGGCCGTCGATGAGATCAATGCTGCTGGGGGGATTAGCGGCCGTAAGATCCAGTTGGTTCAAGAAGACTCTGCCAATACCAACCCAGCTGCTGTAAATGCCATTAATAAGCTGATTGATTCGGATAATGTTGTGGCCATTATGGGTCCTGACCTCAGTACACAAAACTTTGCCGTGGCTCCGATTATCAATAAGGCAAAAATTCCTTTCACTGTGCAAGGAACAAATGCCAAACTGCTTGACGGTAATTCCTGGTTTTTCAGGCTTCGTCCGGATGATGGACTCGCGGCTAAAACCGCTGCTAAATTCGCGATTGAAGGTTTGAAAAAGAAGAAAATTGGAGTAACGCACGATAGTGACGAATTCGGTGTCGGTGGTAGAGACCTTATTGTCAAAGCAGTGCAAGACTTGGGTGGAACAGTTGTTGGTGAGGAATCATACAACAGCAATGATAAAGATCTTACGGCTATTCTGACCAATATCAAGAATAAGGGTGCCGAAGTGATTATTGACTGGGGTCATCCATCACAGTCAGCCACGCTCCAGCGTCAAAACAAGCAACTGGGTATAAATCTACCTATTATTGGTTCGCCGGGCATGGGTATGCCGGCCACTATCCAGCTTGCCGGGGATGCCGCCAACGGCACCTATGTAGTAGGGGATCCGGTTCCCAGCTTGAATCCAGATCCTAAAGTGCAAGCTTGGGTTAAAAAATATACGGATCTATACAAAGCAGCACCGGATTTCCATTCCGCGTCCGCTTATGACGGTATATATATGTTGAAGATGGCTATTGAAAAAGCTGGATCCACCGATGCGACGGCTATCCAGAAAGCGCTTTTGACGATTAAAGACTACCAGGGTATGGGCAATACTTTCACTTTCACTGATGGTAACGGCGCTCATATGGTTATGATTACGCAGATTGAAAACGGCCAAAATAACAAACTGATTCAGACTGTTAAACTCTAGGAACCTAGGGGTGGTTTCGGCCACCCCGATTTTGTTATCCGGGGAGGAGCACCGTTATGATACAATTGTTAATCAGCGGTCTGGCCATGGGCTCGATCTATGCATTGGTTGCCTTGGGGATTGTCGTCATAGCCAATGCCGTTAATGTAGTAAACTTCGCCCAGGGTGAAAACGTTATGTTAGGGGCCTACGTCGCGGCGACTTTGACTCTGACACTTCATCTTCCGATTTTGGCCGCCTATGCAATATCTATTATTCTTTTAGCCCTGTACGGGTATATTTTTCAAAAAGTCGCTTATTATCCCTTGCGGAAGAAGCCCTTTATTACCGTTGTAGTTGCCACTATCGGCGTGAGCATGTTTCTTAAGAATGCTGCTAGGATTGTTTGGGGACCACAACCGATCTATTTTGCCGGCCCATTTGGGGAGAGCATGATTAGAGTTGGCGGGGTATCGATCAATGCTCAAAACATTCTCATCATCGTTGTGACACTTGCCTTGGTGGTATTCCAGCATTTCTTTTTTGCTAAAACCAGTTTAGGACGTCAAATGCAGGCTACCGCCCAAGATCAGGAAGCAGCTACTCTAATGGGGATTAAGGTTTCTCGTATGATTGCCTTCACCTTTATCTATAGCTCTATGCTGGCCGCTGCAGCAGGGGTATTACTGGCCCCGATCTTTTATGTGTCAGCCGATATGGGCGCAAACTTGGGCCTGAAAGCTTTTGCCGCTAGTATTATCGGTGGTTTTGGTTCCGTACCGGGAGCCATTTTAGGTGGGCTATTTCTCGGGGTGTTAGAGATTTTTGCTGCGGCTTACGTCTCCTCACTTTATAAGGATGCTTTTGCCTTTATCGTGTTGATCCTTATTCTCGCTTTTATGCCACGTGGACTGTTTGGCGAGAAGATTTCCACAAAAGTTTGATTAGGCAAATTGGAGGGGCTTCATGAACAAAAAAGTATTGCGCTATCTTGTGTTTATCCTCTTAGCGGCAGTAATCCTGTCCATCCCCGGTGTAATGCCTAACAATTATTATAGAGGGTTGGCTAATTTATCCTTGATCTATGTGATTGTTGCTCTCGGCTTGAACTTTATTTATGGTTACACAGGTTATATATCATTTGCTCAAGCAGCGTTTTTCGGCATTGGAGCCTATACGACGGCCCTTCTCGGAGTGGATCATCATATCAGCTTTTGGCTGGCTTTACCTTTGTCCGGTATAATGGCTTCTTTGTTCGGAGTGCTCATTGGTATTCCTAGCCTTAAACTGACCGGACACTATCTAGCGATGGCGACCATTGGGTTTGGGATTATTGTACAGATGCTCATGCAAAACTGGACTTCATTTACCCATGGAGCGACTGGTGTCGGGAACATTCCGGGAATCTCTCTTGGAGGATTCACGATAAGTTCCGCTAGTCAATATTACTATTTCTTGTTGTTTTTTGTAGTTTTGTCTATCTTGGTGACTTGGAGTATTGAACATTCTAATTTAGGACGTTCCTTTAAAGCGGTTCGCGAAGATGAGATCGCTGCAGCAACATCTGGGATTAACCTGACATTTACCAAAGTTTTCTCCTTCGCCCTCTCAGCCTTTTTTGCTGGAATCGCAGGTGGTTTATACGCCTCGATGTCCGCTTACATCAGTCCGGACACGTTCTCTTTTGACCAGTCCATTGTCTTTTTTACGATGGTACTGATTGGGGGAGCCGGAACTATGCTGGGTCCAGTCATTGGAGCTATTCTGTTGACTTTTGTTCCGGAATTGCTAAGGTTTATGAAAGAATACTACATGGCCTTGTTCGGTATAGGAATCGTCTTAATCATGATTTTTATTCCCCAAGGCATCGTTAATGTCTTTGCCAAAGACGGGCAGTTTGCTGAATGGATAACAGCCAAACGGACAGCAAGGGTTGAAAGTCCACAGAAGGATTTGTAAAGAGGGGGAAGAAATATGGAGCCATTGTTAACAGTGGACGCCATCAGCATGATTTTCGGCGGACTGCGGGCTGTAGATAGTTTAAGTATGAATGTAATGCTGGGGGAGATTCATTCTCTCATTGGACCGAACGGTGCGGGTAAAACTACGGTATTGAACGTAATTAGCGGGTTTTATAAACCGACAGAGGGTAAGGTTCTATTCGATAATAAGCTTATCCAAGGATCAAATTCTTCCACAATTTCTCGGGCTGGATTGGCACGCACCTTTCAGAACGTGCGCTTATTTAAAGAACTAACTGTTTTAGAAAACGTTCAAATTGGTATGTATGCTCTGGTTAAAGAGGGCATTATCGGTACTGTTTTTCACACACCTTATTTTCGCAAAGTAAACAAAGCGAGTGTGGAAGAATGTATGGCTCTGCTTGAGATGGTAGGATTGAAAGACAAGGCGTCACTGAGGGCCAGAAACATGTCCTACGGACAGCAAAAAGTATTAGAAATTGCCAGAGCCCTAGCCCAAAAACCTAAACTTCTTCTTCTGGATGAGCCGGCAGCAGGATTAAACGATACAGAAACCTTTGAATTGATCAAATTGGTACGGCAGTTGCAGGGCAAGGGAATTACTGTTTTACTGATTGAGCACAATATGCGTTTGGTCATGAACCTGTCTGACCGTATTACAGTTCTTAACTTTGGTAAAAAGATCGCCGAAGGTAATCCTGATGTGATACAGAATAATGAAGAGGTTATCCAAGCTTATTTAGGGAAGAGGCGTGCCTATGCTTAAAGTTTCTAATATTGAGGTCTATTACGGTAAAATACGGGCGCTAAATTCTGTCAGCCTATCTGTAAAACAAGGGGAAATCGTGACCTTGATCGGAGCGAATGGGGCGGGTAAAACTACGGTTCTGCGTTCAATCTCTGGATTACAGCGCTTGGAAAAGGGTAAAATTGAATTTCTGGGAAAAGACGTTTCTATCGTACCAGCCGAGAATTTAGTCGGCATGGGTTTGGCGCATGTTCCGGAGGGAAGACGAGTATTCCCAGGACTGACTGTCTATGAGAATCTGGAGATTGGGGCCACTTCTTGGCGTAAAGGTAAAGCCTGTTTAAGCGGGGATCTAGAGAATATTTATGAACTTTTTCCCCGCTTAAAGGAACGTAGTAAACAGTTGGCTTGGAGTTTAAGTGGAGGAGAACAACAGATGCTAGCTATCGGCCGGGCTTTAATGGCTAGACCAAAACTCCTCCTGTTGGATGAACCTTCTCTGGGTCTTTCTCCGGTACTCGTGGAGCAGGTTTTTGAGGTACTGCACAAGATCAATGGGCAAGGAGTCACAATGCTTTTGGTGGAACAAAATGCGTTTATGGCCTTAGATATTGCTCATCGTGGTTATGTTATCGAGAATGGACGTATTGTTCTTACTGATACGGCTTCTGCCCTCAGTAATGACTCGAAGGTGAAGGAGGCTTATCTAGGTGGGTAAATCGGGAGAACAAACACCTAACCCATAAAAAGTTAAAACAAAATGAAGTAAAAAGGAGAGATTCGATGAAGAAGATAGGATTTGTCGGTCTGGGTACCATGGGCTTTCCTATGGCGAATAATTTGCTGAAAGCCGGCTATGAAGTTATAATATATAACCGTACCCTAGAAAAGGCCGAGAAATTAGGGGCCCAAGGGGCTAAAGTGGTTCTCACTCCAACCGAAGTGGCAAAGAATAGCGACGTGATCTTCTCGATGCTGACAGCAGATCGTGCCGTTGAAGAAGTGGTTTTAGGGGAGAATGGTCTCGTACATGGGCTTAGGGAAGGTCAGATTGTTATTGATTGTAGTACAATATCTCCTAATACCAGTAAAAAGATCGCCCTTGAACTTGCGAAATATGGAGTTGAGGTATTAGATGCACCCGTAACAGGAAGCGAGCCGCAGGCTATTGATGGAATTCTCACTTTTATGGTTGGTGGAAAGAAGGAAGTTTTTGAACAAAGCAAGCCTTTGTTTGATGTCATGGGGAAGACTTCCTATTATATGGGGAAAAATGGGGCAGGGTCATACACCAAATTGGCTAATAACACGATGGCAGCTATCAACCTACTTTCCATGGTCGAAGCGATTACTATGGCGACGAAAGCCGGAATTGACCCAGAAATATTTGTTAAGGTTGTAAGCGGTGGTGGAGCACGTAGTGGCATGATGGATAACAAAACGCCGAAAATACTAAATCGTGATTTCCACGCGAATTTTGCCACAGCCTTAATGTATAAAGATTTGGGACTAGCGACTCAATTGGCTTCTGAAATTAAAGTTCCGGTTCCGGTTCTCTCTTTGGTTAAGGAAATGCTTCAAATGGCCATTGTGAAGGGTTACGCAGACGAGGACATGTGTGCGGTTATTAAATGCTACGAGGAATGGGCAGAGGTGAAAGTAGCTTCCAAAGGGTAATCACCAATAAATCATTTCTTTGTGTGGGTTATGTCCAGAGTTCTGGGGTTAGGCAAAGGAGAGGATGAAAAGATATGGCGGTCAAATCTGCTGCCAGGGTGATGGATGTTCTAGATGTCTTGCAAACTCATCCAGAGGGGATGACCCTACAAGTGTTAAGTGAAACCTTGGATATTCCCAAAAGCAGCATGCACGAATTGCTTTCAACCATGGTCGAACGCAAGTATTTGATCCAGTCGGAGTATAAACGCTATACTCTTGGTTTTAAGGTCATTGAATTGGGTCTATCTTCTTTGGATCGCGTTAATGTTTATCAAATCGCTAAACAGCATATGCCTGCTCTCGTGGCAAAGATTGAAGAGACTGTATTCATGGCGGTTTCCAGTGATGATGAAATTGTCTATGTAAACAAACTGGATTGTTCGCGCTCCGTGCGCACGAATACCTATCTTGGCTGCCGCAAGCCCATGCATTGCACCGCTTTGGGCAAGAGTATTTTGGCTTTCATGTCAGCTTCGGAGCTTGAAAAGGTCGTACATCGCAAAGGCCTGCCTGCGCGAACTACGCGCACGATCACGGACTATACCACACTTATTCAAGAGTTGGATAAGATTCGCCAACAGGGAGTGGCTTATGACAATCAAGAAATTGAAGAAGGTTTAAGCTGTGTTGCTGCGCCAATCTTTGATTATAGCGGCCGCGTGGTCGCAGCGATCAGTACGGCTGGTCCAACTGAACGGATCGAACAAAGAAAAGAGGAGATCACGGTTTTGTTGCGCGAGCATGCCGAACAGATTTCTGCGGAAATGGGGTATCGATCAGCGCGAAATGCGAACGGCGTTAGGTAAGGGGGCAGACAGTATGAACAATTCTGCAAAGATACGCAGCCATTCAGCAAGAGAACTTTGGTCACAATTTGACGCCCTGCAATTAGGGATGGACTGGGATGAAGAGGATTTGGGCAAACCGCAAATTCTCGTTGAAGATGTTTTTGGGGACAGCCATCCGGGCAGCACCCACTTAAATTTGCTCACTGAGCAAGCGGTGATCGGGGTATTTGAAAAAGGCGGTCGTCCAGCGAAATACCATGTCACAGACGTTTGTGATGGATGTGCTCAAGGGCACGATGGTATGAATTATGTCCTAGCTTCACGGGAAGTTATGACCGATATGATCGAGGTGCATGGTTCGTTCGTTCCCTGGGACGGTTTGATCCTCATCTCTTCTTGTGATAAATCCGTACCTGCCCACTTAAAGGCCGCAGCCCGCTTGGATTTGCCGACGATCTTCATTCCCGGGGGCAGCATGAGGCCTGCTCCGGACATGTCCACATCGATCCGGGCTGGAGAGATATCCCTGAGGCAAAAGAAAAATGAGAATATTTCGGAACGGGAAGTTCGCGATTTTAAATTGACAGGAGCCCCTTCCTTTGGTGCCTGTCAGTTCTTGGGAACTGCCAGCACCATGCAGGCCATGGCTGAGGCTTTGGGCTTAGCGTTGCCCGGCAGTGCCTTGGTGCCCGCCACGATGCGGGACATTTATCGTTTAGCACGAGTGGCGGGAAAACAAATCATGAAACTTGTTGAAAACGGCATCACGGCGCGTACCATCTTGACTCCAGCGGCCTTTCGCAATGCGATTAAAGTGCATGCAGCCATCGGAGGATCAACCAACGCCACCCTGCATCTGCCATCCATTGCCCGCGAAATAGGGCTTGAGTTGGCACCCGAGGTGTTTGATGAGATTAATCATCAGGTTCCCCATATCGGTAATGTCTACCCGAGTGGGAAGTATCCCACGGAAGCGTTTTGGTTCGCGGGCGGAATCCCGATGGTGCAGTGGTTAATTCGCGACCAACTGGATCTGGATGTCCTTACCGTTACCGGTCAAACTCTGGGCGCGAACCTGGAAACGCTTTGGCAGGAAGGCTTCTTTGAGCGAATCGAGGGTTATTTGCGCAACTATGGTCTGAAGCGGGAGCAAGTCATTCGTCCGCTGGCAGAGACAAAGGAAATTGGCTCGATTGCGGTTCTCAAGGGGAATTTGGCACCCGAGGGTGCGGTTGTGAAATATGCGGCCGTCGCTGAATCCATGATGAAGCACATCGGTCCGGCCAAAGTATTTGATTCGGAAGAGGCATGCCACCAGGCTATCGTGGAGAACCGAGTGGAACCGGGAATGGTGCTCTTCATCCGTTACGAGGGACCGCGTGGTTCCGGGATGCCAGAGATGGTGATGACCACTGAGGCTTTGATGTCTGACAGCCGCTTGAGTAATTCCACAGTCTTGGTCACGGATGGCCGTTTTTCAGGGGCGACACGCGGCCCCTGCATCGGGCATGTCTCCCCAGAGGCAGCCGTTGGCGGCCCGATAGCCTTCGTTGAAGATGGGGATCTCATTGAGGTCGATATTCATGAACGCAGGCTAAGAATTACTGGGATCGCGGGTAAACCCTCTGCAGCGGCAGCGATTGAAGCCGTTTTGGCAGAACGCAAAACTGGGTGGAAGCCTCCAAAATCAAAACTTAAAAAGGGAGTTTTTAGACGCTATACAGAAAGGGCCGCGTCTGCGATGCAGGGTGCAGGCTTGGAATAAGAACAAAGGTGCCCCCTATTATGAATGATGTGGGATCTAGTCATTGAAAAATATCAGATAAGAGCAGGCAGGAATTAGCAGCGGATTGTCGAATGAATCTTTAAGTTTAAGCAGATGAATGAAGTTCGTAAGTGCGAATATCAAGGGGGTGTGTCCCAATACTTGCAGAGGTAATTGAAGAATTTATTGCGGTCTTGGATGCGGAACGGGTCAAGTTCGAGCCGGAAGACCTCATCTGCTACTCCTATGATGCCACGAATTTCGTTGAACTTCCCGGAGTGATCGTTTTCCCCAAGACGACGGCTGAGGTTTCTCAAGTACTGCAGATCGCCAAACGCTGGCAGATTCCCGTAACCACTCGGGGCGGAGGAACGAACCTGGTCGGCGGAACCGTTCCCTCAAAGGATTCACTGGTACTGTCCACACAGTTATTTAATCAGATTGTTGAGATCAACGAAGAACAAATGTATGCGGTTGTGGAACCCGGACTGATCACCCGTGACTTGCATCGGGCGGTTGAAGCCAGGGGTCTCTTTTATCCACCGGATCCGGCGGCCCTTAACATGTCAACCATGGGAGGAAATGTCGGAGAAAATGCAGGGGGACCGAGAGGATTTAAATATGGTGTAACCCGGGATTACCTCTTAGGGTTGACGGTTGTGCTGATGGATGGACGTGTGGTGAAGGTGGGAGGCAAATCCCTGCGCGATCAATGCGGGTATGATTTCACCCGTTTGTTTGCGGCTTCAGAAGGGACATTAGGTGTGATCACGGAGATCATCGTACGCTTGATTCCGTTGCCGGAAGCCAAGCAGACAATGCTCGCCTTGTTTTCCCAGCTGGAACAAGCAGCGCAAGCGGTTGCCGCGATTATTAAGCATATGGTCGTGCCCACGACGTTGGAACTGATGAGCAAAGAGATCATCGAACTCATAGAAAGGCGCGATCCGGTCGGCTACCCGCAGGATGTGGGGGCTGCTCTGCTTCTCGAAGTTGATGGGGCAAAGGTCGACTTACAAGAACAAATTGAGAAGATCCAGAAGGTGTGTCTTGACGAGGGTGCGACTTCCTTTAAGCTGGCAGCCAATCAAATGGAGGCGGATAATCTTTGGAGAGGACGCCGCAATGCTTTTGGCTTAATGGCGCAAAGCTTTTCCACTGTTTATCCGGAGGATGCTACCGTGCCGCGTAATAAAGTGCCGGAAATGGTTAGGCGCATGCAGGAGATTGGGGAACGAAACCGGATCGGGATGCTGATTTTGGGGCATATGGGTGACGGGAACCTGCACCCCAATATCTGCATTGACGCTAGTGAGCCAGGTGCTGTTAAACGGGCGGAAAAGGCGATCGATGAATTGTTTGCGGCGGCGTTGG
>JAJZPA010000203.1 GCA_021811425.1 Bacillota bacterium | reverse complement strand
AATGCTTTTTCCAGGGTGATATCTTCTAAGGTGGTTACGAACTCTTCTATAAATCCTGTTTCCGGGTTTATGATCGGATCCGTGGTACAGGTGAGCCAGCGACAACGCCTCTCTCCCTGAATAATAAACAGGTGGTTTACGAGGCGCTCCCGTCCGGCCGCAACGTAGCGCTCGGGCAGGTCTTCCCAGACAAAGGGCGTGCCGTCTTCATATTCGGCTTGCCAGTGTTCAGTCAGTGGTAAGGCACGCGCGAGTTGGGCGTAGCGTAAGCCAAGCAGGCGTTTGGATGCTTGATTGGCATGGAGGACGACCCCTGAGAGGTTTTGGATGAGTACGCCGCTGGAAACACCTTCATAAATTCGTCTAAAACGGGCTTCCGTGGCCTGAATTGCCCCGAACTGTTGAGAAAGTTCTTCCTCAGCGGCCACCAATTCTTCGTGTGTCGTTTCCAAGTCTGCTAAATTAGTCTGCAGTTCCTGTTCGGAAAGACGAAGAACCACCATGCCATGCTCGATGAGATGATAGAGGAGCATCGCCGTTAACAAGACAAAGAGCCAGCCCTTGATGGTCTGAATCGACAAGAAAATCTCCCGATTGGGAATGAGGAAATTCAAAATATGATCGGAGGCTAGGATCCAGCCTGCTCCGAACAAGAGATAGAGAAGGGTGATGCGGCGGGGAGTAAGGTTTTGCAAGGGATTGCGATAACTAGGGAATGGATTTGGAAACTTCATGAAAAATTCCTCGCTATCTAGAACATTTCATCTTATCCTAAGATGAGGTTTCGGCAAGTATCCGAATTATCCTGCACGAGAGCGGTTTAAAACGCGATTTCTCTGGATAAAGATAACAGTAAGCCTATAACAGGAAATAGAGATCGTGGAAGTGATTGGGCCTCAAGTGAGGCGCCGGGAAAGCGAAAGGTTCGAATCAACTTGTCAACTTAATAAAAATGCGGTAAAATAGTTCTTGCGACTCAACGATTCCAGCACGCTGGACGCAAGTCCAGTTTGGTGGTTTTTACAGTTTTCATGCGGGAGTGGCGGAACTGGCAGACGCACTGGATTTAGGTTCCAGCGGGTAACCGTGCAGGTTCAAGTCCTGTCTCCCGCACCACAAAAACTCAACAATCCCCCTTAACGCCTCATTTGCGGGCGGTGAGGGGGATTTTTAGCTTGAGCAGGATGAACCTTTTTCGATCAGGAAGTGTCATTTATATTTAAGAAGTTTTTAAGAAGTTCTGAAGGGTGGTGTGGTTTCTAAAGATTTTGTTAAAAATCGCTCGGAAAAAGAGGATTTTTGTGATCACATTGCAAATATATACAAAGAATGGAAATCTTAACGGGACTGAATATTGTTCGCTCTTTTTGTTAAGTATTGTAGGTAAAGGAATCAAAGGAAGGAGGGTTTTTCCTGGTGAAGCACTTACGGGTACTTATTTTTTCGGCTACTTTTGGAGCGGGTCATGTGAGGGCGGCGGAGGCCATGATTGAAGCTCTGCGATTGGAGGAGCCTGGAGTTGAGATTACTCATTTGGATTTTGGCGCATTTGTCAATAAGACTTTTAACAAGGTGATCAAGAACACTTATATCGAAGTGATTAAACATACCCCAAAACTTTGGGGGAAGTTTTATTATCGTACCTCTAAGATTCCGCCACACTCCGTTTTCCAGCGTTTCTTAAATGGAATTGGCCGGGGGGAATTAGTTAAGTACATCAGTGCTTTGCAGCCGGATCTCGTGATTTGCACCTATCCGACGGTAGCTGGGGCCTTGGCCGAGTTGAAGTTGAAGAAAGTGCTTGATGTGCCTTTAGTGACCGTCGTGACAGATTATGCGGTTCACAGCCAGTGGGTTCATCCGGGGATCGACCTTTACATTGTCGGTTCCCAGGAAGTCTTAGCCGGTTTGGTGCGGCGGGGGATCGAAACGCACAAAATTCGGGTGACGGGGATTCCTGTGAGTCCGCGTTTTGAACGGCCCATAGAAAGAAGAGATGCTGCAGAAAAGCTGGGGCTTCATCCGGAGCAGCTGACCTTTTTGGTGATGGGTGGGGCCTATGGCGTGTTAACCGGCGCTAAACGAGTGTGTCGTCTCTTGGGAATGGCCGATGTACCGGTTCAGACGATCGCGGTGTGTGGTCGGGATGAAAAACTTTACCGTTCGCTGGATGATGTGGTGGCTGAGTCCTCTAACCCCGTTGTTCGCTTTGGCTTTGTCAATAATGTGGAGGAACTCATGGCCGCTTCGGATTTGATCATCACCAAAGCCGGGGGCTTGACGGTGAGTGAAGCCCTGACCCGACGGCTGCCGCTCCTCATTTTTAAGCCCATTCCGGGACAAGAAGAAGAAAACGCGATGTTCCTGGAAAGCATAGGGGCGGGGCGGATTGCTCATACCCAGGAGGAACTGGAAGAGCGGCTTCAGGAGCTCCTTCACTATCCGGAACGCTTAGAAGCGATGCGCCAGGCGGCAGCTCAGGCGCTTCCGGGACGTGGGGCCGAGCGTGCTGTGGAACATATTTTGAAGCTCCTGACACCGGAAAAAAGCAAGCAGAAGATAGGGTGAGCGATTTGATGCCTCTGTTGGTACTGGGTTTAGTCGAATTCGTGCGTGGTGCGCTGGTTTTCAGCATGCTACCGCTCTACGGGCAGTATATCGCCGGATATTCGCTGGGGGTCATCGGGACGGCAATTTCCTTACATTATCTACTGGACAACCTTTTGCGCATTCCGGCGGGATGGCTTACCGATCGTTTTGGGGGCAAGTGGATCATGACCGGAGGGATCATTTTGTCCGGACTGGGAGTCTATCTTATCTCGCTGCGCTTGAGTCCCACCCTATTTATGCTCGGAGCAGCCCTTTTTGGTTTCGGAAGTTCTCCGCTGTGGCCGACGGTGATTACCGGTGTGGCGGCGAAGATGCCCCTGAAACAACTCGGGGAGGCCCTGAGCAAGGTTTTCATTGCCTGGCTCGTAGGAGCCGGGTTAGGGCCTGTGACGGTTAACTTTCTGATCGGGCACTCTTACACTTGGGCTTTCCTAGCTTTAGCAGGGGCCCTTTTCCTTGCCGTAACGCTTTCTATTTTTGGCGAGTTCCCTCGGGGATTAGGAGAAATGCCTTCCTTAAAAGGGTATCTCGCGGACTTATGGGAAGAAATCCTTTCACTTTGGGTTCTTTATCCGGGGATGTTTGTCCAGACGATGGCGGTGGGCGTGCTGATGCCGGTGATCACGATTTATGCCCGCACGGTGTTTGGTTTGAGCACGGGACAGTTTAATTATCTTCTGATTGGGGGTGGAGCGTTCACCGTCCTCCTGCTTTTACCGGCGGGCAAGCTTTCTGATCGCTTAGGGGTTAAAGGTCCGCTTGTGGCCGGGTTCTTCGCGGCTGCGATCTGCCTCGCTTTGCTGCCATTGCAGCGGGCGGTGTTTCCGACTTTAGTGGTCGGAGCCTTTCTCGGTTCCTCCTACTCACTCATTCTTCCGGCCTGGAATGGGTTGCAGGCCAAGGTGGTCTCTCCGGAGAAACGAGGAACGATGTGGGCCATCTTTATGACGATTGAGGGGATTGGTACGGCTACCGGGGCGTTTATCGGGGGGAAAGTCTGGGAGGGTTTTGGGCATGCAGCGCCATTTTTTGTCAGTGCCGGGGTCTTAGCTGTGATGGCTGTGTTTTACTCCTTTAATAATCTGCAAAAATTAATGAAAACCTAATCTTGAATGGGGCATGGTGAGAGTGGAGTGATTTTGATGGTGTTTTGGCTGGTGCTTTGGCTGGCCTTGATAGCGGGACTTGTTTATACGGTGATTCCGGATGTGCTGCTCCATCGTTTGGGAATAGGCAGTTGGAGGAGGCAGTTTTCCCAGGGCGTTGTGCTCACGTTTGATGATGGGCCTGATCCGAAAGTGACTCCGAAAGTCTTAGATATCCTGGTGAAATATAAGGTTCCTGCGGTTTTTTTCCTGGTCGGAGAGCAAGCGCAGGCGCACCCGGAAATAGTAAAGCGTATGCTGGCTGAGGGGCACCGTGTCGGACTTCATTCCCAGTCTCATCGTTATGCTTGGTTTCTTTCTCCGCGACAGACCTGGAGGGAATGGGAAGATGGAGCCAAGGTTTTGGAGAATCTTACGGGAGGAGCGGTTGCCTGGATGCGCCCGCCTTGGGGAACGTTCAATCTTGTGACCTGGCTCTGGTTGAAACGGCGGGGAAAAAAAGCGATCCTTTGGAATGTCGAAGGGCAGGAATGGAAAAAGGGCCAAAGCGAAGCCCAGGTGCTCAGTCGTCTCGTGACTAAGGCGAATGAAGGCTCCATCATCGTCCTTCATGATGGCGGGCGATTTCCTGGGGAAAGGATGTCTATCCTGCCTGTAGTAGATGCGCTTTGCCAACGAATCGTTGAGGAACGCAAACTCCCCTGGGCGGCTTTGGAATTCCCCGCTTGGAGCCTCGCCAGACGGGTGAGTTTTCGCCTGTGGGAGAAGTGGGAACATGTCTTTGCACGGGTTTATCGCGTCGAGCGCCTTGATGCAGTGAACATACTGCGGTTGGGAAAGACGCGGTATCAAGGGCCTGATCTCTATCACGAGGATGGCAGGATTCTGGCAAAGCGCGGAGATGTGGTGGGGGAAATTCACCTTGACAGCATTCGAGTACAAGCGCAAAGTCGGGATATGCAGAAATCGGGGATCCAAGCGTTGCGTATGGCACGTGAGTCGTTCCCGGTCTTGGCGCGTTATATCGCCCAAAGCCCTGAGTATCAAACGATCAAAGTATTTTTGGGGTTTACCCTTATGCATCGGGGTGTTAAGGGCCTGGGCTTTACGGTGCAGGAGATTCCGGCTACTTGGGGAATCCGCTGGATCGGGTTTCTGCAGAAAATGATCATGTCGGTGTACCATCCGGCTGGCAAGGCTCGCCTGAACGGACGTTTGCAGGGCGCGCCGAAGCTGATTTGGATTTCGAAGGAGAAGCTCTTGGAACGCTGGCTTCCGGCAGGGGAGGGCACTGTATTGGCCCCAGTGGCGTCGGTTGTCCCTGTTGGCGAGGCTTGATTTATGAATATAAGTCTGGTAGAATAATTCAGGTATATCAGGGTGTGAAAAACCTACGGGAGTCGATAGAGTGGGGTCG